>CAMENN010000054.1 GCA_945928315.1 uncultured Clostridia bacterium
TTGAGGTGCAGGAGGTGAACGGACAGCTATGCAGATGAGGAGCGAGGAGCGCATCCTGATGCCCTATGCCTTTGCGCGCGGCCCGCAGGGTCCGGCGGGTGAAGGCGGGATGACGGGCATCCCCGGCGCTGCGGCGGACGGCGTGACGGACGACACGCAGGCCCTGACCGACGCGCTGGCCCGCAGCAACACCGTCATCGACGGCGGCTGCCTGCGCTACAAGTACGGCGTCATCGACATGATGGGCGTGGAGAACGCGGAGATCCGCAACGTGATCTTCAACCGCGGCACGCAGCTGAACCTGTGGGGATGCAGGAACATCACGTTCCGCAACTGCCAGTGGGAGGGCGTGTTCAACAACGGGGAAAACCGCGCCTGCTATGGCGTCGCCCTGCGCAAGGATGCCGCCGGGGATGGCAGCAAGCCGGGCTGCGAGAACATCGCCTTCTACGGCTGCACGTTCCGGGACATCGCGTACAATGACCTGTTCACGGGCTCGGGCTATGCGCACCACACCACCGGTCAGGCGATCCTGCCGATGAGCGTGCACAACCTGACGGTCAGGGACTGCTTCTTCACGCAGATCCGCGGCAATGCAGCCATTCACTTCAACAGCGCGGGCAAGCTCGGCTTTGTGGACATCTCCGACAACCTGTTCTATCTGACGGCCTTCGGTGGCGTGAGCCTGTATGCCTACGACTCCGTCTACCCGACGGTCAACGGCAGGCTGCACGGGAACCGCTTCATCGGCTGCGGCTTGGGCTATCTGCCGCCGGAATACCTCGCGGCGATCCCGGAAAAGCAGCGCGGCGTGGGCTGTGCGGCGCTGCTGGGCGGCGCGGGCAGGGCGCACGCGCCCTACAGGCAGCATCTCACCTGCGAAAGCAACGTGTTCATCGACTGCTGCGAGAGCGCCATCGAGGGACCGGCGTGGAATCCGTGCATCGGCAACTACTGCAAGGGGCAGGGCACGCTGCAGAGCGAGGAAAACTGCCGCCTGATGGAGGAAAAGTACAAGCTCGATTACGCGCTCAGCGTGCGCTATACCCCGTCTGTCAACTTCATCTACCGCAACGTGTCGCTCAACGCGGACGACAGCAGCATCTACGAGGCGCACGATCCCATCGTCTTCAGCGGCAACGTGATGGGCGGGAGCTACGTGGACCGCAACGGCTTCATCCATATGACGGGCGGCTACAGCGTGCCGGTCAGCATCACCGGCAACGTGATGGAGGTTGCGGACAGCGGCAAGCTCTACACGCACTTCCTCAACTGCCGCTTTGATAAGGGCCTGCGTCTGGAGCAGAATCAGGGCATCCGCCCGTACTTCAACAGCTGCTCGCTGGCGGGGGACGTGATCATCGACGACATGCTCAGCACCTGGAACACGGATTTTTCCGCCTGCCATCTGACGGCGCCGGGCGACCGGTTCCCGCAGGTGCAGATGACGAACTACGATCCGGCGTGCGCGCTGCTTGAAAACGATCAGGCGGCGGTCGTCGACGGCGTCGTCACCCTGACGGCCCGCGACGCGGTGCCCGAGGTGCAGCCGCCGACGGACTACGCGTATTCGATCGAGGAGGCCGAGGGCTACGAGGCGGGCACGGGCTACATCTTCCCCGGCCCGGACAATCCGACGCACATCGACACGGGCATCGAGCTCCTCAAGGACGGCGGGGACTTCACGATCTTCCTGCGCTACTTCGGCGACGACACGGACGGCGGCACGTCCGGCAGCGGCTACAACCCGCTGTTCATGATGTGGGACGCCGGCGCCGCGAAGGGCGGCCTGATCTTCGGCGGACGCTACGCCAACAGGTACACCTCCGCGATGCTCGTCTCCAACACGACCAGCCTCAACCTCGACGAGGGCAAGGGCTACATGCGCATGAACACCTCCGGCATGAAGGCCGTCATGCGCCGGACGGGAAGCCGGATCGAGTTCTGGCTCTGCAGGGCGGGCGATGACGCCGCGACGATGACGGATCACCTCGCGCTGACGGTGGATGTCCCGGAGAGCGGCTTTGACGGGCAGACGGGAACGCTGCTCATCGGCGCGCGCGACGGCTACTACGGCGACAACTCCCGCGCGCTCTCCGGCCGCATGGAGGCGTTTCAGGTGTTCACCCGCGCGCTCACCGATGAGGAGACGGGCCTGCTGCTCTACGGCAGGAGCCTGGTGGAGGAGGACGCGGCCGATCCGTCGGACAGCGTGATCTACGACCTCGCCGATGATGAGCATTACGACGAGGCCGCGGGCTGCGTGACCTTTGACGGCACGTTTGGCATCGACACGGGCGTGGAGCTGTTCGCCGACAGCAGCGACTTCACCGTGACGGCACAGTTCGAGCTGGACAATTATCACGACGCGGGGCTGCCGAACTTCTCATTCATCCCGGTGCTCAGCGCGATGAACTACACGGAGGACAGGAGCCTCTCGCCTGGCTTTGACGTGGGCCTGTCCCTGCAGCAGGGCGAGAATCCGGAGGCCATTCCGCGCGGCGGCTTCGTGACGCTGCGCAACAGCTGGAAGTACACCAACGGCAAGTACGTCGACGGCGGCCGCTACTTCGGCTACAGCAGCGTGCGCTACGGCGTGATCCTGATCCGCGAAAACGGTGTGCTGAGCGCATTCGACGCGAACATGAAGCGCCTGGCGACGATCAGCGGCACGGACGCGGCGAGCGTATTTTCCGGCACGCTGCACATCGGCGAGAACATGACGGCGCCGACGCTGGCGGGCGACAACCGCTTGAAGGGCAGGGTGTACGCGTGCAGGGTGTATGATCGCGCGCTGACGCCCGAGGAGATCGAGGCGCTCTATCCCAACATCTACAGCAGCGAGTTCCGAACGAAGGGCGCGGCGAGGTTCCTGGTGCCCAACCGGCGCTACAGCACGCAGAGCGTGGCCTGCGTCCGGCTGGACATGCTGGTGGACATGGGCGAATACGGCACCGCGGCGTACGCCGGCAGGTATCCCAGGGCGGTCGGCGTGAAGCCCGACGGCGTGGACGAGGTGATCTGGCTGGGCACCGGCTCGGACGGCCACATTCAGGCGACCTTCAAGCACATGACGACCCTCCTGCCCTGGCGCAGCTACGGCGTCGAGGTGGTGAACACGGGCCTGGCGCCGGGGCTGACGGCGAAGATCCGCGGCTTCCGCTGTGTGCTGCTGGGCAAGGAGACGGCCTACACCGACGCCGTGGATGCGCTCGACTTCGACGTGGAATGGGACAGGGACGTGATGATCCTCCCGGAGGGCGGCGTGCTGAGCGGCTGCGTCCGCTATGCGCCGGAGAACGCGAACAACGGCACGGAGCTGACGGTGACCTGCGACACGGATGGCGTGAGCGCATCGGCGTCGGACGGCGTGATCACCGTGACGGGCCTGACGCCGGGCGAGGCGATGGTGACGGTGTCCATCCCCTGCGGCACGACGAAGACGTACCGGGTTCTGGTGGAGGCGGCGGACTGACCGCTGCGCGGGCTGCGGAACGAAAAAAGCCCCCGCCCTTCTGGCTTGACAGACGGGCGGGGATGGCGTACAATGTAGGCAGGTAGGGAGCCGTTTCAGCCGGAATCCTCTCTATTGTTCAGAACAGAGAAAGAACCGCCAGGCAGCGCCAACTGTCCGGCGGTTCGCATTATCTGTCGTTTCTTTTGCTTGCCACTACGAGCAAGGTGAGAATCGTCAGGACGATCATGAGAATTTCATAATCCGTCATGCGATCACCTCCTTCGCTTCTGTACGCGTTGCGAGGAGGACTCCACCGGCAGTACCTGTCTGCCTACACAATGCCATTATATCAGACCGCTTTGCGACGCGCAAGGCGGTTTTTGTCTGCCTGAAAGGGGGAGAATCCTTGGCTATCGGAACTTCTGACGCCATTGCCGCGGCGCGTGCGCTTCTCGGCACACCATACAGCGGGATGGACTGCATAGGCCTGATCAAGCGCGTCATCCGCACGGCGCCGGGCGGTGAACCCGGCTATACCACGGCGGGCACCAACACGCTCTGGCGCAGCATCAACAGCGCGCCGCGATACCGGGATCTGACCTGGCGGCAGGCGTGCCTGCGCGGCGCGAGGGCCGGCATGCTGGCGTTCAAGCGCCGGGCGGAGGACATCCACCACGTCGGGCTGGTGACGGGCGACGGCACGGTGATCCACAGCTCCAGCGCATGGGGCCGGGTCGTGGAGACGCCGCTTGACGGCGAGTGGACCCTGCTGGGGATTCACCGCTGCATCGACGTCGCGCCGGCCGGTCCGGAGCAGGAGGCGGACGGTGCACCGCTGTACACCGCGCGCGTGACGACGGCGCGCGATCCGCTGCGCATCCGCGAAACACCGGTGATCGGGCGGGTCATCGGCCATGTGCCGCGCGGCGCGTATGTGCGCGTGCTGGAGGACGACGGAAGCGGATGGCCCCGAATAGAATATGAGGGGAGCGTGGGGGTCGCCTGCGGCGAATACCTCGCGCGCGTGGACGACTGAGGAGGGAAGGATATATGGAAAAGGTGCTTCGGGCGCTGGCTGCGGCGGGCGGCGCGGTGCTCAGCTTTGCGACGGGCATTCCGCCGATCATGGGCCTGCTGGTGGGCGTGATGACGATCGACCTGGTGACGGGCATCCTCTGCGGGGCGATGGGCCGCTCGCAGAAGACCGACACGGGCGGCCTTTCGAGCCGTGCGGCCTTCGAGGGGCTGCTGCGCAAGTGCATGATTCTGCTGGTCGTGCTGCTGGCGGTGCTGCTTGACCTGGCCGTGCAGACGGAGGCGGGCGTGCAGTTTTCCGCCGTGTCGGGCGCGACCTGTCTGTGGTTCATCGCCAGTGAGGGGGTTTCGATTCTGGAAAACGCTTCGCGGATGGGCCTGCCGATTCCCGGCGTGCTCACGCGCGCGCTGGACATCGTGCGCGCCGCGGGCGAGGACGGGGAGAAGAAGAACGGGTGAGCATCACGCGGGAGCCGGCATGCTGCCGGCTCCCGCGCTGTTTGCATTTTTGGAAAGAAAAGCCTTTACCGCCGCTTCAGAAACCGCACCGCATAGTCGATCCACCCGGCGTTGTCCGGCACAATCTGCTCAGGCTTGGAGGCCGTCTGCGCACGGCACAGCGACAGCCCGTGCCCGCCCTGCTCAAACAGATGCAGCTCAAACGACACGCCAGCACTGCGCAGCGCCATCGCGTATTGCAGCGTGTTTTCCACCGGCACCGAGGGGTCCGTCACCGTGTGCCACAGGAACGTGGGCACGGTGTCCGACGTGACGCGCAGCTCCAGCGAGAGCGTGTCGCGCAGCGCCTGAGGGGCGTCCGGGCCGAGGAGATTGTCCCGGCTGCCGACGTGGGTCAGCCTGCCCATCGTGATCACGGGATAGCACAGCACCTGCGCGTCGGGCTTCCAGTCGTAAGCGTCGCCCAGCGCGGCGCGGAAGACCGGCTCGCGCCAGAGCGTGCCCAGCGTCGCGCACAGGTGTCCGCCCGCGGAAAAGCCCAGGATGAAGATGCGCGCGGGGTCGATGTGCCATTCCGCCGCGTGGCGGCGGCACTGCTGCACCGCATACGCCAGCTCCAGCGCGGCGCAGGGATAGCGGTTGGGCGCGACGGAGTAGTGCACGACGGCGGCGTGCATGCCCGCGGCCAGAAACTGCATGGCGACGGGCTCGGCCTCGCGGGCGGAGCGGAAGCGGTAGGCCCCGCCCGGGCAGACGAGCACCATCGGCTTTTCCTTCTGGTCGGGAATCTCGTCGGAGGCGGGCAGCAGGTAACAGGTCATGTGTGCGGGCCCGGCTGGGGGCTGCGCGCCCGCGGCGGCGTAATTGACGGCAAGCGGCAGATCAAGCGTCATAGCGGTTCTCCTTTGTTCATGAAATACCGGTTCAATTCGCCCTTTCGGGCGGTTTTCCTGCCGGGAGGTTTGACATGGGCGCGAAATTCTCCTATAATGAAGGCCATGAAGCGTGAAGGAGTTTTTGAAATGGGCATTGTGGTCATCGGCGCGGCATTTGTGGACATCAAGGGCTTTCCCAAGGACAACTATATCGCCAACGGGCGCAACGTCGGGCGCATCGAGTATGTGCACGGCGGCGTGGCGCGCAACGTGGTGGAGGACATCGCCAACGTCGAGCTGCGGCCGACGTATCTGGGCATCGTAGACGACACGCCGATGGGCGAGGCCGTGGTGCAGAAGCTGCGCAACCACAAGGTCAACACCGACTATGTGCTGACGATCCCGGACGGCATGGGCACCTGGCTGGCGGTGTTCGACAACAACGGCGACGTTGCCGGCTCCATCTCCAAGCGGCCGAACATGCTGCCGCTGGTGGACCTGCTGGACGAGCGGGGCGATGAGATCTTCGCCTCGGCGGACGCCGCGGTGCTGGAGGTGGATCTGGACAAGGAGATCGTCAAGGCGGTGATTGAGCTGGCGCAGCGCCACGGCACGAAGCTCTTCGCGCTCGTCTCCAACATGAGCATCGCGGTGCAGCGCCGGGACTTTCTGCAGAAGTTCGACTGCTTCATCTGCAACAGGCAGGAGGCGGGCATGTTCTTTGCCGACGGCTTTGAGGGCGATGCCCCGGAGAAGCTTGCCAAGGCGCTCTGCGGGAAGATCGCCCGGGCGAACATTCCCTCGATGGTCGTGACGCTCGGCGGGCAGGGTGCGGTCTATGCCGACATGCAGGGCACGTTTGGCGTCTGCCCGGCGCGCGATGTGCACGTCAAGGATACGACAGGCGCAGGCGACGCGTTCTGCGCGGGCGTGGCCATCGGCATGACGTACGGCAAGGGGCTGGCGCAGGCGGTGGAGATCGGCACGGCGCTGGCTGCGTCGGTCATCACCTCCTCGGAGAACGTCTGCCCGCGCTTCCTGCCGCAGGAGCTGGGGCTTGACCCGGAGAAGTTCATGACGGCGATGCAGCCCTGACGCACGGGATTCACAATTCCCCTGTACAATGGCGTGCAGGAGGGATGAATCATGCGCGATCCATATGACGTGCTGGGCGTGCCGCGCGGCGCCTCCGCCGAGGAGGTCAAGCACGCCTACCGCGCCCTGGCGAAGAAATACCATCCGGACGTCAACCCGGGCGATAAAGAGGCGGCCCGGAGGATGGCGGAGATCAACGCGGCGTATGGGCAGATCAGGAATCCCGGAAGGAACAGCACGGCCCGCGCGGGCACATCGCAGAGCGCGGGCTATGGCAGCGGCTATGGAAACGGGCCGTACGGCGGCTTCGGGCAGAGCGCGGACGGCGGCCGCCGGCAGGAGGAGCCGTTCTTCCGGGGCGCGCGCAGGCCGGTCTTTGCCTTTGTGCTCATCGGCTTCATGGTGCTCAATCTGGCGCTTTCGCTGATCAGCGGCCTCTTTGCGGCGCAGCAGAGCGAGGCGCAGTCCCCGTACGCGCAGGCCAGGGAGGAAGACCTCTGGCCGGGCTACGGCTTCGGCGGCGCGTGGAGCGCGCCGGGCGGACGGGGGCAGGCGCAGGGCTTCCCGGGTGCCGGCGGAAGAGTGGAATAAGGGCGGTCCGGCGGGACCGCCTGTTTTTTCGCCGGAAGGCAGGAGAAGCGCGCGGCTGCAGCGAAAGTATATCATGTATACAAGGCGCATGTGCGCCGGAACGACAGGGGAGGAACGAACGATGAGAATTGCTCTGATCAACGAGAACAGCCAGGCGGCGAAGAACGCGCTGATCCTGGAGGCGCTGCGCGGTGTGGTGGAGCCGATGGGCCACACCGTCGATGACTATGGCATGTACACCGCGGAGGACAAGGCGCAGCTGACCTATGTGCAGGCGGGCATCCTGGGCGCGATTCTGCTGAACAGCGGCGCGGCGGACTATGTGGTCACCGGCTGCGGCACCGGCGAGGGCGCGATGCTGGCGATGAACAGCTTCCCCGGCGTCATCTGCGGCCATGTCGAGGACCCGGTGGACGCCTACACCTTCGCGCATGTGAACGACGGCAATGCCGTGGCGCTCCCGTTCGCCAAGGGCTTCGGCTGGGGCGGCGAGCTGAACCTGACCTACATCTTTGAAAAGCTCTTCGGCTTCGGCCACGGCCAGGGCTACCCGAAGGAGCGCGTGGTGCCGGAGCAGCGCAACAAGAAGATCCTCGATGCGGTGCGCGCGAAGACGCTGCGTCCGCTGGTGGACTGCCTCAAGGACATCGACCCGGAGCTGGTGCGCGGCGCGGTCGCGGGCGAGCACTTTGCCGAGCTGTTCTTCGCCAGCTGCAAGGACGAGGAGATCGCGGCGTATGTGAGGACGCTGCTGTAAGCGCGACATTTCGGCGGCGAAAGCGCGGTGTTCAGCCGGTATCCCTTGTCCGTCGCGGGCGAATCTGATACGATAGGCTCAGCAGAGAACCCCCGGACGTCCCGCCTGCGCGGCGGGCAGAAAGGACGGCACCATGAAGGACTGGATCACGGACAAGCTCATCGGGCTGCTCATTCGCTATCACATTCTGCAGCCGGTCCGCGTGCGGGCAGACTGCGGCCGCCGCAGCGGCAGAAGGTAACAAAAGCATAAAGAGAAGGGACTGCCAGGCTAAGAATTCAGACATTCCAAGCAAAAACTGAGAGGGTTTGCGCCCGAAGGTTTCCAAAGGGCGATCGGAAAGCCCTTTGGCGGGGCGTTGGGGCAGAGCCCCAAGCTCAAAAAAGCCAATTATTCTTAGTAAAATTGCTTTATGGAATGTTCGGAATTAGCCAGACAGCCCCTTTTGTTGTTTTGATCAACAGGAAATCCCGCGGCAAGCCGATCAAAGCGGATGTGCGGGGATTCGGCCGTCAGGTGACGCTTCGCTCCCTGACTGCTTTTTTCTTGATCGCTTCGCGATGGGGGACGATGGGGGCCTTGTCCGGGAAACGGAATAGTCGCGCAAGCGCTCCTTTCCGTTTCCAGACGTTCCGCCTCGCTGTCTCGCCCACAGGGCGCGCTCGGCTCCAGTCCCCCATACCCCTGCCTGAGGGACATTGTCCCTCAGACTCCCTTCTTCGCTTCGCGCGGTATCAAGCGGCTTTGCAAAAACTGTCAGTGATGCACCACATCCGCGCTTTTCTGAATCCGCTCGACGATGTGCTGCCCGTTTTCCGTGAGATAGTCCCACGTCGTCTGCGGCACAAGCGGCCTGACGTCCTCCATGCGCCCGTCGTGGATGAGCTGGCGCACGGTCGATGCGCTGATGGCCCGGCCGTCCTGCTCCGCGCGCGGCATGACGCACAGCTCCACGCCCGCGGGCGGCAGCGTCTCCATGAGCGCCGCGTTGTAGGCGCGCGTCGCGGCGGAGAACGGCTCCTCGCCGACATAGCGCTTCGTGATGTGCAGCGCGGCGGCGATGCGCGCAAAGAGCGCCGCGTCCAGCAGCGCGTGCGTGTGCGTCACCGTCTCGTCGTCCTTGAGAAAGTAGGAGGGGAACGTCGCCGCGGAGATCATGTAGCTGCCGGAGGGCACGACCGTCACGTTGTCATACGCGGATGCGGCGGCCTTCACCATCGCCAGCCGGTCGGCCCAGGGCACGAGCGAGCAGTCCTCGCTGAGCACGAAGAGCACGACGCGCGCATTCTCCCGCGCGGCCCGGGCGAGCAGCGCGGCATGGCCGTTGGTGAAGGGGTTGGCGTTCATCACCAGCGCCGCGGCAGGGACGTCGCTTTCGCCCAGCTGCGCCGCGAGGCCCTTCACATAGCGGGCAAACCCGTCGCGCCGGTTCTCCATGAACACGAGCCTGTCCGCAACGCGCGCGATCTCGTAAAAGCCCAGCGGCGCAAAGAACCGCGCGCTCTCGCACTTGGTGTAGAGGAACAGGTGCGTGTTGCCGCGCTCGAGCTGCACCTGCACGAGGTGGGAGACGATCTCGGCCATCAGCCCCTCGCCGCGGTGCGCGCCGGAGACGGCCATGCAGCGCAGCGTGTTGGCAAAGATTGAGCCGGTGGCGACCATGCCGCCGTCCTCGTCGAACAGGCCGACGCTGTAGCTGAGGTTGCGGTCGCGCGCGATGCCCTCCTGCGCGAGCAGCGCGTCCATGGCGGCCTGCGCGCGGCGGTCGCCGGGGCGGATGGGGGCGAGGATGTAGTCGCTCATGGGAAACCTCCGGGGGTGGGATGCTTCATTATATCATGAAACCGCGCGCGCGGCCCATACGAATGTGCTTATCGGATGCATAGGGAAAACGCGGCTTGTGCCCCGCGGGCGATTCTGCTACAATGGAGCCAGCAATGCGGAAGGGGCGATCGGCGATGCAGGTGACGGTGGCGGACATGATGGCGGCGCGGGAGGCGCGCGCGCAGATGCAGCAGACGCTGCTCGCAAGGAATCCGGGGGCGGTGCTGGTCTGCCTGACGATGAATGTGGCCGGACCGGTGAAGACGGACGCGCAGATCGAGCGGGCCTTTGCCTGGGGCAGGGCGGGCATCGAAGCGGTGCTCGCGCCGCAGCGGCGCCTGTTCGCCGCGGAGATCCACGAGGCCACCGGGCCGGAGGCGGTCCTTGTGGTCGAGGGCGACGCGGGCGAGATCAAGCGGCGGCTGTGCGCGCTGGAGGACGGCTGCGCGATGGGCCGCCTGCTGGACGTCGACGTGCTCTTCGGGCAGGGGGAGAAGGTCTCCCGCGGGGATGTGGGGCTGCCGCCGCGCCGCTGCCTGATCTGCGGGGAGCCCGCAGCGGTCTGCGCGCGCAGCCGGGCGCACAGCGCGCAGGAGCTCTTTGCGCGCACGCAGGAGATCATCCGCACGCACTTTGAGGATGCGTTTGCCCGGCACGTCGCGGAGCAGGCCGAGCGCGCGCTGCTGACGGAGGCAGCGCTCGCGCCCAAGCCCGGCCTGGTGGACAGGCTGAACCCCGGCGCGCACCGGGACATGGACCTGTTCACGTTCATTGACAGCGCGTGCGCGCTGCGCCCCTACTTTGAGACGTGCGTGCGCGAGGGGCTGGCGCACCGCGGCGGGGACGAGGCCGCCTGCTTCGATGCGCTGCGCGCGCCGGGGCTGCTGGCGGAGGCGCGCATGCGCGGGGCGACCGGCGGCGTGAACACGCACAAGGGTGCGGTGTTCTCGATGGGCGTGCTCTGCGCGGCGCTGGGGATGGGCTATGACGGCGAGGGGAGCGACCCGGAGGCGGCGCTGCTGCGCTGCGGACGGATGACGCGCATGCGCATGGAGGAGGAGCTGGCGCGGGCTGCACAGGGCGCGGGTGACTCCTGCGGGGAGCAGCTGTACCGGAGCCGCGGCATCGGCGGGGTGCGCCGCGAGGCGGCGGCCGGATTCCCGAGCGTGCGGGAGGCGGCGCTGCCGCGTCTGCGCGCGTGCCTGCATGCGGGCATGGGGCTGCAGGAGGCGGCGCTGTGCGCGCTTGTGGCGCTGATGGCCCGGGTGGAGGACACGAACGCCGTGCGCCGGGGCGGCGCGGAGGGCGCGCGGCAGCTGCGGGAGCGCGCGGAGGCGGAGGATGCGGCGCTGTGCCTGCGGCTGGCGCAGCCGGGATTGGACGCGCGGGCCGAGGGAGACGCCGTGAAGGCGCGGCTGGCGCAGTGGGACGCGGAGCTGACCGCGAAGGGGATCAGCCCCGGCGGCTGCGCGGACATGCTCGCGCTGACACTGATGGTGATCTTTATGGAAGAAAAACCTGCTTGAAGCCGCGCGAAGCGAAGAAGGGGTCTGGGGGACCGGAGCCTGCCGCCGCCAGTGGCGGAAACAGGCAGGCGGAGCGTCGGGAATCGCAAGGAGCACCGCTTGCGGTGCGACTATGCGAGTTCCCCGGACTCTGGTCCCTGGCAGGGTTCGGGGGCAGGGCCCCTGAGCGGGGTTTGGGGCGGCAACCCCAACGAAACCCAAGGCGAAGCCCAAAGAAACGCAGCCGAACAGCCGCTGGAGGCGGCGCTTTCGGCCGAAACCGGGCGGCTTGAAGCCGGTATATCGGAAAACCATCGCATGAACACGCAGCGCCCCTTTCCGTATCTCTGCAACACAGGTGCGGAAAGGAGCGCTGTTTTTTATTGTTCGCTCAGGAAGAACGGCACGTTCAGCTTCTCGCAGACCAGCCGGACGAAGTCCTCCATGTACCGCGTCAGGTACATGCCCCGGCGGTAGCACAGGTAGAAGTGCCGCTGGTAGTCGTTATTCAGGATCGGATGGCACTGCACGCGGTAGTGCAGGTCCTGTGTGACGTAGACGTTGGGAATGAGCATCACGGCGTTGGCGCGCGCGGCGACGTGCTTGCCCGCCTCCATGTTCGTCGTCTCCATGAGGATCGTCGGGGACATGTTGTGCCGCTCGAAGAGCCTGTCCTGGATCGTGCGCACGCTGTGCCCCTCGCGCATGGAGACGAACCTCTCGCCCTGCGCCTGCGTGATCTCGATGGGCTCGCCGTCGGCAAAGCGGTGCGCCAGCTCCGTCGAGCGCGCCGCCATCAGCACCACTGCCTCGTTCTCGATGAGCACATAGCGCAGCTTGTTCGGCTTTTCGCTCGTGGCGATGAGCGCCAGATCGCACTGGCCCTCCGCGGTCATGTGCTCCAGCGTCGCGCTGCCGTGCTCCAGCAGCTCGATGCGGATGTACGGATACATCCGCGAAAACTCCGGAATGACCAGCGGCAGCAGCTGCAGGCCCCGCTGCATCGAAATGCCGATGCACAGCCGGCCGTGCATCTCCTTCTTCGTCTCCGCAATGCGCGCGCGCAGGTTGCGGTCGATGTCCATGACCTGCTGCGCCGCGTCCACATACTGCTGCCCGGCGTAGGTCAGGGAGATGGGATCGGTTGTGCGGTCGAAGATCGGCGCGCCCAGGTCCTGCTCGATCTGCTTGAGCGTCTGGGAGAGCGCAGGCTGGGAGACGTAGAGCTTCTTGCTGGCCGCCGTGATGGAGCCCTCCCGCAGAATGGTGAGGACATACTGCACATGCTTGAGATTCATGACATGCCTCCGTACATGATTCCATAATCTTGACGTTATGGAAAATATAGAGAAATCGGTATTTGCATTATGGACGAATTTATATTATCATAAGGCCATGAAAAGCGCAAGAAGTTCAGCACCGTACATTGTGAATTTCGCGCATGTTTTTGGCAACCGCAGCCGGAGGAGAACCGGCTGTTGGAGAATAACAAGGAGGTAACCCCTATGAAGAAGCTCGTATGTCTCATCCTTGCTCTCGTCATGGTCCTCGCCATGGCGACCTGCGCCAGCGCCGAATGGAAGTTCGAGCGCAAGATCGACCTCGTCTGCCCGTGGGGTGTCGGCGGCGGCGCCGACTCCACCCTGCGTCCGCTGGCCTCCCTGCTCCAGGACATCCTGGGCGTGCCGGTTGAGGTCGTGAACGTCGAGGGCGGCTCCGGCGTCAACGGCGTCGAGTACACCTACAAGCAGCCGGCCGACGGCTACACCTTCATGCTCGGCACCCAGTCCCTCTACATCCAGGACATGCTGGGCAACACCTCCATGGACTTCAAGACCGAGTTCGAGTGCGTGGACGTGCTGGTGCACTCCATCAACTGCATCGTGGCCTCCAAGGTCCAGATGGAGAAGTACGGCGTCACCAACTGGGCTGAGCTCCAGCAGTACATCACCGATCATCCGTTCGAGGTCTCCGTTGCGATGCTGACCGCCACGGGCGTTGACGGCGCTTCCCTGGCCCAGGCTACCGAGGGCCTCGACCTGCTCGAGATCCCGTATTCCTCCGGCTCCGACGCGAACTCCGCGCTCGTGGGCGGCCACTGCGACCTGTACGTCTGCGGCTGGGACGACATCGCGGGCCTCGTTGAGTCCGGCGACATCATCCCGATCCTCGCGCTGTGCGAGAACCGCATGAGCATCCAGCCCGAGCTGCAGTGCTCCGGCGAGAACGGCATCGAGTCCTACATGGGTCCGTGGCGCGGCCTGTTCGCCAAGAACGGCACCCCGCAGGAGGCCATCGACGCGCTGGTTGCCGCCGTTGAGGAGGCCAAGCAGAGCGACACCTGGAAGGAATTCACCCACAACGCCGCCTACGACGAGCGCCCGATTCCGGCGCCCGGCGAGGACACCGTCGCCTTCTGCCAGAGCGAGTACAAGGATCTGCATGACTACATGGTCGAGCAGGGCACCCTCGTCAAGGAGTATGACGACCTGAAGTAAGGATTCTTCACGCGAACTGAACACATCCTGATGGGAAAGAGGGGGGATTCGTTCCCCCTCTTTCCGGGTCAAGAAGGAGTTGAAGCACTGTGTTTGAACTGATCGTCAACATTCTGCTCTTCATTTTCCTGGGCTTTACATTCTTCACGCATGTGCTGGAGGCCGCGGTGCCCGCCAAGGTCACCAAGAACCCCTACGCGCTGCAGCCGGACGTGTGGCCCAAGACGATCATCATCCTGCTGGAGATCTGCCTGATCATCAACATCATCCAGATCATCCGCAGGAACAAGGGCAATCCCGAGTTCACCCTCGCCGCGTTCGCGAAGTCCATTCCGGGCTTCCTGAAGAGCCGCCTGTTCCTGGGCATCGTCATCATGGTGGGCGCGTCCCTGCTGCTGGAGACGCTGGGCTTCATCGTGACCTCGCTGCTCATCCTGTTCCTGTACGGCATGCTGCTGGGCGAAAAGAACATCCCGCGCCTGGCGATTGCGTCCGTGTGCATCACGCTGGTGCTCTACATCGTCTTCAGCGGCATGCTCAGCGTCAACCTGCCGCGCGGCACCATCGGCTTCCTGCGCAGCTTCGCGCTGTTCCTGGAGTCCGTCGTGGGCGCGGTCAAGGGCATCTTTTAAGTGAGGAGGCGACAGCATTATGACAATGGGCGAGCTTCTGGCCTCCGGTCTGGCGGCCGTGTTCAACCCCGGAATGTTCTTCATGGTCTGCGTCGCCATCGTGCTGGGCACGGTGTTCGGCGCGCTGCCGGGCGTCTCCGCGACGATGGCGGTGGCCCTGGGCCTGACCTTCACCTACACCATGGAGCCGATCCCCGCGATCGTGTTCCTGACAGCCATCTACTGCTCCTCGATCACCGGCGGCTCCATCACCGCGATCCTGTTCAAGATCCCGGGCGTGCCGTCCTCCGCACCGACGACGTTTGACGGCTATCCCATGGCCCAGCGCGGCGAGGCCGGCAAGGCCCTGGGCGTCGCACTGCTGGCCTCCGCGTTCGGCGGCCTCGTCTCCGCCATCGCCATGTTCCTGCTCAGCCGCCCGCTGACCGCGGCCGCGCTGCAGTTCGGACCGAGCGACCTGTTCGCCGTCACGTTCATGGGCCTGTCCATCCTGACGTGCCTGGACAGCGAGCACATCCTCACCTGCATCATCTCCGGCCTGCTGGGTCTGCTGCTGGCCTGCGTCGGTCAGGACAAGATGTACGCGGTGCAGCGCCTGACCTTCGGCAGCCGCGAGCTGCTCGCCGGCATCGACATGATCCCGGTGCTCATCGGTCTGTTCGCCGTCACCGAGGTGTTCAAGCAGACCAACCCGAACAAGAAGCGCCTCACCGCCGAGGACGGCGTGACCGGCGGCAGGGTCAACACCAAGATGCCCTCCCTCAAGGAGATCTGGGGCATCAAGTGGACGATGATCCGCTGCTCCGTCGTCGGCACGGTGGTCGGCATCCTGCCGGGCGCCGGCGCGACGATCGCCTCCTTCCTGTGCTACACGATGGAGACGAAGCTCTCCAAGCATCCGGAGAAGTTTGGCACCGGCATCATCGACGGCATCGCCTCCTCCGAGGCCTCCAACAACGCCGCGACCGGCGGCGCCATGGTGCCGCTGCTCTCCCTGGGCATCCCGGGCGGCAACGCCGCAGCGGTCATGATGTCCGCGCTGACGCTCAAGGGCGTCCAGCTTGGACCGCTGCTGCTGACCAACCAGCCTACCTACCTCTCCGCGACCTTCATGTCCATGATCGTCACCAACATCCTGATGGTCATCGTCGCCATGGGCATCGCGAAGGTGTTCGCGCAGATCCTGGCGATCCCGTATTCCTACCTCGGACCGATCATCCTCATGCTGGCCCTCATCGGCACCTACGGCGACCAGATGTCTGCCACGAGCGTGCAGATCATGGTGCTGGCCGGCGTGCTCGGCCTCGTCGTGCGGGCCTGTCACCTCAACAGCGCGGCCATCGTGCTGGGTCTGGTGCTGGGCAACATGTGCGAGCAGAACTTCTCCCGCGGCTATCTGATGAGCAAGGGCAGCATCCCCGCGATGTTCAGCCCGACCGCCCATCCGATCGCGTTTGTGCTGATCATCGTGTGCATCCTGCTGCTGGTGAGCCCGGCCGTGATGCCGCTGATCAAGAAGGCGAAGGCGAAGAAATAAGCCCTCGCAACGCTTCACGAATCGGCGAGACGATTCGCTTCTTCAGGGTCGGCTGTGCGCCCGTCCCCGCAGAAAGGCGGGCGCACAGCCAGAGGCCCGGCATTCATCAAGACAGAAGGGGGCGGGGCCGTGCCACAGATCATGCAGATTCTGCTGACGTTTGCCTGCGCGCTGGCGGTGGGGTATCTGCTGGACCGCCTGCACATGCCCGGCGGCATGATGGTCGGCGCGGTGCTGGGCAGCTGCCTGCTCGGCGTGCTGACGCAGCAGGCGCTTATGCCCTCCCCGGCCAAGACCGCCGCGCAGATCATCGCGGGCGCGTTCATCGGCTCTGGCATCAAGCGCGAGGAGCTGCGCGAGATGCGCGCCATCGTAAGGCCCGCGCTGATCCTGCTGCCCTGCCTGCTGGTGGTGAACATCCTGGCGGGCCTGGGCGTCGCCGCGACGGGCGACATGGACCTCATGACGGCCATGATGTGCTGCACGCCCGGCGGCATCAGCGACATTCCGATGATCGCCGCGGACATGGGCGCGGACCCATCCATCGTGGTGGTCATGCAGTTCGTGCGGCTGGTGCTGGGCATCGGCGTCTTCCCGCTGATGATCCGTTTTGTCACCGGCGCGGGGCAGGAGGAGACCGAAACGGCGCAGAAAAAGGAGGAAAACAAGACCTTTCAGGCGAAACACGTTGTCATCACGCTTGGCGTGGCAACGGTGTGCGGCCTGATCGGCAAGGCGTCCCCCGTTCCGGCGGGCACCATGGGCTTTGCGACGCTGGGCAGCATCGTCTTCGCGTGCCTCTACCCGAAGGCGCAGATGCCGCGCACGCTGCGCAAGCTGGCGCAGGTGCTCTCCGGCGCCTATGTGGGCGCGAGCGTGGGCCTGGCGCAGCTTGTGCGCCTGCGCACGCTGGGCGTGCCCGTTCTGATTCTCGTGGGGGCGTATACGGCGGCGTGCTTTGCAATCGGCGCGCTGCTGCACCGCGCGGGCTGCTTTGGCCGCGCGGAGGCGATGCTCGCGGCGACCCCCGCGGGCGCAAGCGACATGGCGCTCATCAGCGCCGACCTGGGCATCCGCAACGCGAAGCTGATCGTCTTGCAGGTGCTCCGGCTGATTACCGTGGTGCTGGTGTTCCCATCCATACTCAGCGTCGTGGTGGGCCTGTTCGGCTGACGCGGCGTGAAACGACGAGACAAGGCAGGGTGAGAAAATGCAGATTGAAAAGAATGCCATGGCTGGCACGCTGGAATCCAGCGACGCGCTGGTGACGGTGGAGCCGGGCGAGGGCGGCGTGGAGCTGGAGCTCTCCTCCAGCGTGATGAACCAGTACGGCCGGCAGATTCGCGCGACCGTGCTGGAGACGCTCGACCGGCTGGGTGTCACGCAGGGCCGGGTGACCGTCGTGGACAAGGGTGCGCTCGACTGCACGATCAAGGCGCGTGTGGAGTGCGCCGTGCTGCGCAGCTGCGGCAAAAGCGACGCCGGGGTGCCGTGGGGAGGTGTGATCAAATGATCAAACGCCCGAAGCCTGAGCGATTCCGCCTGCGCCGGACCATGATGTTCATGAACGCGCAGAAGCCGGGCCTCATCAAGGATGCGTACATTTACGGCTGTGATTCCATCATGCTCGATCTGGAGGACGCCGTCGCCGAGAACCAGAAGGACGCGGCGCGCTTCTCCCTCTACCATGCGCTGACGACGATCGACTACGGCAGCACCGAGGTCATCGTGCGCATCAACGGCCTGGACACCCCGCACTGGCAGGAGGACATCCGCGTCTGCGTGGCGGGCGGGGCCGACGGCATCCGCATTGCCAAGTGCGAGAGCGCGCAGGACGTCAAAACCGTCGAGGCCCACGTGGAGGCCGCCGAGCGCGAGTTCGGCGTGGAGGTTGGCCGCACGCTGCTCATGGCCGCGCTGGAGAGCCCGAAGGGCATCCTCAACGCTTACGAGATCTGCTCCGCGAGCGACCGCCTCTTCGGCGTCGCCATTTCCGGCGGCGATTTCCGCAAGTGCATGCAGACGAAGTTCGATCCCTCCGGCGTCGATATGCTGGCTGCCCGCGGGCACATGCTCATGGCCGCCCGCGCCGCCGGCGTGCAGTGCTTTGACACGGTGTTCACCGATCTCGACGATGCGGAGGGCTTTGAGGCCGAGGTGCGCCAGAACAAGGCGATGGGCTTTGACGGCAAGAGCCTGATCAACCCGAAGCAGATCCGCCTGGTGCACGAGGTCTTCGCGCCGACCGCCAAGGAGGTCGCGCAGGCCGAGGCGATGGTCTCCGCCTTCCGCGAGGCTGCAGCTGCCGGTATCGGCGTGTTCACGGTGAACGGCAAGATGGTGGACGTCGCGTTCATCCCGGGCGCGGAGCGCACCCTGCGGCTGGCGAAGGCCTGCGGCATGTACGAGGGGGATTTGGTATGAAGAACGCAGTTGGACGCGAGATCCCGGACTTCCTGCTCACGGGCGGCAAGGAGGTCTATCAGGGCAAGAACTACATGGACGGCAAATACGTGCAGAAGGCCGCCCCGCGCACGCGCATCTATGAGAAGCCGCAGGAGAGCAAGATCGTGGAGACGATCGCCGATGCGCTGCGCCAGTGCGGCGCGAAGGACGGCATGACGTTCTCCTTCCATCACCACCTGCGCAACGGCGATTTTGTCGTGAACATGGTGATGAAGGCTGCCATCGAGGAGCTGGGCCTGCGCGACCTGACCATCGCGGCGACCTCCCTGGGCGAGGCGCACGATCCCATTGCCGACTACATCGAGGAAGGCAAGGTCGTGGGCATCCAGACCAGCGGCATCCGCGGGCGGATGGGCCAGGTCGTCTCCGAGGGCAAGCTCAAAACCCCGGCGATCATCCGCAGCCACGGCGGCCGTCCGCGCGCCATCGAGGCGGGCGAGGTGCACATCGACATCGCGTTCGTCGCGGCGCCGACCTCCGACTGCGTGGGCAACTGCCGCGGCATCGGCGGCAAGAGCAACTGCGGCTCGCTGGGCTACGCCATGACCGACGCGAAGTACGCCGACCACGTCGTGGTGGTGACGGACTGCCTCGTCGATTTCCCGAACATGCCGGCCTCCGTCGAGGCGATTGACGTCGACGCGGTGGTGGTCGTCGATTCCATCGGCAACCCGAAGAAGATCGCCTCCGCCGCGGCGCGCATCTCCCAGAACCCGCGTGACCTGATGATGGCCGAGAACGTGGCGAAGGTGATTGCCAGCACGCCGTACTTCAAGGAGGGCTTCTCCTTCCAGACGGGCGTCGGCGGCCCGAGCCTCGCGGCGAACCTGTTCCTCGAGAAGTACATGGACGAGCGCGGCATCAAAATGGGCTGGGCAATCGGCGGCATCTGCAAGCCGATGGTCGAGCTGCT
>CAMENN010000055.1 GCA_945928315.1 uncultured Clostridia bacterium
GCAGCTCGTGGATGCGCACAGCCGCCTCGATCTGGCCGACGCTGTTCATGTTGAAGGCCGCCTGGCCGTAGCGGTACTTGTCCGCCGCCTCCAGAATCGCTCTCATAGGTACCAGCATAGGTGTACTCCTCCGTTCGTCTCGTTCTCCATCATATGATAGCACACGCCTGCCCCGCAGGGCCAGTATGAAATTACGCCATACCCGCGTACACGCGCTCGCCGCCCACGACGGTGCCCGCGATGCCCAGGTCGCTTGTCAGCAGCACGAGGTCCGCGTCCATGCCCGGCGCGATGACGCCCTTGCGGTCCGCGATGCGCAGCGCGGCAGCGGGGTTTTCCGTCAGCAGCGGGATCACATCCTCTGCCGGCCTTCCGGTGAAGGCGACGAGGTTGCGCAGCGCCTGCCCGGTGGTCAGCGTGCTGCCCGCGCGCACGCCGGTATCGGCGAGCTTCGCGTCGCCGTCCACGACGACCACGTCGTTGACGCCCAACTTGTAGGCGCCGTCGGGCAGGCCCGCCGCCATGATGCTGTCCGTCACGGCGATGACGCGGTCAAGCCCCTTGCACTTGATCAGCATGCGCACGGTGCCGGGGTGCAGGTGGCGGCCGTCACAGATGGCCTCGCACCAGCAGTCGCTTTCCAGCGCCGCGCCCATGATGGCGGGCTCGTGCTGGTGGAACAGGCGCATGGCGTTGAAGGTGTGGGTGATGCAGCGCGCGCCGTTTTCAATTGCGCGCATGGCGGTCGCGTAGTCTGCGCCGGAATGCCCGATGGCCACGACGACGTCCTGCGCGATTTCGGCGATCATCTCCGGCACGCCGGGTACCTCCGGGGAGACGGTGATGTAGCGGACGACGCCGGGGAAGTCCGCCTGATAGGCGCGCAGCAGCGCCGCGTCGCCCTCGCGCAGCAGGTGCTCGGGCATCGCACCCTTGTATGCCTTCGCGAGGAACGGGCCCTCCAGATGCGCGCCCATCAGCTGTGCGCCGCGGCCGTGGTCGCCCATGACGGTTTCAATCGCGCCAAGGCAGCGGCGGGTCGTCTCGGGGGTGTCGGTGAGCACGCTGGCGAGGAACGCGGTCGTGCCCTGCGTCGCGAAGAATGCGGCGATTTTGCGCAGGCCGTCCGCGTCGGCGGCGTTCACATCGACGCCCGCCGCACCGTGCGTGTGGAGGTCGATGAAGCCGGGGGCCACGCGCAGGCCGGCGGCGTCAAGCACCTGCGCGCCGTCCGCGGGAAGGCCCCCGCCCACGGCGAGGATTTTTCCGTCCGCGCAGAGCACGTCCGCGGGGACAAAGCGGTGGTCAAGGTAGACCGAACCGCCGCGAATGAGCAGCTTTTCCATCGTATTCGCCTCAAATCAGAACGGCTGCTGCGCCGCGTTGGCGTTGACGTAGATCATCGCATCGGGGTGGCGCTGGAGCAGCGTCGCCGGGAAGTGCGCGCTGACCTCGCCATAGGCGGTCTGGCGGACGACGGCGCGGTGCCAGTCGCGGAAGACGCCCAGGCGCACCTTCTTCGCGGAGAGGATTTCCGCCATGCCGATGGTGACGCAGTAGCGCGGCATGGCATCGATCGCGCCGCCGCGGTCGCCGATGGCGTTGGCGACGCGCGTCTCGCGGCTGATGGGCAGCACGCGGGTGTGGAGCGCGGCAAACTCGTCGGGCGTCAGCTCGTCCTGCGCCTCGTTAAAAGCGAGGTGGCCGTTGATGCCGATGCCGCCGAAGGCGATGTCGACGCCGCCCAGCTCCGCGATGAGGTTTTGGATATGCTCCGGGTCATGCGGGTCGGGGAAGACGCGCTGAGCCTCGGGCATGAGCAGTTCCGGGTCGATCTTCGTGTAGACGTTGCGCTTCATGAAGCCGCGGAAGGAGAGCGGGCTGCTTTCGTCAATCCACTCCTTCCCGTCGGTGAGGTACTCGTCCATGTTGATGAACCAGCAGTTTTTGAGGCTGAGGCAGCGCTCGTTGACCAGACGCACGAAGATGGGATACTGGCCGACGGGGCCAACGGGGCAGATGAACACGGTGCGGCGGCCCGCGGCGTTGTTCTTCTCGATCTCGCTGACCATGGTGAGGGCGAGCTCATAGAAGACCTCGCCGGAGTCGCCCAGCTTGCACAGCGGCACCTTTGCGCCGTTGCCCAGCTCACTGGCGGGAATCTGATAGTAGTTCATGATGATGACCTCCTGAAAGTGTGGTGAATCTTATTTTCTGAAAATCACGGGCTATAAGCGCGAAGCGAAGAAGGGTCTAGGGACTGGTCTCTGGTGGGGTTTGGGGCAAGGCCCCAAGCAGGTTTGGGCGGCAGCCCGACGTTCCCAAATCGTGAAGCGATCAGAAGAAAAGCAGTCAGGGAGTGAAGCGTTACCTGACGGGGAATTCCCACAGGGCACGATTCTTTTTGAAAGAAGCGGTGCCGGACTGCCGGCCAGCTTGCTTCCCCGCTTCGCAGTGGCTTCAAGCAGCCTGGGCGCAGCCGCAATTGTCGCCTTCGGCTCCTCTGCGGCTTACGGTTTTGAGCTTCGCTCGGAAAACGTTGGTGGATTTCATCCCCCAAACCCCTAGCCTGGGGACATCGTCCCCAGACCCCTTCCCCGCTTCGCGCTGTTTGAAGCAGTTTTCTCTTTAGAACAGGTGCTCCACGCCGAGCTGGTGGATCAGCTCGACGATCTCCTTCGTCCGCGAGCAGCCGAACTTGCGCAGCAGCCCCTTGATCTGCGTCTTGACCGTCACGACCTCCACGCAGCGGATCTGCGCGATCTCCCGCACCTTGAACCCGTCGAGCAGACAGCGCACCAGCGCACGCTCCGCCGGAGTCAGCTGGGAGACGTTGTTGATGAAGAACAGCAGGCTCCGCTCCGACCGCCGCAGCCGCGAATACTCCTTGAGCACCGTGTGCTGCACGCGCGCATCGAGCAGCGGACTGCCCGCATACGCCGCGCGGATGTGCCGCAGCAGCTCCCCGTCCGGACAGCCCTTCACGATGTAATCGACCGCGCCCGCACCCATCGACATCAGGATCATGTTCTCCGTCTCGTGTGCGGTCAGGAAGATCACCAGCGCGTCCGGCTGCTCGGCGAGGATCGTCTCCGCCGCGCGGATGCCCGCCGTGGTCGATTCCATCTCGATGTCCACCAGCGCCACGTCAAACTCCAGCGTCCGGCTCAGCTGCACGAGCTCCGCGCCCGTCGCCGCCTCGCCGACCACCTCCATGTCCTCCTGCGCGCTGATCGTCTCGCGCAGATCCTCGCGCAGCAGCGCGAAGTCGTCCGCAATCAGTATCCGAATCATGTCCGTCCTTCCTCTTGAAACGCAGCGGGTGTCCCGGTTCACGGCTCGCACCGCGGCAGCATCACGAAGAAGCTCGTGCCTCTGCCTGGCGTGCTCTCCACGCGGAGCTGCCCCAGATGCGCCTTGACGATCATCCGGGCGTGATACAGCCCCATGCCCCACGAATAGTTGCTGTTCTTGCTCGAATAGAACGGCTCGAAGATCTTCCTCTGCTCGCTGCGGGCGATGCCGACGCCCTCGTCGCGCACCTCCAGCACGGTGTAGAGCCGCTCCTGACGGCTGATGAGCCGCACCGGCCGGTCCGCATGCCCCGCGGAGAGGTTGGCCTCCCAGCCGTTGGTCAGCAGGTTGTACAGCGCGTCGCTCAGGTAGTTGACGTCCGCCAGCACATAGAGCTGCGGGTCGAGGCTCGTCTGGCACAGCGCGTCCGGGTACTTGCGCGCGAACCGCCGCAGCGTCGTCGCCTCCACGTCCGCCAGGCTCACCGGCGTCAGCCGCACGCTCTTGCTCTTGACCGTGCGGTAGAGCTCCTCGCTGCGCGAGAGCAGCAGCTCGTTGTTCTCATGCAGCTGGGCGACGCACGCGCGCACGCGCGAAAGATCGGGCGCTTCGCTGTCCAGCTCTTGCATGATGTGCTTTTCCAGCACGCGGTTGGCCAGTAGCTGGTTCTTGATGGAGTGCACGAACACGGACGCGCCGGTGCGCGCGACGTCGAACTTGCGCTCCAGGCCCATGTCCTCGCGGTCGTCCATGAGCGTGTTCTGCGTATAGCGCAGCAGGCTGCCGATGCCCAGCCCCCCGCAGATCACGCTGACGACGACCAGCGTCACATATCCGCCCATACTCGGCGCATACTGCAAGTACCCGAGGCCCTTGTTCCAGATGTAGTCGTAGCTGTAGAAGCGGTAGACCTGTGCGGGGTCCTGCCCACAGTAGAGCAGATACAGCCCGCTGAGCGCCGCCAGCAGCACCACCACGCAGATGAACTGCCTGCGGCAGACGCGGATGGTGATGGCCAGCGCCTCCTGCACCAGCAGCAGCATCGACACGCCCACATAGGCCAGAATCCAGAGATAGGCCGTCTGCACGATGACGTTGTGCAGCGCAGGGACGGCGTCCGTCAGCGCGCGGAAGACGGCCGGAATGTAGACGATCAGCGTCACGGCGGGCAGGATGACGGCATAGAGCTTGAGGCGCGGATGACGGCGCACGGGCGGCGCCATGGAGTAGCTGAGCGCCGTTTCCAGCAGGAACAGCGGAAACAGGTAGCGCCCGATGGCGATCATGTAGCCGATCTGCCCGAGCGTGACGTACATGTACTGCACGCGCGACTTCATGTCCAGCGAGAAGAAGAGGAAGCGCAGGATGTCCTGCGTGTAGCCGCCCTTCTTGGCGATGAAGATCAGGATGCCCGCAAACTGCACCATCACGCTGGAGCACATGCCCAGCAGAAACAGCGATTCGCGGTTTTTGCGCAGGCACAGCACGCAGACGGATGCCGCGAGCATCAGCCCGATGAGCAGGAACAGCACGGTCTTCCCTCCCTTTTCCGCCGCAGATGCACAAAAGCCTTAGGCCGCCGGGATGTCAGCGACCTAAGGTCATTGGATCGGAAGATTACTTGCCCGCTTCCACCATCAGGTCGAGCATCACGTACTCGGAGACCTCCGGAACCGGGTCCTTCTCCACCGCGCCGTTGGCGACGAAGGTGTCGCGCTGCAGGCGGTAGTAGCCCTCGACGGTGCCGTCGGCAGCGCCCTCAGCGACTTCCTTGCCGGTGAGCCACTCGGCGTCGCCGCGCTGGTTGTACACGCTGTCGTAATCGGTCGCGGTCTGCGCGGAAACCCAGGTGCTGACCTCGTCGTAGTGATCGTCAGCCGCGTAGTCCATGCCCTTGAAGAGCGCGCGGGTGAAGCGGACGAGGGTGTCGCGGTTCGTCTCGGCGTACTTGGGCATGCAGATCCAGCTCGCCAGGGAGACGCTGGTGTCGGCGAAGGTCATGTTGTCGGTGAGCTTGGTGGCGTCCGGCATCTCCTCCAGGATCTTGAGGCTGTTCGGGCTCCAGGTGGCGCAGGCGTCCACGCCGCCGGAGAGCATCGCGGTCACGATTGCAGAGGCGTCCATGTCGTAGGCCTGGATGTCGTCCATGGTCATGCCATACTTGGTCAGGGAGTTGACCAGGATGTCCTCGGAGGAGGAGCCGGAGGAGTAGGCGACCTTCTTGCCCTTGAGGTCCTCGACGGTGGTGATGCCCTTGCCGCCGATGAGCGCGTCGCCGTTGGAGACGTGGCTCAGCGCGAAGATGGTGGCGCGGCCATTGATGCACAGCTTGTGCGCGCCCTGGCCGATGTAGCCGATGTCGATGGAGCCGGACTCCATGGCAGCGATGATGGTCGGGCCGTCGGCGAACTCGACGAGGTTGACCTCGAGGCCTTCCTCAGCGAGGTAGCCCTGATGGATGGCGGTTTCGATCGCCCACAGGCTGCCGTAGTTGGGCATGTAAGCGACGTTGAGGGTCTCGGCCGCGGCGATGCCGCACAGGCACAGCAGCGCGAGCGCCAGGACGATGGAAAGAAGCTTCTTCATGGTGTGTTTCCTCCGTTCTTATTTTCTGACGGCGGTGCCGTCGGGAAGACGGGTTTGGGTCATGCGGTTGCCGGCACTTTGCGAATCAGAACCCGTCTCAATCGTAGACCGCTTCGCGGTCTGCTCTGAGACTGCGTTTTCCGGGAAGTCATGGGGGCCTTGCCCCCATACCCCTGCCTGGGGCGCCGCCCCAGACCCCGCAAGGGGCTTAGCCCCTTGACCCTTCTTCGCTTCGCGCCTATCCAAGAGCTTTGCGATTACTTTCTGACCTCCAGGTACTCCTGATAGACCTGGCTCCAGATGCGGTTCTTGAGCGCGTTGAATTCCGGCGTCAGCTTCGTCTCCTGCGTGCGCGGATACGGGATGTCGATATCGACGATCTCCTTGATGCGGCCCGGACGCGCGCTCATGATGATGACGCGCTGCGCGAGGATGATCGCCTCATCGACGTCGTGCGTGATGAAGAAGCAGGTCTTCTTGTCGCGCTCCCAGGTTTCCAGCAGCTCGGTCTGCAGCTGCGTGCGGGTCTGGGCGTCCAGCGCGCCGAACGGCTCGTCCATGAGCAGCACGGACGGCTCCGCCGCGTAGGCGCGGGCGATGGCCACACGCTGCTTCATGCCGCCGGAAAGCTCCTTCGGGTAGTGGTCGGCGAACTTCGCCAGATCGACCATCTCGAGGTACTTCATGGCCTCCTGCTCGGCCTGCTTGCCCTTCACGCCGCGCATTTCCAGCGCGAACATGACGTTCTTCTTGACCGTCAGCCACGGGAACAGCGCGTACTGCTGGAAGACGACGCCGCGCTCGGTGCCGGTGCCGGTGACCTCCTTGCCGTCGCAGTAGACCTTGCCCTCCGTCGGCTCCAGCAGGCCCGCGATGATGTTGAGCAGCGTGGACTTGCCGCAGCCGGACGGGCCGACCACGCAGATGAACTCGTTGTCGTGGATGTCCAGGCTCACGCCGTTGAGGGCGACCATCTCGCCGTTGCGGCCGTTGAACACCTTGCGCACGTTGTCGATGCGCACGCGGACATGTTCATTGGTATTCTTCAGATTTCGCGCTTCTCCTGCCATGACGTGAGCCTCCTTTCCGCGGTCTTGATGAGCTTTTCAATCGTGATGCCCAGAATGCCGATGATGATGATGTACAGCAGCATCGGCGCGGACTCAAAGCTGTTGTTGAGGCTGCGGATGCGCATGCCCAGACCGGCGTTGGCGCCGGTGGACTCGGCGGCGATCAGCGTGGTCAGCGCGACGGAGGCGCCCAGGCGGATCGCGGTGAGGATGAACGGCAGCGTCGCCGGGGCGATGACGCGGATGAAGATGTCCTTGTCCGTGGCGCCCAGCACGCGCGCCGCCTTGATGAGCGTTTCATCCACGTTGATGACGCCCTGATAGATCGTCACGCACATGATGAGGAAGCACGCGATGGTGATGACGATGATTTGCGGCCTGCGGCCCACGCCCGCGGCGATGACGATCAGCGGGACGTACGCCAGAGGGGGAATGTTGCGGATGAACTGAATCCACGGCTCGATGATGTAGCGCACCGGCTTGTACCAGGCCATGAGGATGGCCACCGGCAGCGCGATGACGAAGCCCAGCACATAGCCGCTGACCACGGAGATGAGGCTGGAGGACAGGTCCTTCCAGAGCACGCCGCGGCTGATCATGGTCTTGATGCTGGCGAGCACCTTGACGACGTTGGGGAAGGCGCGGGAGGTCGCCGGAATGATGGAGAGTATCCACCACAGCAGCATGGCGGCCAGGAAGGAGAGCAGCACCCAGACCTTGGCCGGAATCCGGTCGGCCAGGCTGCCCTGTTTGGTTTTCTTTTCCATAGGCATCCTCTTTTCGCTGTGTTCTCGGTCGGTAAACCGCTTGATGATGGATTCATTATAAAGGAAAAACGAATGGAAAAAAAGTATGAAGTTTCATCATCCTGCTTGTGCAGTATTTACCGCAGGGAGATGAGGCGCGGCAGCGGCTCGCCGATGAGCGGCGCGCACCAGTCGATGAACGCCTGCGTCACGCCGTTGCCGCGCTCGTTGATGAACGCATCCGGCAGCTTCTTCTCGGTGAGCATGACCTCGTGCACGTCCACCAGCTCCGTGCGCACGCGGTACGTCTCCCCCGGCTCGCGCATCAAGGCGACCATCTTGCCGCTCACCCCCATCACGGCGGCGTGCACGGCCGTCTCGCCGCAGAGCACGGCCTCCTGCCGGTCGATGGGCGAGACGTGCAGCATGGACGCGCGGCCGATGAGCCCGGGCTTCTCGCTGCGTGCCTTGTAGCCCAGCTTCCTGATGACCAGCTGCGCCAGATGCGCGGAGACGTCGCCGAAGTACGTCGCGCGGCCGACCTTGAACACCGGCGGCACGATGGGCTGTCCCTGCGCGTCGGTCAGCCCCTCGCTGCACACGACGACCACGCCGCGCTTCTTCCCGATCAGCGCCTTCACATCGGTGAGGAACGCCTCCTCGTCGAACGGGCGCTCCGGCAGATAGATGAGGTCCGGGCCATCCACGCCCGCCTGCCGCGCCAGCGCAGAGGCCGCGGTGATCCAGCCGGCGTTGCGCCCGCTGGCCTCGATGACCACGACGTGAATCGGCAGGCCCGCGACATCGGCGGTGACCTCCGCGACGCTCTGCGCGATATAGCGCGCCGCGCTGGCAAAGCCGGGCGCATGGTCGGTCACGGCGATATCGTTGTCCATCGTCTTGGGGATGCCCATCACGCGCACGTCCATGCCGCGGCAGGCCTCGTAGATCTTGCCGCAGGTGTCCATGGTGCCGTTGCCGCCGTTGAGCAGCACATAGCGGATGCCGTAGCGCGTGAAGATTTCGGGCATGCGCGCGTAATCCTCCGCCTCCAGCGCGTCGCGGGAGGTGCCGATGGCGCTGCCGGGCGTGGTCAGCAGCAGCTCAAGCTCCTCCTGCGGGGTGTCGGTGATGTCCTTCACGTTCCCGCGCAGCAGGCCGCCCGTGCCGCCGATCGCGGCGTAGATGCGCCCGACGTCGCTCTCCCGCTTGGCCTGAGTGATCGCGCCGTAGAGCGAGGCGTTGATGACCGCCGTCGGCCCGCCGCCATGGATGAGAATCAGGTTGCCTTTCATGTGCATCGTCCCTTCCGCGTAGATGATTTCATTCTGATTATACACCGTTTTGCCCCGTGCGCGCAGGGGGAAAAACCGTCATACCCGGCCGCCATGTTTCCCGGGTTCTGCACACCGGGAAAAGGATTTTTTCACAAATCAACCATACACTCTTGATTTTTTCAGGTATGCATGTTATAATTCTAACGAATTCTGCGGTCAGGCAGTCCCTGTCAGGCCGGATGAGGAGGAAAAAACATATGCTCAAGGGTAAGGTAGCCGTCGTCACGGGCGGCACGCGCGGCATCGGCTTCTCCGTCGTGGAGCTGTTTCTCAAAAACGGGGCGAGCGTCGCCCTGCTGGGCTCCCGTCAGGAGACGGTGGACAAGGCGCTGGCGAAGCTGCGCGCGATCAATCCCGATTATCCGGTCATCGGCATGGCGCCGGACCTGACGGACTACGCCGCCGTGGAAGCGACGATGGCCGCAGTGAAGGAAAAGTTCGGCCGCATCGACATTCTGGTCAACAACGCGGGCATCTCCGCGCGAGACCCGCTGCTGCAGTACAAGCCCGAGGACTTTGAGCACATCATGGACGTGAACGTGACGGCGGTGTTCAACGGCTGCCGGGCGGTCGCGCCGATCATGAAGGAGCAGGGCGGCGGCAGCATCATCAACACCAGCTCGATGGTCAGCATCTACGGCCAGCCGGCGGGCGTCGGTTATCCGACGAGCAAGTTCGCGGTGAACGGCCTGACCAAGAGCCTGGCGCGCGAGCTCGGCCGCAGCAACATCCGCGTGAACGCGGTGGCCCCGGGCGTAACGCGCACGGACATGCTCGTGGCGCTGCCCAAGGAGGTCCTCGACCGCGTGAGCGCGCCGATCCCGCTGGGCCGCGTGGGCGAGCCGGAGGAGGTCGCCAACTGCTTCCTGTTCCTGGCGAGCGACATGGCCAGCTACGTCACCGGCGAGATTCTCTCCGTGGACGGCGCGGCGCAGACCTAACGCTTTCGCTGCAAGATCGCTTCGCGCTCTTGCAGCGGATACGGGGCAGGTCTGCTTCGCACCCCCGCCCCGGTGAGCGACGGAAAACATCGCTCGTGCGCGCGCCCTTCGGGCACACTTCGAGCGATAGAGGCGGCGGCTTTCAGCCGCTCCTCGCGGCGTACATGCCGCCGCTGCGGATTATATTTGAAGTGGCTGCGGCCCCTTCACAAGTAGTTTTGTCAAGGGGTATTTGCATCATACTTTGTCAAAAAAGCGCGAATTCCACAAAGTTCGGCTTAGAAATGAGAAAGATTCCCGGATTCGCATGTTCACTCCATTCTTTTCGCCCCAAAAGACGCTGGTTCCAATACGAATCAGCGTTTTTCTTTGTTCGAAAAGCCTTGCATCACTGTGCTTCTTTACTTTACCGGGTGTGCAAAAAGTGCTTTCCCACCGATTCCCGATTTTGTATGATGTCTTGTCTTGTTTTCCCTGCTGAACTCTTCTGGGTGGATGCACATATGAATCGTTCGTTACCGATTCCTTGTGAAGCTGCATTAATTATTCGTACAGTTCAAGAATACTCCGGCCATATATCAAATTGCTGTTGATTCAGCCGTTCATTTGCAGTACAATCATGTTGCACCAGTTTTTCGTTCTACAGAAGAAAGGAGAATCCATCATGGCTACGGACATCAGCGCATTCCTGAACTACTTGTGGATGGTTCCGGTAGGAATTCTGGTCATCTTCATTCTCATCAAACTTGTTCCCCGATACAAGATCGCTCCGCCCGATACAGCCCTGATCATTTCCGGCTTCTTCCGGCACAAGTACAAGGTTCGCGGCGCGGATGGCAGTGTGTCGGTCAAACGTTTTGGTTATCGTATCGTCCGTGGCGGTGCGACGTTCTACATTCCCGCCATCGAGCGCGTGGATAAACTGGACATGTGCCTGATGCAGGTGGATATCCGCACCGCGCAGCCTGTGCCGACCAAAGAATACATCTCCGTTCTGGTCGACGCCGTCGCCAATATCAAGATTGGCTCGGACGACCTTTCAATCGCCACCGCTGCTGAGCAGCTTCTGCACTACAACGCCGAACAGATCAAGGGTCTAGCCAAAGACGTTCTGGAAGGCAATATGCGCGAGATCATCGGTCAGATGACGATCTCCGAGTTGATCCAGAACCGCGACAAGTTTGCGCAGGAATCCATCAAAGCCGCCATGTCCGATATGCAGAACATGGGCCTTGAGATCATCAACCTGACCATCCAGAACTTCTCCGACAACGAGGGGAAGGTCATCGACACCATGGCCATCCAGAACGTTGTCATCAAGGAGCAGGAAGCAGCAATCGCCAAGGCCAAGGCTGAGCAGGAAAGCAATAAAGCACAGATCGCTGCGCAGGCCGCCATTGCCGAGCAGAACAAGCAGCTACAGCTTCTCCAGGCGCAGTACAAGATCGAGGCTGATCAGGAAAAAGCCAAGGCCGATCAGGCTTACGCCATCGAGCAGGAGCGCGTGCGCAAGGAGTTCGAGGAGCAACGCGCAGCAGCCGAGCTGACCCGCCTTGAAAAAGCCACGGAGCTGAAACGTCAGGAGGTCGAAATCGAACGTGAACGGCTGAATGTCGAGGTTCGTGAAAAGGCTGCCGCTGAAAAGGACGCCCTGATCTTCAAGGCTGAGGCAGAGCGTGTTGAGCGTCAGGCCCAAGCTGATGCACAGTTCTACGAAGCACAGAAGGAAGCCGAGGCGATCCGACTGCGCGGCGAGGCCGAGGCGGAAGCGATTCGCAAGAAGGCGGAAGCTATGCAGCTGTATGGTCAGGCCGCCATGCTTGAAATGGTGGTGGACAAGCTGCCGGAAATCGCCCGCTCTGTCAGCGAACCGCTCAGCAAGACAGAGAAGATCATTCTCTTCGGCGAGGGTGGTGCGACATCCATGGCCCGGGACACTGCCGGAACGATGCTCCAAACCTTCGAGGCTGTGAAGCAGGCGGTTGGTCTCGACATCCCGCGTATGCTCAAGGATGTGACGACTGGTGGGCTGGTGGGCAAAGCCTCTGCCGAAGAAAGCATAACTCCTGAAGAAGATACTCCATCCTGTGAGAACGGCCAGGTGCAGAAGTGACGGTTTTGTAAAAAACACCGGGATGCAGGCAATACGCTTGCATCCCGGTTCTATTCCTGCGCGATCTGGAATTGAGCTTCGGCGACTGCATGAGAAAACCGGGCCCCGGAAACTCCGGAACCCGGCATGAAAGCCTGGTTTACTTCGCCAGATCCTCGGCAACGTAACCGCCGACCAGGCGGCCGGAAGTGTACGCCCAGCCCTGAGCCGCGCCGCCGTAGGTTACATACGCCTTGGCCTCGGAGAAGAGCACGCCACAGCTGTCCGTGCCGACCGCGTACAGACCGCCGATCGGAGTCTGACCATCGGTCTTGAGCACCTGCATGCGGGTGTTGATATCCAGACCACCGCAGGTGGAATAGCAGTACGAGGAGCCGACAATGCCGTAGTACGGCGCGCCAGTGACACTGACCAGATACTTGGCATCCTTGCCATACGCCTCATCCACGCCGGATGCGCAGTACGCATTGTACTGCTCAACGGTTGTGGCGAGCGTCTCGGCGTCAAGGCCCATCTTCTGCGCCAGTTCCTCAACGGTGTCGGCCTTGAAGACGAAGCCGGCCGCGATGGCCTCCTCAAGAATCGCTTCGGTATTGGGCAGCGCAACACCCGCCGGGATGGAGGTGCCGTAGCCCAGATAGCTCGTGGAGGGGCCGAAGGGCACCTCGTCGAAGCCGTCCGTCATCAGCTTCTGCACCTGATCGTTGCCGTAGATGGTATAGAAGTGCGGGCCGGAAATCCACGGATTGAACATGGACAGCGCCGTCTCGCTGGTGAAGCGCTTTGCGTCCGCGCCCACAGCGAGCGTGTTGGAGGAAATCGCCATGTTCAGCGGGGTATCGCCCTCTGACCAGACAGCCGGACGGCCGGTCGCTGTGCCCATTTTGCCCTCGACCGGCACCGTCTCATGACCCGGCAGGAAACCGTCCACACCGCCGACGTGCACCATCGGCGCAACGCCGATGTTATAGGTGCCCGCGCCGCCGTCAATCGCCGCCTGGATCATCTTGCCATCGTTCTGCTGCATGCCAAACATCTTCCACGCGCCCTTGAGCGGGTAGTATACATCGGAGAGATACTTCTCCTCCATTTCCGCGCTGCCGGCATAGCCGCCGGTCGCCAGAATCACAGCGTCGGCATGGATCACATACTGTGTGCCGTCCGCCAGATTGCGCGCCAGCGCGCCGGTGACCTTCGTATGGCCTTCGTCCCAGAGCAGATCGTAGCACTCGGTCTCCAGCATATACTCGCCGCCGAGCTTGTCGGTATAGATGGCGTACGCGGTCGCGTAGAAATCCTCGGTCAGCGCCTTCGCGCCGGTGATCGGCGTATAGGCCGGCCAGCTGTTGCCTGCGAAGGTAGAAGCTGTTTCAAACGAGAAGCCGTATTCGGTGAGCCAGTCATCCGTGTAGCCACTCTCGTCCATCATCAGGCGCACCATTTCCGGCTTCGCCATCTGTACACCCTCGTATGTGGTGTATTCCAGCCAGGACTGATAGAGCGCCTCGGCGTCAATGAGGTCCTCGCCGGCAGCCTTCACGCGCTTTTCTTTGGTGTTCGGATCGGTCCAATCGGGAATCTCTTTGGCCACCTGACTCGGTACGTTGATGGCCATCGGGCCACTGGTCAGCACGGAGGTGCCGCCCCACTTGGCCGCCTTGTCCACAGCAAGTACATCAAGGCCCTGCGCAGCGGCGCTGATAGCGGAAGCGGTGCCGGAGCCACCCATGCCGATGACGAGCACCTGCGTGTTCAGCTCAACCGTAGCATCACTCTTCGGCGGCACGGTATAGAACGCCGCAATCGCGGAGGGATCGCTTCCGCCGGCGACGAGGGCCTGCGTGAGTGCGTCCTCGACCGCCTGACGGACGCCGTTGCTGGAAGCCGTCGCACCGCAGATTGCATCCACCGCCACGGACTGGTTTTCCAGCATACGCGGCACCATGCGCTCCACCACGGTCTTGAGGATGTACGGCTTTTCAGAGGTGTTCACCTGATCAACAACGATGTCCTTGATCGACGTCTCGTCCACCGTGACGCTCACGGTCAGCAGTTCACTGATGCGGAAGCCCAGACCGTGACCGACATAGGTGCCGGGCGCCATGCAGACCTCCAGCGCTTCGGTGACGCCGGATGCCTGATTGATACAGTCGCGGGCCGCTGCGAGAACAGCCTTGCTGGTGAACGTCGCGCCTGCGACGGCATCGATATCGGCGCTCTGCGCCGCAAGGATGGCGTCGGGCAGCTTGTCAATCGCGTTGGAACCGATGCCGGCGGTCTCAGAGGTACCCTCCGCGGCCACGGCTGTGATGGCGGAAGCATCGAAGGTCATGGTCACCTTGACCTCGCCGCCGAAGCCCTGAGCGCTCGCCTGATACTCGCCGGGGGTGTACTCCGCCGACGCAGCGGAAATGCTCAGCGCAAAGACAGCCGCCAGCACAAGGCTTGCGATTTTCTTCTTCATATGATTTCTCCCTTCCCAATGTCTTCCGGCTTATGCCGGAATCCCTGCTCCCGGTGCAGCCTGCGCAGAGCACGCGGCCCGGTTCCCTCTAACCGGGTCGCGCGCTCAAAACAGCTGTACGGAAAGACCAATCAGATGTTGCGCGCGGCGATGTTGCCAGCGGCAATCGCTTCGGCGATGTTCCACGGCTTGTTGCAGTCACCGACGGCAACCGCCTTGTCGCCAAGCCCCTCGATCAGCCCGGTGTTCGGCAGCATGTCCATCGCTTCGATCACCGTGTCACATGCAATCTCCATGTCCACGCCCGTCTCGCCGTGGATGACGATGCTGCCGTCGCCGACGGAGACGATCTTCGCATTCGGCCAGACACGCGTGCCGCGCGCGTAGAGCATCGGCAGCGTGAATTTCTTCACCCAGCTGGACTGCCCCTTGTCGAGCTTCGCCACGTCCTCCGGCGTCACGATCGTCACATGCTTGCCCTGGGCCACCAGCCACTGCGCCACGTCCACCGCCTGCGCGTTGCCGCCGACGATGGTGATCTTCTCACCCAGCTTTGCGGAGGCCACGTCGTCAATGGAGATGACAGATGTGCCCGCCGTGCCGGCAAGACCCAGCGTGTCGCGCTTGCCGCCCGTCGCGAGGATCACGGCGTCCGGCGCTTCCTTCTCGATGAGCGCAGCGTCCACCTCGGTGCCCGTCACGACGGTCACACCGGCCAGCTCCAGCTGGCGGACGAGATAGGCGCGCAGGTCATCGAGGTTCTCGTGCGGACCCTTGATGTAGGAAGCAAACGGCAGCAGGCCGCCCAGCATGCCCTTCTTCTCATAGAGTGTGACCGCGTAGCCGCGCTGTGCAGCGATGCGCGCCGCCTCCATGCCGGCGGGGCCGCCGCCGATGACCATGACCTTCTTGTCGCCGTCCTTGGGCAGCAGGTCGTAGCCCTCGGGCATTTTGTCGCGGAAAGCGCGCTGCGTGCAGGCGTTCACACGGCAATGCTCGTAGATCTTGCCCTCCTCATTGTAGTCGAAATGGCAATGCATGCAGCGCGTGCAGGGGGCGATTTCGTCCAGACGCCCCTCGCGCAGCTTGTTCACATACTGCATATCGACGGTCAGCGGACGGGTCATCAGCATGAAATCGACCTTGCCGTCCTTGATCGCGTCGTTAAAGAACTTCGGCGCATGCGCCGGATCCATGTACGTGACGCCGCCGCAGGGGATGCTGACGGCCTTCTTGATCTGCTCACAGACGTTGAGCATCAGGCCGCAGCCGGAGTGGTCAGCGACCAGCTTGCCCTCCCAGTGGCGGGAGAAGTCAAACTGCGTGCCATACGCCGTGGTGCCCTCAATGCCATAGCCGGTGAAGTAGAGGTCGGACGCGAACTGGCACACGTGCATGCCCAGCGGTCCGAGGCGCAGGTGCAGGCTGTCCGCGCCCGCCGCCTCGAGCATCTTGGCGATTTCGCAGTTCTCCTCCACGGTGGTGAAGCGGGTGCTGTCGCCGATGTTGACGTCATTCTCTTCAATCGCGTTGATGAGGATCTGCACCGGGAAGTCCCTGCCGCACTTCTCCTTGATGCCGCTGACAATCTCCGCGACGAAGCGCGCGCGGTTCTCAAAGGACTGCGGGCCGTACTCGTCGTCGCGATGGTTGCGCATGCGGGAGAAGAACGCCTGGCCGATGTTGTTGCCCGCGGCGTTGATTTCTACCGCGTCAAAGCCGATGCCCTGCAGATACGCGGCAGCCTCGATGAAGTCGGACTGCAGGTTCTTGAGCTCCTCCAGCGTGAGGTGCTCAGCACAGGCGGATTCATACTGCGCGGCAGTTGCCGGATCAAAGCCACTGAACTTCTGTCCCATGCAGGAGAGCTGATAGCCGATGTAGCCGCCGGCATCGTGCACGGCCTTGACCAGCTCGGCGAGCGGCTGGGTCGTAGGATCCTTCTTGCGTGGGTTCACATAGTGCGCATAGAGCTGGAGGAAGTCCTCCACCCAGACCATTTCTACGCCGCCCTTGGCGAACGCCTCGTAATAGGCGACGAGCTCCTGCGGGTTGCCGGCGGTATCGGAGCCGGCGGCGGACTTGACCATGCGGTGATGCAGCGTGAGACCGCCGAACTTCCAATCGGAGAAGATCGCCGCCATGTCGGTATCCCTGCTGCGGTAGTCGTAGTCCTGCGGATTCAGCTTCGCCACCGCCTGTTGCGCGGTCAGCTCCGGCTTTTCCTCCGCCTTCGCGACCTCAACGCCCGGCGCAAGACCCAGCGCCGCCAGACCCATGGCGCCCGCTGCGGTGCCCTTCAGAAAGTCTCTGCGGGAAATCTTAGCCATATCGTATTCCTCCTATCCCTTGCGGGGTTATTCTGTCATGATTGTAACATAGTCCCGCTGAGCCGAGGTATTCAAATCGGAGAATGCCCGCCATGCCCGAAACGCATATGTCAAAGTCTTGTCAGATGATTGGAAACGTGATATAATGAATATTTAGTTTCGGGAGAATGGCGCAAAGGGACGGGCAGCTCCGTCCGGCGCGGTAGGCAGGAGGGGACTATGACCATTGCGCAGCTGCGGATGCTGGGCTATCTGGCGGAGTGCGGCAGTATCTCGCGCACGGCAGAAATCTGCTATCTGTCCCAGTCCGCGCTCACACGCCAGCTCCGTTCGATGGAGGAGGAACTGGGCTATCCGCTTTTCACACGCAGCTTCAGCGGTATCCTGCTCACGCCTGCGGGCAAGGTGTTCTGCGAGGCGACGCGCGGGCTGCTCGCGCAGTATGACCGGGCCGTTTGTCTCGGACGGGAGGCGTGCCAGCAGCAGACGGGGCTGACGACGCTTCGCATTGGTGTGTTCAGCTATTCGCTCGGCTTCATCGTTTCCATGTTCAAGGAATGCGAGACGCTTCTGCCGCACATCCACTTCGAATTCATCGCCTCGCGTATACCGGACAACTGCGCCAACCTGCGCGAAAACCGGCTGGACCTGTGCTTCCCGGCGGAGCAGTCCGGCGAGCAGGAGGACATCGCTTTCGAGCGTCTGCTGACAAGCCGCAACTGCATGCGCATACCGGAGGGCAATCCGCTCTATGGGCGAAGACAGGTGTCTTTTGCCGACCTGCACGGACATGCAGTGCTGATGATGCCCAGGGGCATGGCGGGCAACAGCGACAGACTGCGCGCGTACATTATGGAGCATCACCCCCAGATCCGCATCATCGACTACAATAACCCCATCGAAGCGGAGGCGGAGGCGCTCGTCCGTGGTCATATCCTGATGACGCTCGGCTTTTTTGAGCCGAAGAAGGGCTTTTCCTTTGCGGTACTCTCCGACTTTCCGGGTGTTGCGCTGGGCGCACAATACCGGAAGGAGGACGCCGCGCTGGTTGCGCCGGTTCTGGATACGATGCGATCGTATCTTGCGCGCCAGCCGCTTGAGCCGTTCCTGTCTGCGTGGCAGGGAGAGTATTCCGGAGTGTGATTTGCTTATGCAGAATCCTGACAAGAGCAGATGACAGCTTTCTTGCTTTCCTTGGCGCGTTTTGTTCCCGTCGGGAACAGAAGCAACACCCGGTTTCCGGCAACGTCATTTGGATAAACAGAGGACAGAATGAATATCTCCGAGAGAAGATGATTGATCGGAAAGAGCGTCATCTTCTCTTTTTGCTGCATAAAACACGACCTTACATATACCCATTATGCTTCACAAGCATGACGGGCATAGGGCTTATTCACATCTTACCTTTCGCCTCTTTCCGGCTGCGACCTTTTTCTCTCCCGGATGAACTCCCGTTTGACCACTTCCAGTCTGCGGATATTCTCTTTTTGCCCTTGCAGCTCAAAGTCAAGCACAAATCGTTCCTTGTTGAAATGCTTCATTGCTGTCTGCCAGCCCTTGTAGTCCAATCGTTCTCCGTCGGCCTCCCAGCGGTTCAGCGCTTCATCCGCTTGACGGTACTTGTGCAGCTCGAACTCATGCTCCCGCTCATAGGCGATGGCCTTGCTGCCGGAGAGTTTGCTCCAAGCGCTGTAATACCGCTGATACTTCTTCCTGTCCTCGTAAGCGTGTATGCGCGCGCCTATCGTGCTGGACAACTCTGCGTTTTCCTTGCGTCTGCTGCGCAGGTCGTAGACTTCTGCATTGGCCTGCTTGACCGCCTCGGCGTAGGATGCTGCGTCGGTGATGTTGTAGTCGTTCATAATGACCATCAGACCGGTCGCATCCTCCAGTCGACGATCCTTCCGGTTGGGCGGTACGGTGGATTCAAAGATTCGGGAGGCCAGCACATAGCGCAGATACAGATTGGACGCGTCCTCGCCCTGGGCGATCAGCGCCTCGTCCATCTTCTTTTCATACTGCGCCCAGGCGTTGAGCCGCGTCAGCCGTGCCTGCAGCTGATCAAGCTGCTTGTTCTGCGCGCGGATTTCACGATTCCGCTCGCTCACCTCTGTCGGAATGCCTCGCTTCTCCATGGCGCGCGCTTCCGGGCCCTCATGCACCATGGGAATGCGCTCCTTGCCCTGCCGGGCATAGCTTCGATGATCCACAAAGCCCCGCGTGAATCCTGCTTCCCGCAGCGCTTCATTGATGGCGTCAGCAGCGGCAGAGCGCCAGATCTCAGCGTTGCCGCGGTCATCCCAGTCCACCGTGTTCTCCTTGTGCGTTTTCCAGCGGCCCTTCTGCTTGGCGGGAATGCGGGTGCCGCTTGCGTCGAGATTGTATACGAGCCTGCTCTTGGGCGCCCGGCGCCCGTCCTCCTGTAAGGCACGCATGGTCAGTATGATGTGAACGTGGGGATTGCCGTCACCCTTGTCGTGAAAGGCTACATCGGCGCACATTCCCTTGTCCACAAAGGTTTTCTGAACAAACCTGCGGATGAGCGCGGTATTCTGTTCGTGTGTCAGCTCGGCGGGAAGCGCCAGCTCCACCGTGCGGGCCAGCTGCGCATCGCGCTTCGTTTCGCTCCATTCCACGCTGTTCCACAGCACGTTGCGGTCGGCAT
>CAMENN010000056.1 GCA_945928315.1 uncultured Clostridia bacterium
AGACGCGCAGCCTGCGCATACTGGGAAAGGCCGTCGCCTTCCAGAGCAACGTGATTTAATGAAAACCTGCTCGAAACCGCGCGAAGCGAGGAAGGGGTCTGGGGGACCGAAGCCGAGCGCGCCCTGTGGGCGAAACAGCGTGGCGGAGCATCTGGAAACGGAAAGGAGCGCTTATGCTCAACGAATTCTCCCGCACGCGCATGCTGCTCGGCGATGACGCCATGGCCCGCCTCGCGTCGGCGCGCGTGGCGGTCTTCGGCGTGGGCGGTGTCGGCGGCTATGTCGTCGAGGCGCTCGCACGCAGTGGCGTCGGCGCGCTCGAGCTGATCGACGACGACGCCGTGAGCCTCACCAACATCAACCGGCAGATCATCGCGCTGCACAGCACGGTGGGCATGCCCAAGGTGGACGCGGCGCGCGCACGCGTGCTCGACATCTGTCCGAAGACGCAGGTGATCGCGCACCGTGCCTTTTTTACGCCGGAGACGGCGGCGCAATTCGACTTTACGCAGTATAGCTATGTGGTCGATGCCATCGACACGGTCAGCGGCAAGATCGAGCTGGCCGTGCGCGCGCATGCCGCAGGCGTGCCGATCCTTAGCTGCATGGGCGCGGGCAACAAGCTCGATCCGACGGCGTTCGAGGTGACCGACATCAGCAATACCAGCGTCGATCCACTCGCGCGCGTGATGCGCCGGGAGCTGCGCAAGCGCGGCATCGATCATCTGACGGTGGTCTACTCGAAGGAGCCCGCGCGCACACCCCTGCCCGACCCGGACGTGGAGGCTGAAAAGGGCAAGCGCCGCAGCGTGCCCGCCAGCAACGCGTTTGTGCCCGCCGTGGCGGGGCTGATCGCGGCGTCGAAGGTCATCCGGGATCTGGCTGATTGCGAAAACACTTGAGCCGACGCTTATCATTTGATCAGGAAAGAAGGCTTCCCCATGCAGCTTTTCACCGGCCGTCCGCAGGACGTCTCCAATCGCCTCGAGCGCGAAACCGCCGTCTATGACCTCCTCGACCGCCTGCACATCCCCTTCGAGCGCACCGATCACGAGCCCGCCGACACCATGGAGGCCTGCAGCGTCATCGACAGCGTGCTCGGCATCGTCATCTGCAAGAATCTGTTTCTGTGCAACCGCCAGCAGACCCGCTTCTACCTGCTGATGATGCCCGGCGACAAGCCCTTCAAAACGAAGGACCTCTCCGCGCAGATTCAGAGCTCCCGCCTGTCCTTCGCCGACGCGGAGCACATGGAGCAGCTGCTGCACATCCGCCCCGGCTCCGTCTCCATCATGGGCCTGATGAACGACACCGAAAACCGCGTTCAGCTGCTCATCGACCGGGATGTCGTCCGCGAGCCGTTCATCGGCTGCCATCCCTGCGTCAACACGTCGAGCCTGAAAATGAAGACCGACGACGTGCTGCGCATCTTCCTGCCCGCCGTCCATCACGAGCCGCTGTTTGTCACGCTGCCCCGGCCGGACGCACGGGAGAATGTCTGAGCGCCGCACGCATTTTTTCCACAGGTTTCACCGGGCCTGTGGACAGATTTGCGTTTTTTTGCGGAGACTTAACAGGAATCCGCGCGGCATCCTCGAATAGAATAGAGAATGAGTTTGTCCGTATGATCAGCGCAGTCAGGAGGATTTCCCCCATCATGAAAAAGCCGCTCAACAAGGAAAAGCTGCAGGCTTTCATTCAGCGCCGCAGGATCAACGCCATCGGCCTGCTGGTCATCACGCTGTTCAGCGCGCTGATCACGGTGATCTGCGCGTTCAAGCGCTTTGCCCGCACGGATCTGCTCGCCGCGGTCACGCTGCTGCTGGTGATTCTGTGCTTCATTCAGGAGATCAAGCTGCGCAGATCCTTCCGCACCATCCGTTCCTTCAAGGGGATTCACCGCAGGAAGAAGCCCCGTCACAGCGAAGAATAAATGAAGCCGCTGCCCGGATTGTCCGGACAGCGGCTGGTTTTTGTTCAGATTTCATTCGGAACGGCCTGGTTCATCCTGTTTTCAAACAGAACCGGGCTATTTGGTAACCGACCGTCAGGGTTCGCTTCGCGATGGGAACGATGGGGGATTTCAGGCCGGGAAACGGAATAGTCGCGCAAGCGCTCCTTTCCGTTTCCGACGTTCCGCCTCGCTTCATCGCCCACTGGGCGCGCTCGGCTCCAGTCCCCCCAAACCCCTAGCCTGGGACCGGAGCCTGCCGCCGCCAGTGGCGGAAACAGGCAGGCGGAGCGTCGGAAATCGCAAGGAGTGCCGCTTGCGGCACGACTATGCGAGTTTCCCGGGTCCCCAGACCCCTTCTTCGCTTCGCGCGGCTGCAAGCAGCTTTCCCGATCCTCGTCAGAGCGCCTTGGGCAGGTTCCAGCGGAACACCGTCGCCATCAGCCGCAGCGACACCGTCACCGCCCAGCCGATGCCATAGGCCAGCGCGGGCGCCATGCCCAGCGTCTCCAGCACCCAGTAGCTCAGCGCGCCCGCAATCGCCGCGACCGCATAGACGCGCTTTTTGAGCACAAACGGCATCTCCTGCAGCAGCACGTCGCGGATCATGCCGCCGCCCACCGCCGTGGTCATGCCCAGAAACGTGACCAGAAAGCCGTTGTCCGCAAAGCCCGCCTCCATGCCGATGCGCGCGCCGGAGACGGCAAAGATGCCCAGGCCGATCGCGTCGAAGATGTTGTTGATCTGCTCGATCAGCTTCTCGCTGCGGACATAGCGGTCCTTGTAGATCCGCGCCAGCACGAACACCGTCACCGCGCAGACCGCCGCCATCAGCAGGTAATGATAGTTTGTGAACATCCGCGGCGGAAAGTGCCCGATGATCATGTCCCGCAGCGTACCGCCGCCCAGCGCCGTGATGATCGCCAGAAAGAGCACGCCGAAGATGTCCGTCCGCTTGTCCACGGCCACCATCGCGCCGGAGACAGCGAACGCCGCCGTGCCGATCCACTCGCAGAACAGAAAAAAGATGCTGTCCATACCCTCACCCATTTCCTCGTTCTTCCCGCAGCGCCAGGCGCGCCGCCTCGCGCGCGTCCATGCCCGAGAGCGCGTGTGCCCGCGCCCGCGCGAGCATCGCCTTCATGCCGGGGCCGGGCGCTGCGCCCGCCTCCATCAGCATGTCCCCCGTGGGCATCTCCCGCGCCGCGGCTTCCTCATACCGCTGCAGACGCGCCATGACGAAGGCCTCCTCGGCCTGTTTTTTTTCGATCCCGGCGCCCGTGCCGTACACGTCGCAGACCACCAGCTGCGCCAGCGCCCGCGGCCAGGGACATTCATCAAAGACCGCATTCGTCTGCGCCTCGTCCTCCTGCCGGTAATAGCAGGTGTGCACGCGCATGTGCAGCCGGCAAAGCTCCCGGCAGTACGCGATGGTCTGTTTGCCCGCATCCAGGCGGGTGAGCATCGCCGTGAGCGGCTCAATGCCGGCCAGCTCATGCCCGGCGGCCTGCCATTCTCCCCGCTCGTTTTTGCGGACAGTCGCGGGCTTGCCCAGATCGTGCGTCAGCGCGGCGAGCATGAAGGCAAGCGGATCGTCCGTCCCGTCCCGCATCGCCGCCGCAGCGCGCAGCGTCAGCATCGTGTGCTCAAAGGCATCGCCCTCCGGATGATGCTTCGGGCTTTGCGGCGCATTCCGCAGCGGCGCAAGCTCCACAAACCACGGCGACAGCGCCCCGGCCGCCTCCAGCACGCGGAAGAACACATCCGGCTGCGCCGCGCCAAGCAGCGCCTTCTTCAGCTCGTCCATCACCCGCGCGGGGCTGAGCGCATCAAGCGGCATGCGGCGCATCGCAGCGAGCGTATCCCCGTCCGGCGTGAGATGAAAGCGCGCGGAAAACTGCGCGCCCCGCAGCACGCGCAGCGGGTCCTCCTCAAACTGTCCGCCCGGCACGGCGCGCAGCACGCCCCGCCGCAGGTCCTCACTTCCGCCGTAGGGGTCGATGAGCTCGCCCGTCAGCGCGTCACGCATGATCGCGTTCACGGTGAAATCCCGCCGGGCCGCGGCCTGCGCGGGGGAAAGCTCCGGCAGCAGCGTGACGGTGAACTCCGCATGCCGCGCGCCGGTGCGCGTCTCCCGCCGGGGCAGCGCAAAGTCGATGTGCGCTTCAGGCAGGGTATAGACGCCGAATGCCTCGCCGCTTTTGTCAATCTCCCCGAGGGGCGAAAGCGCGCCAAGCAGCTCCTCCTGCGAAAGCCCGTGCACCTCGCAGTCAATGTCCTGCGAGTCCACGCCCAGCAGCGCGTCGCGCACGCAGCCGCCCACCAGCAGCGCGCGTCCGCCGCGCCGGGCGATCTCCCGCGCGGCCTGCATAAGCAGTGCGTTCATTCCAGCTCCCCCCTGTCCCCGCGGGCATAGGCCGCGGTCAGCACGTCGGAGAGCGCCACATGCACCGCGCGCTTGCGGCCGGGCAGCAGCGCATCAAACCCCGCTCCGTCCGCATCGATGGCGGTCACGCGCAGGTTGGTCTTCTTCATCTGCCCGTCCTGCATCAGCACGGCGCAGATCTTCGTCTCCCGCTCCAGCGAATAGCGCAGAAACCGCTCGATCACGGCATTTCCCTCTCGACGAACGCGCGCGTCAGGTCGATGGCAGCCTGTACGTCGCGCAGATCGACCGTCTCCGCGGCGCTGTGCACATAGCGGCAGGGGATGGAGATCGTACCGGACGGCACGCCGCCGCGCGAACGCTGAATCGCCGCCGCGTCCGTGCCGCCAAAGGGCAGCACCTCGCGCTGCGCGGGAATGCCCGCCTGCTGCGCCGCGTCGAGCATCGCGTCCACCACCCAGGGCGTGGCGATCATGTTCCCGTCGAGGATCTTGACCGCGGCGCCCGCGCCGAGCTTCATCGGCAGGTGGCCCTTGGCGCCGGGCACATCGCCGGTCGCCGTCACGTCGAGCGCGACGCCCACGTCCGGCTCGACGGAATAGGCTGCCGCTGTCGCGCCGCGCAGCCCGACCTCCTCCTGCACGGAGAAGACCGCGACCACCTCGTTCTTCATGCCGTCCTCAAGCGCGCAGAAGACCTCCAGCAGCGCATAGCACGCGATGCGGTCGTCCATCGCCGGGGAGGCCAGCCGGTGTTCTCCCAGCCTCGCCACGCGCGGCGCGGCGACGGCAAACTCCCCGACCGGCACGCGCGCAAGCGCCTCCTCGCGGCTGTCCGCGCCGATGTCGATGTACAGATGCGCAGGCGTCAGCTCGGCGGGGGCGTCCCCGTCCGCGCCGACGACGCCCATTTCGCCGTTTCCAAACGCGACATGCTGGGCAACCATTTTGCCCGCGGGCACGCCGCCCGCCGCGCATACGCGCAGGAAGCCGTGCTCATCCGCGTCGATGACCACCAGCGCGATGTGATCCATGTGGGACGAGAGCATGATGCGCTTGCCCGTGCCGTCGCCCTTCTTCACCGCGATGAGGTTGCCCATCGCGTCGGTGCGCACGCTGTCCGCATGCGCACCCAGCGCACGCTCGATGACCGCGCGCACGTTGCCCTCGCGGCCCGTCGCGCCATAGGCGGTCAGCACCTGTGTCAGAAGCTCCATATTCATTGCTTTCCTACCTCCTCAAGCAGCGCCAGCGTGAGCGCGCCCAGTGCGTCGATGTCCGAGAGCCTGCACAGGCTCGCCGGGGAATGGATGTAGCGGCAGGGAACCGCCATCACCTGGCTGGGCACGCCGCCGCAGGATGTGTGGATCGGGCCCGCGTCCGTGCCGCCGGCGACGGCGCGCTTGTCCTGCGCGGGGATGCCGCGGCGTGCCGCCGTCTGTTTGGCCAGCGCGCGCAGCTGCGCGTCCATGATCGCGCTGCGGTCCATCAGGCTGATGACCGCGCCGCCTCCGCAGCGGGCCACCTGCTTTTCCACCGGCACATCGCCCATGTCGTTGGCGGTCGTGCCCTCCAGAATCAGCGCGATGTCGGGCTGAATCCGCCGGGCTGCGACGCGCGCGCCGCGGGAGCCGACCTCCTCCTGCACGGTGAACACGCAGCACAGCTCGCCGGGATAATCGCTCTCGGAGAGCACGCGCAGCAGCACAAAGCAGCCCACGCGGTCGTCCAGCGCCTTGCTCATCACGAAGCCGTCGCCCATCTCCATAAACGCGGTGTCGAACGTGGCGTAGCTGCCGGGCGGGCACAGGCGCTCCGCCTCCTCCTTCGTCGATACGCCGATGTCGATGCTCAGCGCGCTGTAATCCGGGGCCTTTTTCATCTCCTCGTCGCTCATCAGGTGCACGGCCTTGAAGCCGATGACGCCCGGCACGCGGTTTTCGCCCACGAGCACGCGGCGCGAGGCGATCACGCGCGGATCGACGCCGCCCACGCAGTCAAAGCGCAGCAGGCCGTCCTCCGTCGCAAAGCGGATGATGAAGCCGACCTCGTCCATATGCGCGCAGACCATCGCGCGCTTTTTGCCCGGCTCGCGGGCGTCGCGGCAGGCATACAGGTTGCCGATGGTGTCCGTGAACACCCGGCCCCTGCCGCCCAGGATGCGCTCCGCCTCCTTGCGCAGCGCCGCGCGTACCTCGTCCTCGCAGCCGGATACGCCGCGCAGGGCGGTCAATTCACTCAGCAGCACAGCGTTTCCTCCCAGCCCGCAGGCAGTCCCGCCACGGTGTCGCACAAAAGCCGCGCCTGCTCGCCGATGATCGACAGGTCGCACAGCTCCACCGTGGTGTGCATGTATTTGAGCGGCAGGCTCATCAGCGTGCAGGGGATGCCCTCCCGCGCAACCTGCACCCACCAGGCATCCGTACAGGTGTAGCCCGGATAGATCTCATCGACAGTCTTCATGTGCAGCTTCTCCGCCTGTGCCCGCAGCAGCTGTGTGACGCCGCGATGCAGGTTCGGGCCGACGGAGAGCACGGTCGCATCGATGGGGAAGGTCTCGCCGGGGGCGCAGCCCTCCATGCTGCCGTGCGTCACGTCGAGCACGAAGGCCAGATCGGGCGCAAGGCGATGTGAGCAGGTGATTGCGCCGAGCGAGTCAAACTCCTCCCGCACCGCGAGGACGTAATACACATCCGCGTCGTGCACGCGGGCTTTCATCTGCTCCGCGCAGGCGAGCAGAATGGCGGCGCAGGCGCGGTCATCCATCGTCTTGCTCGCGGCGCGCGTGCCGGCAAGGCGCGTGGTTTCGCCGACAAGCTGCACGAACGTGCCCGGCGGTACGAGCTCGCGCACGCGGTCTGCGCCAAGGCCGGTGTCGATGAACAGGTCGTCCATCTGATAGGGCTTTTTGCGATCGCCCGTGCCCTGCAGGTGCGGGGGCAGCGCGCCGATGACGCCGGGGATGGCGCCCTCGCGGGTGAGCAGGCGCACGGCCTGCGCGGGGAGGATCTGCGGCGCCACGCCGATGGAGAAGAAGCGGATGCTGCCGTCCTTTTCCACCGAGGAGGTCACGAGGCAGACCTCGTCGATATGCGCGGTGAGCATGACGCGCGGGCCCTTGCCGGTGCCGCGCTGCACGGCGATCATGCTGCCCATGGCGTCCACCTGCGCCTCATCGCACAGCGGCGCGAAGAGGGTTCGCAGGCGCTCGGCCACGGGCTGCTCGTATCCGCTGGGCCCGGGCAGCGCCGTGACCTCCCGGAGAAACTCGAATGTGTCCATGATGACCTCCGAAAATGAGAAAAAATATAAAAATCACGAAGATAAGCGCGAAGCGAAGAGGGGTCAAGGGGCTAAGCCCCTTGCGGGGTTTGGGGCGGCGCCCCAAGCAGGGGTTTGGGGGCAAGGCCCCCAACGTCCCTCCATAAACAAAGGAGAAAAGACCAGTTTCAGAGCAGGCTGCACAGCAGCCTACGATTGAAACGGGTTATTCCCGCAAAGCCTCCATTCGTCTGCAAAGCAAACGCATTCGCTTCCACCGATCAGCAGAAAAACCGCACCTGACATTCATTCACCGTCAGGTAACGCTTCGCTCCCTGACTGCTTTTTTCTTTGATCGCTTCGCGATGGGGGTACGTTGGGGGTCTTACCCCCAAACCCCTGCCTGAGGGATTTCATCCCTCAGACTCCCTTCCTCGCTTCGCGCGGTTTCAAGCAGCCTTACCCTTCCTCGCCCTCGCCCGAATATGTGAGCGTCTGATTGGCGCAGACCGCGCGCGTCCCCGGATCAAGATGCATCTGCTCGATGCTCTCCTCCGCGGCGTAGCCCATCCAGTAGGACGGCGTCTGGTGCACATAGCCGCACACCGGACACTGATAGTAGAAGACCTCCATGTCAAATGCCTCCGTTCAGAATCGCCAGAATCAGCCGGCTGTCAAACAGCGGCGCGAGCTGCGAGCCATCAATCAGCGCCTGCAGCGGCTCGATCGGCACCACCGCCATCACGATGGGCACGAGCGTAAACAGGATGAACAGCAGCAGCACGCCGCGCACCAGCCCGAACACGCCGCCGATGAGCGCATCCAGATGCCGCAGCACCGGCAGCTCAAAGACGTACTGGATCAGGTGGATGACAAACGTCAGCACGATATACGCCAGCAGGAAGCAGATCAGGAAGCTCAGGATCGACAGCGACACGCTGACGATCGTCTGGCTGAGCAGCGTCGCCACGCTCATGCTCCCCGAGGCCGTCGAAATGCTCTGGACGAACACGTCGGCAAACGCCTCCGGCAGGCTCGCGTTTTCCAGAATCTGTGCGAGCGCGCTCTCCGAGATCTGCGCGACGGTCAGCAGCGACAGATCGAGGTTCTTGATGCGGCTGCCCGCGTCCGTGTAGTACATGAGCGTGTTCACGAGCGTCTGGTTGCCGTTGAGCCAGTCGGCCAGCTGCCCGCTGCAGGCGAAGGCCAGCGCCGCGGAGCCGATGAGCGCCGCCACGCTGAGCACGCCGCTGATGAAGCCGCGATACAGGCCGTAGATGACGCTGACGGCCAGCACGGCGAGGATCACAATGTCGATGATGTTCATGCGTTTTCCCCTCTCCCGTCACTCCGGCAGCTCGATCACGTAGATCTCGGAGCCGGAGGCCGCAATGACGCGGTTATCGGTGATCATGCCCAGCACGGCGGTGATGTTCACCGGCAGCGTGTATGCCGTGAACGACGTCTCGCCGAAGCGGCTGACATACACGGTGTTCGTCGAGAAGCCGTAGACCGAGCGGGTGCCCAGCTTCGCCGCGATGCACTCGCTGGGCAGGTGCAACACGCGGTCCACGTCGCCGACCATCAGGCGCACGTTGTTGATGTGGATGCCCTCGTTCGTCTCCTGCGCGGGAATCAGCAGCTGATACGTCTGCTTGCCGACGGTCTTCACATCCTCCATCGTGTAGCCGTAGATCAGCGTGGGGCTCGATTCCTCGAGCACGCGGTAGTTGTAGTGCATGATCTGGCGCGTATCGACGATGTTGAGCACGCCGTTGGCGTAGTAGATCCTGTAGGCGATGTGCTCGCCGAGCGAGCTCTTGCCGGTGGACAGGCGGCCCGGCTGGAAGGTCTGCAGCTCGGTGGAGATGACCGTGCCGGTGGTGTTGAGGCCCAGCACCCACATCAGCTCCGTCTCCTGGGCGCTCGAGGTGGTCGTGGACTTGAAGAAGCCGATGTCCAGCAGCGTCTGATCGGCGATGGTGATGTTGTCCACGATCTGGCCGGAGCTGTTGATCACGGTGATGACGCCGTTGTCCGGCTCTCCGATGAACGCGGCGACGTACTCGTCGCCCGCGCTGGCAAACTGGATGGTGCCGGACATCTTGTTGTTGTAGACGAGGCGGCCGCGGCTGTTGAGGATGTACAGATCGTTGCCCGACCAGGCGACGACGCGCTGCTCGGTGGCGTCATAGTCGGCGTTGACGCCGATCTGATAGCTCCACTCGTTGCCGCCGGTCGCGGCGACGCAGTGCAGCGTCGTGCCGTCGTAGAAGATGACGCTGTCGCCGAAGGGCGTCACGTTCTGGCTGAGCGTCGCGCCGATGCGCGTGGCCCGGCCGACGCCGCTGCGTCCGGCGCTGCCCAGCGAATAGACGATGACAGCGACCAGCAGCAGCGCGGCAGCCATCAGCGCCGCGATCACCCGCACGCGCAGGCTGGCCTGTCTGTCCTTCTTTTTTTTGCTGTTCATGCCGTACGTGCTGCGCGGGCTGCCCGCGCCGGTCACATAGTTGACCCGCTTTCGATTGCGATCCATGGCCTGTTCCTTTCATGCGAATTCCGATCAGTAGCGAGCTGTAAGCGCGAAGCGAAGAGGGGGTCTGGGGACTGGTCCCCAGGCTAGGGGTTTGGGGGATGAAATCCCCCAACGTCTCTATCGCGAAGCGATCAAAGAAAACGTAGTCAGGGAGCGAAGCGTTACCTGACGGGTTGTTTGCGCAAAGCCGCTTTTGAGCGCCGCACCCGGCTCCCCAAAGCTCCGTACATGCCGCACACCCAACGCTCCGTCCTGCTCCGCGCCGCGCGCCGGTTTTGGACGTTTTCCCACACCCAAAACCGGGTTTTCCACTTTTGGAGACTCCACACGCCTGCACGCCGGATACGTTTCTTTTTGGGGCTCCAAAAAGCCAAAACCTGTTTGACTTTTTGGGGATGCTCCGCCCCAAAGCCTTCTTCCCGCGTTTTGGGGTTTATCCCCGGATTGTCCGGCAGTTATCCCCAGTTTTCCACAAAGTTGTCCACATCAGTGTGGATAACGCACGCCTATTTGTGGACAGATGTGGACAACCGTTGGAAAAGTCCCGTTTTTGCTGATATTGCGTGGTTTTTGCAGAACGCCCAAAACTGGCGGCGGGGTGCGGGGCTGGCGCCGATGCTCTGCACATCAGCACCGTCTCAATCGTAGACCGCTCCGCGGTCTGCTCTGAGACTGCGTTCTCTCGGAAAGTCATGGGGGTCTTACCCCCATACCCCTGCTTGGGGCTTTGCCCCAAACCCCACCAGGGACATTGTCCCTGGACCCTTCCTCGCTTCGCGCCTGTTTGAAGCAGTTTTTCTTGATTTTCCTTTATTTTTCCCGATTCAGCGTGCCCGATTCCACGCGGTAGACCGCGCCCTGCCTTGCCCCCGCGAGGTCGGACAGATCCGTGCACGTCACAAACGTCTGCACCCGGTCGATCCGCTCGATCAGCTGCCGCCGCCGCCCCGGATCGAGCTCGCTCATCACATCGTCGAGCATCAGGATGGGCGCCTCGCCGCGCTCGCGCTCGGCCAGCTCCAGCTGCGCCAGCTTGAGCGAGAGCACCGCGCTGCGCTGCTGCCCCTGCGAGGCGTAGGTGCGCGCCTCCTTGCCGTTGATGGTGATGTAGAGGTCGTCCCGGTGCACGCCCACGGTGGTGGTCATGCGCCGCAGGTCCTCGCTGCGCGCGGCACGAAGCCGCTCCAGCAGCTTTTCGGCGGGTTTTTCGGCTTCCGCGGCCTGGGAGACGTAACGGACGCTGAGCGTCTCCCGGCCGTCTGTCAGGGCTGCGTGCGCCTCCTGCGCGCATGCAGAGAGCGCCGCGACCGCCTCGCGCCGGTTTTCGGCGATCTCCCCGCCGCAGACGGCCAGCTGCTCGTCCCACATGTCGAGCGTGCCGGCGAGGGCGGGCTCGCGCGCGGGCTCGCGCGCGATCTCGCGCAGCAGCGCGTTGCGCTGGTTCAGCGCCCGCTGTGCCCGCTGCAGGGCGTAAAAATAGGCCGGGCGAAGCTGGGAAAGCTCCATGTCGATGAAGCGCCGCCGCTCCGCCGGCCCGCTCTTGATGATCATCAGATCCTCGGGCGAGAAGAGCACGCCGCAGACGTGGCCCAGCAGCTCGCCGATGCGCTCAGCCTGTCTGGCCCCGATGCGGACGGTCTTTTTTCTCTTTTGTTTCTTGGAGAGCAGGATGCTGACCTCATGCGTGCCGTCGCGCTGAACGGTCTGCGTGCGCACGAGGGCGTCGTCGCAGCCCCAGCGGATGAGCTCCTCATCGCGCGGGGTGCGGTGGCTGCGTCCGAGGCAGCACAGGTGAAGGGCCTCGATGATGTTGGTCTTTCCCTGCGCGTTCTGGCCGGTGAACACGGTGACGCCGGCGTCCGGCTCGATGAGCGCCTGCTCGTAATTCCGGAAGTTTTTCAGCTTGATGGATTTGACTTGCATGGCAGAAATCGTCCTGTAAGGCTTCTTCAAACCGCGCGAAGCGAGGAAGGGTCAAGGGGACCGGAGCCTGCCGCCGCCAGTGGCGGATGAAGGCAGGCGGAGCGTCGGGAATCGCAAGGAGCGTCCAAGGGACGCGACTATGCGAGTTTCCCGGACTCATGTCCCTCAGGCAGGTCTTAGGGCGGCTGCCCTAACGTTCCCCCATTGAACAAAAGAGAGAAGTCCAGTTTCAGAGCAGGCTGCGCAGCAGCCTACGATTGAAACGGGTTCGCTCTGCGCGGTTTTCCTGAGCCGCAAAGCAAAAGCCGTTATGCGCGCCGGACAGCGGCTTTGCCGCCCTTACGCCCCGAAGACGCGCACCGGCAGCACCAGATAGAGATAGGCGTCGCCCTGAATCGGGCAGATGACGCACGGGCTCACATTCGAATTGAACCGCATGTACACCTCGTCGTCGGAGAGCGCCTTGAGCACGTCCGTGATGTAGCGCACGTTGAACGCAATCGTCAGATCCTTGCCCTCCGTGGCGATGGCGATCCGCTCTTCTACGTCGCCCGACTCGGAATTGGAGGTCACCTGCAGTTCCTCGCCGTCGATCTTGAAGCACACGAGGTTGTTCTTGCCCTCGCGCGCGATCAGGCTCGCGCGGTCGATGGCGCTGCCCAGCTCCGCGCGGCTGACGCTGATGCGCGTCTGCCACTCGTCCGGCAGAATCTGGCGGTAGCGGATGAACTCGCCCTCCAGAAGCCGGGCGACGATGCGCGTTTTTCCAATTTCCAGCTGGATGTGGCTGCGGCTGACGCGGATGGCGACCGGGTCCTCGCTCTCATTCAGGGTCTTCGAGATGTCGCCCAGAATCTTGCCGCCGACGACCGCGGAGACCGGCTCCTGCGGGCCGACGATGGGCTCCCTGCGCAGCGCGAGGCGGAAACCGTCCAGCGCGACGACGCGCAGCTCCTGCTGGCCGATCTCCAGCAGGCAGCCGGTCAGGATCGGGCGGCTCTCGTCCACCGCGATGGCGAAGAGGGTGCGGCCGATCATGTCGCGCAGCACGCCCTGCGGCATCTCGAACTCGTGGCCGGAGACCTGCGGCAGCTCCGGATACTCCACCGGGTCAAAGCCGGTGATCGTCGTGCGGGAGGAGGCGCAGCGGATGGTCGTCTGCAGGCGCTCGCTGACGGTCACGTCGCAGTTGCCTCCGGGTAGCTTGCGCACCACCTCGCACAGCAGCTTGCCGGGCAGCACAACGCGGCCCTCCTCGGTGAAGGTCGCGGGAATGACGGTCTCAATGCCGATGGCCATGTCCGTGCAGATGAGGCGCAGCCCCTCATCACAGGATTCCAAAAGGATGCCTTCCAAAATGGGCTTGGGGGAGCGGGCTGCCAGCGCGCGGCTGACGATGGACAGGCTGGCGTTCAGATCGTTGGTATCGCAGGAAAAACGCATATTGATCAACCTCCATAGGGTAGTAGCAGTATATATACATCAGCAGGAGGAGCCGTAGGACTGTTGGTTTTTGGGATAAGTCCCAAAAACCCAAAAGCAGCAAGGATTTTGGCCTGTGGACAAACGAAAAAAGTTATCCCCTGTTTTCCACAAGACTGTGCACAACTCAGGGCGCGCTCCGCCCGCCCTCCCGCTGGGCATAAACAGGCAAATTCATTCATATTCAATATTCGCTTTGATCCTCTGTTCTCCTGCCGGGAAAGCCGGAAGAATCCGAAAAAGACAGGGAAAAAGCGCCCGGCAGGAAAGACGCTGCCGGGCGCTTTTCATCGGTTGCTTTCAGAGTAAAACAGGCTTTGAGGAGATTCACCGTCAGGGCTCGCTTCGCGATGGGGGACGTTGGGGGCCTTGCCCCCATACCCCTGCCTGAGGGACATGAGTCCGGGAAACTCGCATAGTCGCGACGCAAGCGTCGCTCCTTGCGATTTCCGATGCTCCGCCTCGCTTCATCGCCCACAGGGCGCGCTCGGCTCCGATCCCTCAGACTCCCCTCTTCGCTTCGCGCCTATAGCTCGTTTTGCTCTGGTGTTATGGCTTTTTGATCTGGTTGAGCTTTTGATTGAGTGACAGCAGCGCCTCCTTATCGAGCGACGCGCCGGTTGTGCCCATCAGGCTGGTCATGCGCAGCACGGTGAAGCCGTTCATCATCTCGCGCATGCCGTCGGTGATCTCAAAGCCCGCGGCCGTGCCGCCGGAAGACTTCGAGAGCAGCTCGTCAATGACCGCCTTGCCCTGCGGCACGGCGCAGATGTCGCCGATGCGGTCGTTCAGCGAGAAGCGGCCCTCCGGCTCGCTCACGTCGAACCAGTTGAGCACCGCGCCCTTTTCGCGCAGGCGGTAGCGCTCGTTGAACGCGTCGACCTTGCGGATGACGCTCTCGTCCCGGCAGTCCCCGGCGATGGCCGTCAGGCGGGATTCGTCGCGGTTGGGCACGTCAAAATAGAAGAAGTGATCCGGCGCGGCCTTCGTTTCAAGCGCTTTTCCGTTCACCAGCAGCGTGACCTCGGGCAGATTCGAGTAGACCGTCACGCGGGTGACGTCCTCGACGCGGTCGACATAGCGTTTGCCGCACAGGTGCACGAACGGCTCGTCGGACAGCCACGCCTTGTAGGCATAGAACGCGTCCTTTTTGTACTTGCGGTCGAACGTCACCAGTCCCTTGTGATTCTGCCCGTTTTCGCCGCCCTCCGCGCGGGCGTCCGCGCCGAAGTCGAACATGTTCCAGACGTGCGTCGCCCAGATGTAGGGGCGGGTGAACAGCTGGCGGATCAGCTCCTCGTGATAGTGCGCCTGGTATTCCTCCGTGTAGTCGCCCTGACGGGGATCGGAGGTGTGCCAGTTCAGCGCCTCGCAGCCGTATTCGCTCATACCGATGGGCGTGTTCGGATAGGCTTCGTGGAAGCGGTCGAACCACGGGCCGTTCATCGACGGGTCGCCGCCGTACCAGCCGAAGTAATGGTTGTAGGAGACGACGTCCGGGATGTGCACGACCATCGCGTTGATCGGGCAGGGGGAGACCGCCGCCAGCGTGGTCAGGCGGGTTTTGTCCATCTCGTGGCACAGGTCGTTGAGCGTGCGGTGCACGCGCAGCATGTCCGCCTCATCGGTCATGGTCATGGTGATCTCGTTGGACAGGCCCCAGACGACGATGGACGGGTGGTTGTAGTTCTGCGTGATCAGCTCCTTCATCTGGGCGACGGCGTTTTCGTCCGCGCCGTTCATGTGTCTGGAGATGTATGGGATCTCCGCCCAGACGATCATGCCGCGCTCGTCGCACAGGTCGTAGAAGAATTGGTCGTGCTGATAGTGCGCCAGACGGATGGTGTTGGCGCCCACCTCGCAGATGAGGTCCATGTCCTCGCGGTGGTGCTCCGGCAGCAGCGCGTTGCCGATGCCCCAGCGGTCCTGATGGCGGGAGACGCCGTGCAGCGGATAGCTGCGCCCGTTGAGGAAGAAGCCCTTCTGCGGGTCGATGGCAAACGAGCGGCAGCCAAAGCGCGCGCTCACGCGGTCCAGACCGACGTCGCCATCGATGAGCGTGACCTCGGCGGTGTAGAGATACGGGTCCTTGCGGCCGTCCCAGCGGTGCGCTTTGGGAATGACCGTCTCCCACTGCGTCTGCTCCGCGGACAGATCGGCATGGGCGATTTCCCGGTCCTCGCCGTCGCGCAGCACATAGTGCAGCGTCTGGCTGGGACGGGCATCCGTCAGGTAGACGTGCGTGGTCACGCGTGCGTCATCGCCCTCCATCACCGGCGTCACGGCGATGCCCGGCCCGCCGTAAACCATCAGGTCGAAGTGGGATTCGGGCACGGCGATGAGATTCACGTCGCGGTAGAGGCCGCCGTAGAACGTGAAGTCCGCCATCTGCGGATAGACCGTCTCCTTGGCGCTGTTGTCCACGCCGAGGACGAGGAGCACATCGCCGCTCGTGCCGGCGGCGTCGGTGATGTCCGCGCGCCAGGTCGAATAGCCGCCGTCGTGATGGGCGATGTGCGCGCCGTTCACATACAGATCGGCGGAGGAATTGGCGCCGTTGATTTCCAAAAAGAGCCGCTTGTTTTGCGGAATCTCCTCGCGGGAGAGGGTCTTCACATACCAGCACAGGCCGCGGGTATAGTCGTTGCCACCGTCCTGTCCGTCGATGGCGTTCCATGTGTGGGGGAGGTTGACGTAACAGGCCGGGCTGGGCATCGCCTTGGGGACGTCCTCGCTGCCCATGATGAACGCCCATTTGCGGTTGAGGTTTACGGTTTCGCGCATGGGAATCTCCTTTCAGCATTCAGAATATGAAGAGCAGCCACACAGACCGGATGCGCTTTCCAGCATGCGGGACTTTAGGTTTTCACATCAGCAGGGCTTTGCGATGATTCACCGTCAGGTCTCGCTTCGCTCCCTGACTGCTTTTTCTTTGATCGCTTCGCGATGGGGGTTACGCTGGGCTGCCGCCCAGACCCGCCTGGGGACCAGTCCCCAGACCCCTTCTTCGCTTCGCGCCGGCTTGAAGCAGCTTTTTCTTTCATTCTTTTTCCGTTTTCCGGATTCCTTTTTCTGTTTCACTCCGGTCAGCCATTTGCGCTGTGCTTTTCCTTGAGCCGCTCGACGTTCTCGTCCACCTGCCGCTTATGCAGCGGATACCACAGCGCCAGCACGGCGGCGAGCAGCCCCAGCGCGATGGCCGGCACCAGCGTCGCAATGGTAAATACGCCGGACAGCACGCCCTCCGCCTGCGCCGCGGAGCCGGGCACATAGCCGATGAGCGTGAGCAGCCAGCCGCTCACGCCGGCGGAAATCGCCTGTCCCAGCTTGCGCGCAAACGAGTAGAGCGCATAGACCTGGCCGTCCTCACGCACGCCGCTCTGCAGCTCCGCATAGTCGATCACGTCGGTGATCAGTGCCCAGCAGACCATCGAGAACACGCCCAGTCCCAGCCAGCACAGCGTTTGCAGCAGCACGAACGTCCAGACGCTCTGCGGCCTGACGAAAAAGGTGAAAAGGCAGACCACACTGGCCAGCAGGCTCGCGCCCGCGCTGACCTCCGCCTTGCCGAAGCGCGCGCACAGCGGCTTGGCGGACACGGCGGCGATGAGCATCGCGCCCATCATCAGCAGCGTGGAGGCGGACTGGGCGGAGGCGTTGTTGTAGTAGTCGGGGTAGACGTAGCCGGCCATGTTCTGCATCGTCAGCTGCGCCAGCAGCACGAGCACCGATGCGGCGATGATCGAGATCAGCGCGCGGTTGCGCACGGCGCCGCGCAGCATGTCCGCCACGGAGGTAAAGCGCGCGGGCGCGTGGCTTTCCTGCGGGGTGACGCGTTCAGTCGTCAGCGCATAGCACAGCAGATAGCAGACGATCGCCAGCAGTGAGAACACGCCCGCCGCCAGCGTGACGCGCGGACCGATGAGCGTCTCCACGCCGTTCACCTTCTGATAGGCGATGAGCGGCAGCGATGCGCCGATGATCATGCCGGCGAGCGTGCCGCCCATGGTGCGGAAGGTGGACAGGCTCTGGCGGTCGCCCGGCTCCGGAGAGATGGCCGAGGCCATGGAGCCATAGGGGATGTTGACGGCAGTATAGAAGACCGAGCCCCAGAGCAGGTAGGTGACCAGCAGATACGCAACGCGCAGACCATAGGGCCATCCTGCGGGCGCGGTCAGGTACATGAGGAAGGACGCGGCGGCGACGGGCACGCACATGCGCAGAATCCAGGGGCGGAACTTGCCCACGCCGGGCACGATGCGGCTGCGGTCGCAGATGCGGCCCATGGTGACGTCGGTGAAGCTGTCGGCCAGGCGCGCGAGCATCATGATGGTGCCGACGGCGCCGGCGGATACGCCCATGACGTCCGTGTAAAACTTCATGAGGATGGTGGTGGAGAGGATGAATGTGAAGTCGTTGCCGAAATCACCGAAGAGATAGCCCAGCTTGTCCCGCAGGCCGAAGGGGCGTGACTGCCTGGTCATGATGCACCGTTCCTTTCCCGCCCCGGATGGGACGCTCCTGAGGGGAAGTATGCACAGCCGGAGAAGGATTTATGAAAAGCCGCGTGAAGCGATCAAAAAAGAAGCAGTCAGGGAGCGAAGCGTCACATGACAGTGAGCTTCCGCAGACGCTGGGAAAGAAACGCATTTCGGTGCAAATCCCGCGAAACCACCTTGACATTTTCCCCCTCGTCCGATACAATAAACAGAGTTTCAGCGCGCTGAGTGCGCGCTGACCAAAGACGATGATGGGAAGCATCGCGTCCTGGCCGCTTCAGAGAGCCGGCGGCAGGTGAAAGCCGGTGGGGCAGGGCGTGGATTTCTCCTCCCGGAGTTGCGCGGGTGAAGTTTCAAGTAGCCCGCGACGGATGGCCCCGTGACCGGCCTTGGCCCGGCAGTCTCTGCCGCGCCGCTGAGGGCTGCGCACAGCAGCCGAATCAGGGTGGTACCGCGCGTTCAAGCGCCCCTGTGCATGCCGCATGCAGGGGGCGCTTTTATCTTTGCCGCTTCCGCTGCACATCATGACCTTCCGGCAGCGCCGGAATGAGGAGGAATTTTTCGTGAGCAAGGCTTACAATCCCGAGGAAATCGAGCTGAAATGGCAGGCACGCTGGGACGAGGCGCACTGTTTCGAGGCCAGCAGCGATCACACCAAGCCCAAGTTCTATGGCCTGATCGAGTTCCCGTATCCGTCCGGCGCGGGCCTGCACGTCGGTCATCCGCGCTCCAACACCGCGATGGACATCATCGCCCGCAAGCGCCGCATGGAGG
>CAMENN010000057.1 GCA_945928315.1 uncultured Clostridia bacterium
TCTCCTTGATCATGACGCTCTTTCACAATTTCAGTCAACTGCTCGACCTTTGTATGCTTTCTTGCCATACAGATAACCTCGAGGACTTTGATTCACTGCGCTCCACTTTGTGTGCGGATGACCTTGTATCCGTCCTTGACGCGATGGTCGCGCTGTCGAGAACCGGGACATTTTCGGACGAAGAAAAGCTCTCCGACGCTGCTAGAATCTGCTGGAGATTCATGAAACCGAGGATAGAGCGGGATTCTCAGCAATACGCGGAGCGCGTGAAGAAACGGCGTGATGCTGCAAATGCACGATGGAATGCACAAGCGTCAATGTATGCAACAACAGCAGAGGAAAGCCAGCTCATAATCAACAAAGTGAGACAGTCGCTTGTCGATTCGGATAAGGCAAGTCAGGAAAGGCAAAAAGCCGCCGAGGATGCCGTCGGCGGCGACTATATGGTGTTTCTGGCAAATTTTCTGATTCAGAACGCCGACGTGCTCGCCATGCTTCAAGACGCCGGATATAAAATCGAGGTCACGGGCAAGGCAAGCGCCTGTATTCAGTCCGGGCCCATCAAATACATGATGACGACAAGTGATCTGGTCGAGCGGATTTCCCGGTTCAACAAGACGATGGAAGGGCTTGTCAGCTCTTTCCCAGAAATGAAAAAGGAGGCCGACGACGATGCCCCGCAAGCAAACCCGTAACGCCCAGGGCGGCGGCACGGTCCGCCAGCGCAAGGACGGCACATGGGAGGGCCGCTTTACCGCGGGCCGCGATCCGGGCACAGGCAAGCAGATTCAGAAGTCCGTCTATGGCAAGACGCAAAAGGAAGTGCGGCAGCGCCTCCAGCAGATTACGACAGCCATAGACGACGGGACGTATACAGAGCCGTCCAGGCTGACCGTCGGGCAATGGCTCGACCTGTGGCACAGAGACTATCTGGGCGGCGTGAAGCAGGCCACCGTGGCGCACTACGGCTCGCACATCGAAACACACCTCAAGCCCGCACTCGGCGCGATCCGGCTGACAGACCTGCGCCCGCACCAGATACAGGCCCTCTATAACCGGCTTCTCAGGTCGCCGGATAATCCCGACGGCTTGAGCTCAAAGTCCATCAAGAATCTGCATGGCGTGCTGCACCGGGCCTTGAAGCAGGCCGTCATGGTGGGCTATCTGCGCAGTAATCCGGCAGATGCCTGTATCCTCCCCCGCGCGGAAAAGCGGGAGGTCAGCTTTCTGGAGGAAGATGGAATCAAGGCGCTGCTCAAGGCCATCGAGGGCCACCGCTTTGAGCGGGTGTACCGCGTCGATTTGTTCACCGGCCTGCGACAGGGTGAGATTCTGGGCTTGACGTGGGATTGCGTGGACTTTGACAGCGGCGTGCTGACGATCAGCAAGCAGCTCCAGAGGGAGCACAAAAAAGGCGGTCAGTACAGCCTCGTAAGCTGTAAAACTGACCGCGTGCGCCGGATTCAGGCCGCGCCCTTCGTGATGGATGTGCTCAGGCAGCAGCGCAGGAAGCAGAATGAAGACCGCCTTCTTGCTGGAGGCGCGTGGGAGAATGGCTGGAATCTGGTCTTCACAAACGAGCTGGGCGGCCACCTGTGCGCACCGACGGTATACAACCACTTCAAGCGGATCGTGAAGGAAATCGGCCTGCCGGAAGTCCGCTTTCACGATATGCGGCACACCTTCGCCGTGCTCTCGCTCCAGAGTGGCGACGACATCAAGACGGTACAGGCCAACGTCGGCCACGCCACGGCGGCGTTTACGCTTGACGTTTACGGGCACGTTTCCCGGAAGATGCAGAAGGACAGCGCCGACCGAATGCAGCACTATTTCGACGGGCTTCAGGCCGGGCAGAAATAGCCCCGAAAACCTGTAAAGGGTAAATCAAAGGGTAAAGCCCCGTTTTTGAGCATGAAAAAAGCCCTGATTTTCTAATGAAATCAAGGCTTTTTCAATGGCGCAGAAGGAGGGATTTGAACCCTCGCGCCGCTTACCGCAGCCTACTCCCTTAGCAGGGGAGCCCCTTCGGCCTCTTGGGTACTTCTGCAAGACCGGCTCATGATGAAATTGTTTGGCGGAGAGAGAGGGATTCGAACCCCCGGTACCTCTCGGTATCACTGGTTTTCAAGACCAGCGCCATAAACCGCTCGGCCATCTCTCCATCCCGTTTGAACCAGCACGACTATTATATGCCTGCAGCGCCTCTTTGTCAAGCCTTTTTTTCTCTTTCCTTCCATCACGCGCAAAAAGCCCGGGGGCATCCCTGCTCCCGGGCCGCATTCTCACTTCCTGAAGGCCAGCAGTGCGCCGGAGCCCGCCGGCCGCAGCGCCTCCTGCGCCACACGCAGCCTGCGCGCCGTGTCCCAGCGCGTCTCGCCCGCAGCGGGCCACACCAGCACGAACCCGTGCTCCTGCTTCTGCTCCTCGCCCTCGGTCACGTCCGTCACGCCCGTCACCCGCGTCACGCCGTGGCGCACCGCCGTCAGGCCCAGCACGCAGCGCACCTCCGCACGGTCGCTCGTCGCCGGTCCCGCCGTGCATTCGATGGCATCCAGCTGCGCGGTTACACCCGCCTCCGTCTCCACCGGGAAGGTCATCGCGAACGGCTCCCGCACGCGCACGGAAACCGGTATGTCCGAATCCACCGGCAGGTAGATCAGCGTCAGTCCCATCACGCCCTCCGCGTCGAGTCTGCGCCCGGCGGGCGATACGCCGCTGAGCACCGGCTGCGCAAACGCCGCGAGCACCGTGTCAATCGGCGGCGCGTCCTTGGGCATCGTGACCTGGATGCGCGTGCTCTCGCGGGCCTGGATGTGCTCCTCGTCGGCGTGCACGTCAAACGCCTCCGTCACCGGCTCGAGCAGCGGGCCGCTCAGGCTGTACAGATCCTCGAGCAGCGTCATCTCCCGCTTGCGGCACTGCGTCAGCCGCACCGTCACCTCCGCCTCCACACGCAGCGTGCGGTGCTTGTCGCCCGCGACGGAATCCGCCATCACGTCCGTGACCTCCGCCAGCGCGCGCACCTGTGCGTCCGGCGCCAGCTGTGCGGGAACGGACAGCTCAAACGGCAGCTCGTGCGCAGTGATCACCATCGGATGCCCGGCCTCCTGCGGCTGATGCAGCACGCGCACCTCGATCACGCCGGTGACGCCCACGCGCCCGTTGCCGCCCGTCAGGTCGGACACCGACGCCACGCCCGTGGCGCTGAGCACATCGCCCACGCCGAGCTTGGCCGGGAGATCGAACTCGTCGCGCACGAGCGTCTTGTCCGCGCCAAGCTCCTCGCTCGCGCAGGCCGTGACCGTCTGCATGCGCGTGCGCAACTCCGGGTCCTCCCGCGCGCCCGTGACGAGCGTCTTTTCGACCGTCTCAAACGCCTCGGCCGTCACGCCCAGCAGCGCGCGCAGCGTCATGCGGCCGCTGCCGGCCGTCCCCTCCGTCTCCTGCACGCCGGCCTGCACGCACAGGCGCATCCCCGGCGTGACGCCCGGCATGGGCAGGCTGTGCGTGAAATCGCACGTCGTCTCCAGCGCGCGCACACGGGTCAGATCGCCCTGCGTGTAGAGCACCTGAAAGCAGACCCTGCCGCGCACGGCGGCCTCGCCGCTGCCGGCCTGCGCCTGCTGGATATGGGCCTGCGCCTGCACGCTGAGCACCGTCACCGCATCGCGCATGCTCCCAGGGAGCGCCGCCTCCCCCTCGATGGCGACCTGCTCCTCGCCGCTGGTCACCAGGCGTTCAAAGCGCACCGCCTCGCGCGTCAGTTGAAGCTCCACTGCCGTCCCTCCTCGTTCCACTCGTTGCGGTTCACTGTATGCGGCAAACGGACGACATATGACGCACGAACGGGCCGGAGGAAACGCATCCCCCGGCCCGCAGCCTTATGGATTGTTCACATTCAGCGCGTCCCAGTCGATCGGACGGCCGCGGAAGTACGTCTCCCGGTCCTTCTGCCCAATCTCGCGCAGCACGCGGCAGGGGCTGCCCACCGCCACCACATTCGCGGGAATGTCGCGCGTGACAACGCTGCCCGCACCGATGACCGTGTTGTCGCCGATGGTGACGCCCGGCAGCACGATCACGCCCGCGCCCAGCCAGCAGTTGCGGCCAATGTGCACCGGCACGTTGTACTGATAGCCCTTTTCGCGAAGCTCCGGCAGCACCGGATGCCCAGCCGTAGCGATGGTCACGTTCGGGCCCATCATCGTGCAGTCGCCAATGTAGATGTGCGTGTCGTCCACGAGCGTCAGGTTGAAGTTCGCGTAGACATTCCTGCCCAGATGGACGTGATGTCCGCCGAAGTTCGAGTGCAGCGGCGGCTCGATATAGCAGTTCTCGCCGACCTCCGCCAGCATCTCGCGCAGCAGCTGCGCGCGCTTCTCCCCCTCGTACGGACGGGTCGCATTGTAGTCGTAGAGCTTGTCGATGTAGCCGAACTGCTCCTTGAGCAGGTCCTCATCGCCCGGGAAGTAGATTTTCTCGCTGTGCAGATAATCGAACTTCGCCATCGCCGTTCTCTCCTTTATCCCTTCGCATTGGTTTTTGTGAAACGGGAGCCATTCACGGCCATCGCCGCACAGGCCGCCGCCATCACCAGATACAGGATGCGGTTGTCGATGGGCGTCTTGTCCAGCGCCCACTCGATGCCGCCGACCAGGCCCGCGCAGGCAAGCATCATCACGCTGCGCAGCGCCGCCTGCCGCATTCCGCCCGCACGCAGCGCGCGAACCACGGTCACCCCGAGGATCGCCACCGCGGAGATCACCTGCGACACGCGCACAAACCCGACGCGCGGGCAGCTGTCCATGCGCAGGCTCTCGCAGACCACCTGACAGCAGGCGTAGAGCAGCAGCGCCGTCATGAAGCGCTCGCCCGCGGCGTACCGGCGCGTGAGCAGCACGATGAGCAGCACCGCCGCGATCAGCGCCTCCAGGATGAACACGGCGTACTGCCACTCGCCGAACTCGTTCTGCACGGCGATCGGGAAGCGCCACAGCGCCTCGTTTTCGACCCACGCGCCGACGCCCTCGCCCGTCGTTCCCTCGGCCAGACGGCAGATGAGGATCGCCAGCATGCCCGGCGCGGCCAGGTCATCGAGCGCCGTCGCGACGCGCACGCCGTCATGGCGCGCCACAGCCGCCGCCGCGAGCATCGCGCCGAGCACCGCGCCATAGAGCAGGAAGCCGCCCGTGCGCGTATTGAGCACGCTCAGTGGGCCGAGCTCCACGAAGAAAAAGCCAAAGCGCACCAGACAGAACAGCAGCCGTGCGCCCACAAACGCCGCCGGGATGCAGAAGACCGCCAGCCGCAGCGGCTGCACATGCCCGATGCATCCAATGGCACCGCGGCCGACCGTGCGTCTTGCCTCTGCACGCAGCTGCGCGCAGAGCAGCAGCACGGCGACAAGCGCGGCCAGCGCCACGCAGATTCCATAGACCGTCACGCCGAACGGAAGTGTGTTTTCCATGATGACGCCTCCGCTCACTTCGCCACGCCCGAGCAGAAATACACGATGTCGGACACGGACCGGTTCTTGCTGGTGGACAGCGCGTTGATCTTGCTGCCGCTAAAAACCATGGTCGTGGAGCCGCCGCCGTCGAGGTTGTAGGCCGTCTGCACGCCCAGGCCGAGCATGAACTGGCCCATCTCCTCGAGCGTCAGGCCCTTCGAGTTCTTGTTGTCTGGGCCCTCACAGCAGACGATCACATAGGAGAGCGGTCCGTCCTGCGCGATGACCATGCGCTGGGCGGGCTTGCGCGCGCCGCCGTCCGCGCGCTGATACTCCTCGTGCGCGCGTACGCCGTTTTCCACGAGCACCGGGCCGAAGGTGAACGCCTGCACGATGCTGCCGCCCTCCTCCACGGAGCCGCCGAGCGCGCTGTACGCCGCGTCGAGCGTCGCCTCGTCGATCTTCTTGGCGACGTGGAAATCGCCGTTCACGTCGATCATCAGCACGTCAAAGTCGGCATCCGCGCGCTTGCGGTAGGTGTGTCCCTGGCGCACGACCAGGCCCGTGCCGATATAGGAAAAGTAATCGCCGTTGATCGCCAGCACCGCGCCGCCGCGCTCCGCCAGCGTGGTCGCCAGCGCGGTGCGCTGGCTGCCGTAGCTGCCCGCCATCATCGTGCGCAGCTGGGACGCGTCCGCGATCTGCACGCGCGCGACGAACATCGGCGTGTCGCAGTAGCGGGTCGTCTCGATGCTCACGCGGATCGTCGGGTCCTCGTAAAGCGTTTCCGACTTGTAGCCCTCCGGGTCGGGCGCGTAGCCGGCGGGCGCGTCCAGCGCGATCGGCGTCGCCTGCGACGCGTCCGGCGTCCATGCCTCCTCCATCAGCGCGGGCGAAGGCACGAGCACGCACAGCGCCAGCAGCAGCGCCGCCAGCACCGCGATATATATGGGCTTGCTCATCACATGTTTCCTCCTCAAAATGACAGCCGTAGGCCGATGATTCCGGTTTATTTTAACATAACTTTCCGCGTCTTTCAAGGCGCCGCGCGCACCGAACGGGCGATTTTCCTTGACAGGTCACAGGAAATGACATAGAATGAAATGTATACCATCACTCCGGGAGGCCGTAAACCTTGAAAGCGATCAGGAAATGCCTGCTCTGCACGCTGCTCATGCTCCTGTGCGCGTCCCACGCCTCGGCGCAGATGCCCGAGCTGCGCGGCTACGACGCCTCGCAGTCGCAGAAATATATCTACGTCACCTTCGGCAACTACTTCTCCGACGGCTACGGCGGCTACGGGCCGGTGCTCTGGCGCGTGCTCGGCCCCGGCATCCCCGGCGAGGATGACGTCTCCACCGACGGCGTCGGCGAGGAGGACAATGCCCTCAAATCCGCCAACGAGGACGTGATCATCGAGGAAAACGCCGACGTCTTCTGCCTGATGACCGAATACATCATCGACTTCCACCAGTACAACGAGGTACGCGACACGCGCGACGGCCCTGCGCTCGAATACAAGGACTCGGAGATGTACCGCTACATCACCGGCACAAGCCGGGAGCTGGACGAGAACAGCCGCCCGACCGGCGTGCTCGGCTGGCTCTTCACGCAGGACGAGCGCGCGGTGCTCATGGACATGCCGGGACGCGGACTGATCAGCCCGCCCTCGCGCAAGGGTGAGCTGTTCCGCAAGGACTACGGCTTCATCAACGAGGACTTCCGCGAGTGCCTGCGCCGCCAGGCGACGGGCACCTACTTCGCGTTCGATCAGGGGCTCAAGTACATCGTGGACTCGTGGTCGTGGTACTTCACGACCGACCGCCGCCGTGTGGGCTTCCGCTGGATCGTCGGCGACAACGGGCACACCTCCGTCGCCGGCGCGGACCGCGAGGGCGGCATCCGCCTGGTCTGCTATCCGCACACCAGCCAGCTCGAGTGCCTCGGCGGCAGCGGCACGCTCAACGATCCGTACCGTCTGGTGACCCGCTCCTCCTACCTCCGCTCGAAGAAGAGCACCGCCCGCACTTCGCTGCTGCAGATGGCGCAGGCGAACGTCAAGCAGACGGTCAACGCCGTCTCCCGCGCCGCAGCCACCGCCCAGGCGAGGGAGGCCGAGACCGCCCGTCAGGCTGCGCAGGCGCGCGCGCAGGAGCAGGCCCGGCTCGAAGCGCTCAAATCGACCGGCCGCCACTGCATGAACCTGGCGCGCTTCGCCGTGCACGAGGTGCGCCTCGACGCAGCCGCGCTGCTGAACAGCCTGCGCCGGCAGCTTCCCCAGGCCACCGTCTCCCCGCAGGCCTCCCCGGAGGTCGTCTTCCGCCCCACACAGCCCTGAGCATACAAAGCCGCCGTTTCCGGAAGCCATCAAGGCATTCCAAAAGCGGCGGCCTTTTGGTATGCAAATCCGTCTCTCAGCTTCGCACGCACGCGCAGCGCCGGGGCCTGCAGCCCTCCGGAGGGGCTGCAGCCGGGATCATTGCTCCATCTGCCTGCCCACGATGCTGGCCGTCGTCTCCGCGACCTTGAGCTCCGTATCGCCCATGTGCGCCGTCGGCTCGCGCGAGAGCAGCACGACCGCGCCGATGGACTCCCCGTCCGCGATGATCGGGCAGATGACCTGTGCGGTATACGCCTGCGCGTCCTCCTCGCTGGTGACCGGCACCAGCCGCGTGCCGCTGCCGCGGTTCGCCGTGACGACCTGGCGGCTCTGGATCGCCTGCTCCAGATCCCGGCTGATCGGCTTTTCCCACAGCTCCTTGCGCGAGACGCCGCTGGCGGAGACGATCATATCCTTATCGGTGATGCAGGCGATGTGCCCCAGGGAACGGAACAGCGATTCCGTATAGTCCTTCGCAAAGTTTGAAATCTCGCCGATCGGCGAATACTTTTTGAGAATCACTTCACCGTCTTTGTCGGTGTAAATCTCCAGCGGGTCGCCCTCGCGAATCCGCAGCGTCCGCCGTATCTCCTTGGGGATCACCACACGCCCCAGTTCGTCAATCCTGCGCACAATTCCGGTCGCTCGCACGAATGCTGCCTCCTTCTTCATTTAGCTTCCTTTCGGCTCCCCTAGTATGGAATCAGGCGGCTGGATTATGCGCGCGCGGGCGGTGGGAAAGGCTGGGACGCAAAAGCCGGCCCGGGCGTTTTCCCGGGCCGGCCTCTTTTTCGCGTACCGCTCAGCCGATATACTGATCGTCCTTCGAGGCGCGGTTCACCAGCAGGAAGGCGAGGATGAACATCGCCGCAATGAACGCCACGAAGAACCAGCCGCCGTGCATCTGCTCCATCGACGCGATGTAGTCGTACGCGCCGTGCAGCAGCACCGGCACGAGGATGGCAAGCGCCCGGTATCCCACCGAGGCCCGGTGATGGCCGCGGTTCTCGTGCTTTTTCGCGATGCCGTAGAAGATGCCCATGAACACGCCGAAGCATGCATGGCCGGGCACCGCCGTGACCGCGCGCACCAGCGCCGTGGAGAAGCCATAGGTCAGCACATAGCTGATGTTCTCCCAGAGCGCAAAGCCCAGCGAGACAAAGACCGCGTAGACCACGCCGTCATACTGGCAGTTGAACTCCGGATTGCGCCAGGTTTTGCTCTGCATCATGATGTACTTCGACGTCTCCTCCGCCACCGCAACGATGACAAAGTACAGGATCGCATTGTACAGTGTCGTGTACGGCATCACGTTGCTGCGCAGAATCCACTCGCCGATGCGCTCCTCAATCTGCGCCAGCAGGGTCGCCAGGATACCGCTGATCACGAGACTCCTGAGCAAAACCCCGCTCTCCTTCTCCATGCGGTCCGCCTTGTAGACCTTCACCATCAGGAAGATGGCAGGCACGATCGCGGCGAGGATCAGAATCCAGTTGTACATCATGATCGGCTGCATGAGATAAAAGAACATTTTTTGCACCTCGAATCCTTTTGTTGTGTCCATTCCTCCGCAAAGGCCCGAAAACGCAGCAGGATTGGCAGATTTCCACCGGTCATGCCTCCTGCGGCATGCCGCTTTCGTGAGCCCTTCTTCTCCGTCCGCACAAGTCTTCCCGGAGATTCCTACATTATACATGCTTCCCGCGGCGATTGCAACCGATAGGACCGTGCAGGTGTCCGGAAAACCGGCATTTTCCGCCCGGATGCCCTTTTTGCACACCGCGATCACAAATCGTGCGTTCCTGCAGCCTTCTTTTCCATATCCGATTGCATTCCCCGCCCGTCTCGGCTATAATGAGGACAGAAATCTCTCCACACAAGGAGGACCTCATCCATGCCTATCACATTTGAAAAAGGCACTGGCACCTTCCATCTGTACAACGATCACATCAGCTACGTCATCCGGCTGGCCGCGGGCAGCTACCCGCTGCATGTCTACTGGGGACGCCGCGTTCACGCCGTCTCGGAGGACGTGCTCGCCCGCCTGACGCCCTATACCGACGCGACGTTCTCCCTGCACGAGACGCCGCTTGACCGCCTTCCGCAGGAGTGCCCTGTCTTTGGCGGTGCTGATCTGCGCGAGGGCATGCTGCACATCCGCCACGCCGACGGCACCAGCGCACTCGACCTGCGCTATGCCGGACACCGCATCAGTCAGGGCAAGCCCAAGCTCGAAGGGCTGCCCTGCGCGCGCGGCGAGGGCGCACAAACGCTGACGATCACCCTGTGCGACGCGCCGAGCGGCATCACCGTCGAGCTGGCCTACACCCTCTACGAGGACATCGACATCATCGCGCGGAGCATGCGCATCGTCAACAGCGGCATGCAGAGCGTGCAGATCGACCGGGCGCTCAGCGCCTGCGTGGACTTCGAGCAGGCCGATTTCTCCCTGCTGACGCTCAGCGGCGCCTGGGCCCGCGAGCGCGCTCCGTACATGCGTCCGCTCGTCCCCGGCGATCAGGGCACCTCGACCGCGCGCGGCGCCTCCAGCGTGCAGACCAGCCCGTTCATGGCGCTGCTCGCCCCGAACGCGGACGAGACACACGGCGACGTCTACGGCTTCGCGCTGTGCTACTCCGGCAGCTTCACCGCGAACGTGCACGTCGACCAGCAGTTCATGGCCCGCGCGCAGATCGGCATCCAGCCCTTCAACTTCTGCTGGACGCTGGAGGCCGGCGCCTCGTTCCAGACGCCCGAGGCCTATCTCGTCTATGCCCCGGACGGCCTGGGCGGCATGAGCCGTCAGTTCCACGCGCTCGTCCACCGGCACATCACCAGCAGCCGCTACGCGAACACGGCGCGCCCGCTGCTCGTGAACAACTGGGAGGCCACCTATTTCCAGTTCGATGAGGAAAAGCTGCTCTCCCTCGCCCGCTGCGCGAAGGATGTGGGCATCGACCTGTTCGTGCTGGACGACGGCTGGTTCGGCCACCGCGACGACGATCACTCCTCGCTGGGCGACTGGTTCGACGACCTGCACAAGCTGCCCGGCGGCCTGACGCGCCTGAGCGAGCAGATCCACGCGCTGGGCATGAAGTTCGGCCTGTGGGTCGAGCCGGAGATGATCTCCCCGGACAGCGACCTCTACCGCGCCCATCCGGACTGGTGCATCCATGTGCCGGGGCGCGAGCGGCTCGAATCCCGCCACCAGCTCGTCCTCGACCTCTCCCGCAGCGATGTGCGCGACTACATCGTCGAGGTCATCACCGCCGCGCTGCGCCGGGGCCATGTGGACTACGTCAAGTGGGACATGAACCGCAACATCAGCATGTGGGGCTCTGCGGCACTGCCGCCCGAGCGCCAACAGGAGCTGGGCCATCGCTACATCCTCGGCCTGTACGACGTGATGGGACGCATCGTGAGCGCGTTCCCGGACGTGCTCTTCGAGAGCTGCGCCGGCGGCGGCGGGCGCTTTGACCTGGGCCTGATGTGCTTCATGCCGCAGGCATGGTGCTCCGACGACACGGACGCCTGGATGCGCTGCCGGATTCAGAGCGGCACATCCCTGGTGTTCCCGCCCTCCACGATGGGCGCGCACGTTTCCGCCGTGCCCAACCATCAGACGGGCCGCATCACCCCGCTGTTCACCCGCGCAGCCGTCGCCATGGGCGGCACGTACGGCTACGAGCTCGACCTGACCAAGCTCCCGCAGGAGGAGCTCGACGAGATCCGCGCGCTCAACCGGCGCGTCAAGGCCATGCAGCCGCTGCTGCTCTACGGCACGTTCTACCGCCTGCGCTCCCCGTTCACCGGCAGCGACGCGGCCTGGATGAGCGTCTCGCAGGACCGCAGCGAGGCCGTCGTGACCTATGTGCTCTCGCTGGCGGAGCCCAACGTTCAGCCGAAGCTGCTGCGCCTTGAGGGCCTCGATCCGGACAGGCGCTACCGCGACGAGGACAGCGGCGGCGTCTACGGCGGCGACGAGCTGATGTTCCGCGGCATCCCACTCAAAAAGCCGTGGGGCGATTTCGTGGCCCAGCAGTTCCACCTCACCGCAGAGGCATGATCCGTCAGCAAGGCCCGCAGATGAAACGTCTGCGGGCCTTCCCTGTCAGCACATTCTGTGATACATCCGGACGATGCCGCCGTCATTCTCCTCCACCAGACAGAGGAAATCCCATCCGCACCGCTCGTAAAACGCCGTGTGCATGGTGATCAGATAGGCGTCCGTGATGCCCATGACGGCCAGTCGGCTGCACGCCGCGTCCAGCAGCGCGCGGGCCAGCCCCCGATGCCGGAAAGCCGGCTCAACGTACACCGCGCAGATGTTGGGCGTCAGATCGGGCCGCCTGTGGAAGTCGTTATCGATCACGCCCAGGCCACCGGCGATCTGCCCGCCGCTGAGCGCGACGAGCCACAGCGGCACGCCGCCCGGCTGCGCGATGCTCCGGGCGATGCTCTCCCGGTACGCCCCGAGCGGGATGCCCCATTTGCCATGAAACCACTGTGCCGCCTCTTCGGCGAGCGCCGGACGGTCGCTCAGGCGCACGATCTCCCATGCCTTCATCCGAGTCTCTCCATTTCCGCGTCCAGCCATGTGCGCAGCACGGCCATCTGCTCCGGCGTGTGGAACCAGTGCTCTCCCTCCTCCATCACCGTCGCCCGCGCGCCATGGGCGGCAGCGAACGCATCCACCACGCCGCGCGGCGTCAGGTGATCCCCGCCGGCATACAAGATGGCCGTGGGCGCATCCCATCGTTCGACGGGATGGCTGCGCACGTCGCGCTGGTACGCGGCGGACAGCGTCTCACCGAACGCCGTCGGGATCTCGCCGCGGCGCTCCAGCTCCTCCTGCGAAACGCCCGCCCAGCCCATCATCGTCGTGATCAGCCGGTCCATGTCGAGGATGGGCGAGACGAACAGCGCGCAGTCGGGCGGCGTCTGCCAGAGCGCGCGCAGGCTCATGTACGCGCCGATGCTGACGGCGATGAGCCCGACATGTGCCCAGCGTCCGCGCGCATCGGCCATGACGCGCGCAATCTCCGGCGCCGCGGTCCACGGCACGAGCGGCGTAGGCTCCTCCCTGCGGCTGCCGTGCTCCGGCAGGTCGATGGCGAGCACCTGCCAGCCCTTCGCGCAGACAGCCTCCGCAAAGGGCTGGGCATCCTCCCGGCTGCCCTGCTTGCCATGCACAAAGAGGAAGGCGCGCGGTGCGTCCTCCCCCAGAACCAGGGCGGGAATGCCGCCGAGGGTCGTTTCCATCCGTTTCATTCAAATACCTCCGTGCCCCTTTCAGGGGCAGTCTGCCTTTACAGAATCCGTTCGAGCGCCGCGACGATCGCCGCCAGATCCTCCCCGACGCGCTCCGGACACGCGAACAGGTCGTCAAACAGGCGGTCGAGGTTCTCCTCAAAGCGCTCCGGCAGCACCGCGCAGCGCGCCCGGCACAGCTGCACCAGCCGCTTCTCGCCCGGGTGCGTCATCGCATTCCGGGCCAGGATCACGTCAAAGTACGATTCGAGGAACGCCGCCGTCCGGTGGCAGACGCTCACGCGGTCCCCGCGGCGGACAGCCTTGGCGATCTGCGCGTCATACGCGGGCATCGCCGTGTGCAGCAGCCGCATGTTGCGCTCGATGATGCCCTGCCGCAGCGCCTCCGGATACGGCACGTCAAACCGCCGCTTTGCCGCCGCGAGCCGCCCGTCCCGGTCATGGACGATTTTGCAGGTCATGAGGTTGTGCCACATGCAGGTCGTGTAGCCGTTGCGCGCCCGGCAGTCCTCCACGACCGACGCCACATCCGCCGTGAACGCGTCCAGGCTGCGGTAGAGGATGTCGATGTCCACGCCGTCTGTCAGGGTGCAGTTGTCCTCGTATTCCCAGAAATGGTTGCCGATCTCCATCCGGCAGCAATAGCGCGAGAGGATCGCCCGGCGCGTCTGCTCAGGCACCGGCTCCGTGCAGTAGAGATACACGTCGTAATCGGATTTCTCGTCGTAATCGGTGCCCGCGCGCGAGCCGCCCAGCGCGATGGCCTCCACGGCCGGCAGCGCCGCCAGCTCGTCAAAGAGCCTGTTCACCATGGCTTTTCCCTCCGTCCCTGCAGGTATACTGTTCAACCATTATAGCATGTCCGGCGCAAAAAGCCAAAGAAAAAGGGGCCAAAGCCCCGTTTCTCAGATCAGAATTCCCTCGCAGTGGTCGATCTCATGCTGGATGATCTGCGCGGTGAAGCTGGAAAACCGCTGCCGCCGCAGGATGAACGCGCTGTCGCGGTATTCGACCTCGATGCTGCGGTAACGCGTCGCCGGGCGCGTGCCCTCCAGCGACAGACAGCCCTCCTCGGCCGCGTACGGCTCCGCTTTGCTGACGATGCGCGGGTTGAGCATCGCCCGGCTGACGGGCCCGACGCTCACGGCGATGATGCGCTTCGTCACCCCGATCATATTCGCCGCCAAGCCGACGCAACGCTCGCTGTTCGCGCGCAGCGTGTCGAGCAGGTCCTGCGCGGCAGGCAGGTCCTCCCGCGTCGCCGGTGCGGATTTCTGCGAGAGAAACATCGGATCGCGCACAATCTCCCGGACCATTTGTCCTTCCTCCTCAGCCGTCCACATCGATGAGCAGAATCCGCTCCGCAAAGCCGCCGCGCTCCCGCGCCTTGCGCGCCCGGATCGCCTCGACCTCTCCGATGGAGCTGCCGCGCGCCGCCGCCACTGCCCGGATGACCTCGCACAGGTCGGCCAGCTCCTCCATCGATCCGCTCTGCAGGTACTCGTCCAGCTCCTCGCGCAGCTTGTCCTCCAGCCGGCTCAGGTATTCCTCCTGCCCGAGCGTCCGCGTGCGGCAGCTTCTCCCGTCCTCGCGGATGATCTGCGGGATGCGGTCGCGCACGAGCTTGTCATACTGCTTCACTCCTGACCTCCGCCCTCCGAGGGCCGGAACGCCTGCCAGAGGGCGCGCGCCTGCGCGCCGGGTGAGGTCATGAACTCGCGGACGGCGCAGATTTTGTCCGCCAGCGAGACGATTGCCGTCTCCCTGTAGCTGGGCAGCGCCGGGTTGAGGGGGAACATGTGCTTTTTGATAACGTCCTGCTCGACGTCGGTGAGCTCGAAATCGCGCGTCGCATTGCGGAGCGCCGTTCCCGCATGGCGGAAGCCGTGCCAGCGGTGATCCTTGCGGGAGATATGCCAGTCATACAGGAAATAATCGTGCAGCAGCGCGCCGCGCACCATGGCCCGCTCGTCCACCTGAACGTGCAGCCGCTCCGCGATGAGCAGGCTCATGCACGCGACATGGACGCAGTGCGCAAACACCGTCGTCGTGCCGTGCTGCTGAAAGGTCCGCATGCGCTGCATGCCCTCGGAGAGCAGAATCTCCCCGCCATAGCGGCGCACGCGCATGGATACAGTGCCGTTTTTCAAAATGGATGCCTCCGGTTTCCCGACTGAATCGAATGGGTTTTGTCTTTACATTTTCTCCCCTGCCTGCTACACTATACACGCCGCACCACCCCTGTGTCAAGGGCTCACGGCGGTCCGACCCGCATTTTCCACAAATTGTCCATGGCGCTGCGCGCCGTTATGCGCTATACTGGAAGAGATTCCCATGCCTGCGCGTCGGCTCTTGTGACGCCCATGCTGCAAAGGAGGCCCCGCTTGAACATCCTGGTCACGCTCGATCGCAACTACCTTGCGCCGCTGTGCGTCATGCTCACCTCGCTGCTGCTCGGCCATCCCGGTGAGCAGCCGGACATCTACGTCGCCGCGGACGGCTTCACGGACGCGGACTGGGCGAAGCTGCGCGCGCTCTGCGCCCGCTTCGGCGCCGGGCTCCGCCCCGTCTCCATCGATCCGTCCTGGTTCGAGGGCGCGCCGACGATCCGCTATTACTCCCGCGCGATGTACTACCGCCTTCTGGCCGCGCAGATGCTGCCGGACACGCTCGACCGCATCCTCTATCTCGACCCGGACCTGCTCATCACCGGCTCCCTGCGCCCGCTCTATGACACGGACATGGGCGGCAGTCTCTACGCCGCGGCGATCCACAGCATGCTCTCCAACTTCACCGGCCCGGTGAACCGCATCCGCCTGTCCGCCTACGAGACGGAGGGCTACTACAACTCCGGCGTGCTGCTGATGAACCTGCCGCTCATCCGCCGCGACGTGCACGCGCAGGAGATCTTCTCCTATGTGCGGGAAAACCGCGCCAGGCTCGTGCTGCCCGATCAGGACATCCTCAACGGGCTCTACGGCGAGCGCATCCTGCCCGTGGACGAATACCGATGGAACTACGACGCCCGCCGCTACAGCCAGTACCTCATGGCCAGCCAAGGCGTGATGGACATGGACTGGGTGATGGCCAATACGTCCATCCTGCACTTCTGCGGCAAGCGCAAGCCGTGAAAGCCCGCCTACAGCGGCCGCTTCGCCGCGCTCTACAAGCACTACATGCACCTGAGCACCCTGTACACCGCCGATCAGACGATTCCGGAGGCAAGCCATGACCCTGCAAACTGAGTCGTTCATCCTGTTCTTCTTCGCCTGCTCGATGGCGGGCTGGGTGATGGAGGTCGTCTGCAAGCTGATTCAGCTGCGCCGCTTCATCAACCGGGGCTTCCTCATCGGCCCCTACTGCCCCATCTACGGCTGCGGCGCGGTGCTCATCACGCTGCTGCTCTCGGGCTACCGCGGCGATCCCGTCTCCGTGTTCGTCCTGTCCATGCTGCTGTGCGGCACGCTCGAATACGTGACCAGCTACCTGATGGAGAAGCTCTTCCACGCGCGCTGGTGGGATTACAGCCAGAAGCACTTCAACCTGAACGGCCGCGTCTGTGCGAACACGCTAATCCCCTTCGGCCTGTTCGGCCTTCTGCTGGTGGAGCTCGTTCAGCCGCTGTGCTTTGACGGCTTCGCGCGCATCCCGGATGCGGTGCGCCTTGCCCTGTGCATCGCCCTGTGCGCGCTGTTCGTGACGGACGCCGTCGTCTCCGTCACCGTGCTGGGCAAGATCCGCAGGACGGCCAACCTCTCCGAGGCGGACGACACCGAGAACATCACCCGCTGCGTGCGCGAGAAGCTCGCCGAGCAGGGCATGCTCATGCGCCGCACGCTGCGCGCCTTCCCGTATGCCCGCCTGTACAGCAACGACCTGCTCACGCGCATGAAGGCGCAGCAGCGCAGGCTGCGTGAGGAGGCCCGCGCCAAAAAGCGCGAGCTGCGCGAGGAGCTGAACCGGCGCGAGGAAAAGCTCCGCGAGGACATCAAACGGCTCAAGCGCCCGTAACGCAAGCCGCATCATACCGGGTCTGCCGCGGGGCAGGCCCTTTTTTTGCGCGCACGGACGGCTAACATGAATCGCTTGCCCGTTTCGTCATCGGAAACAGCGGGCAAAATCCGCATAAACTGAAATTGAAATGAAGTTTCGTCAAAAAGCTCTTGCATTTTTGCGTTGTCACGGCTATAATCAAAGCGAATCTGCCGAAAGGACGATGACAGCTATGGAACGCGATGATCTGGAAAAACGCAATATCGGTGAAAACCTGGACGCCCTGATGGTGCTCGATCCGCGCGGCTACGGCGTGTGCCGCATCCTGTACGCGGGCAGCCGCGCCGTTACCGGCGAGCCGCTGACCATGCACGCCGCCGAGGCGCTGTGCCGCAGCGTGCACGAGGGCGATCTGGTCTATATTCTCATGGGCTTTGTGCTGCTGCCGCACAGGGTGCCGGAGATGGACGGCATGGTCAGCTCCATGCTGCTCTCCCGCGCGCTGGTGCTCGCCTTCGGCGCCAAGCCGGTCATCGTCTGCCCGCAGGACTGCGTGGAGGCGGTCAAGCGCTGTGCCAGCGTCGTCGGCCTGCACATCTATGAGGACATCGCCACGGTGCGCGAGCTGCCGCTGAGCATGGGCGTCGTCGCCTTCACCAAGGACGCAAAGGAAGCGCCCGCCCAGGCCGAAGCGATGATTGCCGAGGGGCTGCCCGCCGCGGTCATCTCCGTGGAGGCGCCGGGCGCGAACGAAAAGGGCGTCTACCACAACGCGGGCGGCAAGGATGTCTCGGTCCTGGAGGCCAAGAGCGACGCGCTGTGGAATGCGCTGCGCGCGCGCGGCGTGCCCTCCGTGGCCATCGGCGACCTGGGCAACGAGATCGGCATGGGGCTCATCGCCGACCACATCCGCACGTTCGTGCCCTACACCGCCCCGGGCGAGTGCGCCTGCGGCTGCGGCGGCGGCATTCTGGCCGCCAGCTCCACCGACTGCATCATCACCGCCACCTGCTCGGACTGGGGCTGCTACGGCCTCATCGCGGCGCTGGCCTACCTGCGCCGGGACATGGAGATCATGCACGGCGAGGAAATGGAGGCGGAGGTCATGCGCGTGGCGGCGCGCAGCGGCATGATCGACATGACCGGCTCGCTGCTGCCCGGCATCGACGGCTTCG
>CAMENN010000058.1 GCA_945928315.1 uncultured Clostridia bacterium
TGGCCGCAGGCCTCGTGGAAGATGACGCCGCCGAAGCCGCCCGCGATGACCACGGGCATCTCGCCCGCGGCGCAGTAGGGCGCGGTGAGCATGGTGACGGCGGAGGTGGCGGCATTTTTGCCGACCTGCGTGGGATCGACGCGCTCCGTGAACAGCTCAAAGCCCATGCGCGCGCCGGGGTTCTCGCTGCCGGTCTGGTTTTCGGTGCCGTTGCTGGCGACGGCGGAGCACATCAGCCGCGTATACACGCGCGTATCGCCCACATACAGGCCCTCGCTGTTGGCGATGAGCACATGCTGCTCGCGCGCGAGCATGCCCGCCGTCACCTGCTTGATGGACGGGGAGACGGCCCGGGCAGCGGCATCCGCGGCGCGCAGCACGGCGGCGCGCTCCTTCGCGGGGACGTCGAGCGTCAGACGCTTCACAGGGTGGATGTCGGGCACGGCGCGCTCGCACAGCGTCACGTCGCGGCCGGTGCCCCGGCTGTCGGTGACGGCCGCCGCGGCCTTCTCCGCCGCGCGCAGCAGGCCCGGGAGCGTCACGTCGCAGGTGTAGACGTAGATGGAGCGCAGGTTGTCATAGACGCGGATGCCCGCGCCACGCGGACGGCTGACCGCCGCGTCCTCGATGCGGCCGGAGCGCAGGGTCATCCCAAAGTTTTTGGAGTCCTCAAAAAAGATTTCGGCGAATGTGCCGCCGCGCGAGAGCGCGCGGGCGAGCACCTGCTCGCACTGGCCTTTGCTGATCATGCACAGCCTCCTCTTCCGGTTTCAGATGTGTTCAGTATACGCCATTTTCGAAAAAAAGTAAACTGACCTGAGCAATGCCGTGCAAAACCGGTGGAAACGGACGGGAAAATGTGGTATGATATGGACTTGAAGCAGGCGCGGCGTTTTTCCCCCTTGCGGGAGTGCGCCGCATGCGTGTACAATAAGGAAGAGGATACAAAGGGATACCCTTGTCGGAGGGGAGGAAGGCGCGATGCCCGGCAGACTGGATCAGATTGAGGGACTGCTTCGCCCGGTGCTGGGCGGCGCGCTGCTTGCGCGCTGTCCCGATTTGGTTTACAGCGTCAACGGCCTGCTCGTGCGCTTCGGGCGCACGCAGGAGACGCTGTCCCAGCTGCTTTCCCGGCTGGACTCGCTGCTGTTCAACACGGTCTATCTGGGCACGGACCGCTCGATGGTCGTGCAGCTTCAAGACGGCAGCCGCGCGCGCGTGACCTCCGACGCCATACACGATCTGGCGGACCGGCTGCTTGCGCTCGCCTACGCAGGCAAACGCCCGGACGCGGTGCTGCAGGACGCGCTGTTCGACTTTGCGCGCGAGGGCTCCTATGCCGCGATGCGCGAGCTGCTCGCGCGCTATCCGCTTGAGGCGTTCGATCGCGAATGGATTGAGCAGGTGCTGCGCGAGAACGGGCAGCTGGAATAAAAAGATTTGAGGACAACCATGGCAAAGATCATCGCAATCACAAACCAGAAGGGCGGCGTCGGCAAGACGACCACCAGCGTGAACCTCTCCGCGTGCGTGGCGCAGGAGGGGCACCGCGTGCTCATCGTGGACGCGGACCCGCAGGGCAACACGTCGAGCGGCCTGGGCATCCGGGTGAAGGAGAAGACGCCGACCGTCTATGAGGTGATGAGCGGCGAGGTGCCGCTCATGGACGCGCTGTGCAGGACGGAGGTCGGGGGGCTCTTCGTGCTCCCGTCGGACATCCGGCTGGCGGGCGCGGAGATCGAGCTGGCCGCGATGGACGAGCGTGAGCGCGTGCTCGCCGAGGCGCTGGCCCCGGCTGCGGAGCACTTCGACTACGTGTTCATCGACTGTCCGCCCTCGCTCGGGCTGATCACGCTCAACGCGCTGTGCGCGGCAAACGGCGTGCTGATCCCGATTCAGTGCGAGTATTTCGCGCTCGAGGGCGTCACGGCGCTGATGGGCACGATCCAGAAGGTGCAGCGCCTCAACCGTCGCCTGACCATCGAGGGCGTGGTGCTCACGATGCTCGACGCGCGCACGAACCTGGGCATCCAGGTCGCGCAGGAGGTGCGCAAGGTCTTCAAGGGGAAGGTCTACAACACGGTGATCCCGCGCAACGTGCGCCTGGGCGAGGCTCCGAGCCACGGCCTGCCCATCACGCTCTATGATCCGCGCTCGCTGGGCGCCACGAGCTATCAGGCGCTGGCCAGGGAGTTTCTGGCAAGGTAATGCTTTTCGCAGACAAACGGGCCATAAGCGCGAAGCGAGGAAGGGGGCTGGAGACAATGTCCCCAGTCTAGGGGTTTGGGGGATGAAATCCCCCAACGTTCCCCATCGCGAAGCGATCAAAGAAAAAGCAGTCAGGGAGCGAAGCGATCCCTGACGGGGGATTTCCTGAGAGCTGGCTTGATTTGAGAACCGTATATTCCCTATTCTGACTGTTGAGAGGTTTAGAGATGGCTAAGAAAATGGGTTTGGGCCGGGGGCTGAGCGCCATCCTGCCCGACGTGGAAGAGGTCGTTGAATCCGTCGAATCCGCCCCCGCCGCGGCGCCCGCCGTCCCCGGGGACAGCGTGGTGCAGCTCCCGGTCGGGGACATCGACCCGAACCGCAACCAGCCGCGCAAGAAGTTTGACGACGACGCGCTTCTGGCCCTCGCGGACTCCATCCGCCATTCCGGCGTGATCTCGCCCATCCTCGTCGCCCGCGACGGCGCGCGCTACACGATCATCGCCGGCGAGCGCCGCTGGCGCGCCGCGCGGCTGGCCAATCTCGACACCATCCCGGCGATCGTGCGCGAATGGGACGACGTGAAGCGCCAGGAGGCGGCGCTCATCGAGAACATTCAGCGCGAGGACCTCAACGCGATCGAGGAGGCGCAGGGCATCCACACGCTGATGACGGAGTGCGCGCTGACGCAGGAGGCCGTCGCGGAGCGCCTCGGCCGCAGCCGCAGCGCGGTGGCGAACCTGCTGCGCCTGCTCACGCTGCCCGCGCGCATCCAAAGCGCCGTGGTGGACGGCACGCTGTCCGCGGGCCATGCGCGCGTGCTGGCGGGCATCGCCGACCGGGAGCAGCAGGCGAACCTGTTCGCTAAGACGCTGCAATTCGGCTGGTCGGTGCGCCAGCTCGAGGAGGCGGCCAAGCATGCGCCGGAGAAGAAGGAGAAGAAGCGTCCGGAGCCGTTGCCGACGGAGTACGAGGAGCTGGGCGAGCGCCTGCGCAGCGCGACGGGCCTCAAGGTCACGATGGAGGGCACGGCGCAGAAGGGCCGCATTGTGCTCAGCTACGCGGGACAGGAGGAGCTGCAAAGGCTCTGGGACCTGTTGGGCGAATAAAGGAAAGGATTCTTAAAACAGGCGCGAAGCGAGGATGGGTCAAGGGATGAAATCCCTTGCGGGGTCAAGGGGCAGAGCCCATTGGCGGGGTTTGGGACAGCAGCCCCAACGTACCCTTACCCGTTCGTTTCATGTAAATCGCAGACTGCCATTTCGCCGTTGTCGCCGTAGGCGGTCTACGGCGGCGAAAGCGCTGAGCTGCGCACGTTCCCCATGCGAAAACCGCATAAACAACGCCCGCCGGAGGAAAGGCCCCGGCGGGCGATCTGTGTTCTTCAGGCAACGGATGCTGAGCAGATATGGTTTTGGTTCCAGCGGACAGCGCGGCTTTGCAAAGAAACGCCGCTCTGCATTCCGCCGACTTCTGCGCCGCCCTTCACCCGCTTGTTCAGAACCGGTTTCGTCGCCCCGCCGCCGGGGCGACTGCCGGTTCTTGCTTTTCTTCTTATGCAATGGGGACGTTGGGGGATTTCATCCCCCAAACCCCTAGCCTGGGGACATTGTCCCCAGACCCCTTCCTCGCTTCGCGCTTATCTTCGAAGCTTTGGCTTAATTCATTTTTTCCGCCGTGATGGTTTCCCCGTCGCTGGTCACGCGCAGGCCGCCATCCTTCGCGCAGTAGACCTTTGCGCCCGCGTTCTCCAGCATGGCGATCACCATCGCGTTCGCCGGCTCCTCATCCGAATCGCAGATGAACGCGATCTCCGGCGCGCACGCGGCCAAAAAGTCCTGACTGCTCGCCTCCAGCCGCCCGTGATACGGCACCTTGAGCACGTCGCAGGCGACGTCGCCCTCGGCCAGCAGCTCCCGCTGGCGGGCGTTCTCCGCGTCGCCGGTGAAGAAGAACCGCGTCCCGCCATAGGTCAGGCGCACGGCGAGCGAAAAGTCGTTCTCCTCGTCCTCGCCGTAGTCGGCCTTATGCGCGCTGGTCACGGTCCACGTCACGCCCGGCTCAAGGTCAAACACGCGCGTCTCGGCGCGGCCCATGCGGATCTCTTCCACGCCCTCCGCTGCCGCCAGCGCCTCCTCAAACTGCGTGTGCTGCTTGCTCTCCTTGTCATAGGTGGGCATGATGACCGTCCCGACGTCAAACTCCTCGAGCAGCTTGTCCGCGCCGCCGACGTGGTCCTTGTCGTAGTGCGTGATGATCATCACGTCGATGCGGCCGATGCCCGCGCGGTCAAAGCGCTCCGCGAGGGCCTTGCCCTCCTTGTTGGTCGCCGCGTCGATGAGGATGCGCCTGTCCTGCGGCGTCGTGATGAGCATGGCGTCGGCCTTGCCCACGTCGTAAAACTCCACGGTCAGCGTCTGTGCCTGTGCGGCGCACGCCGTCAGCGTCAGCAGCGTACCCAAAAGGAGCGCCATCCATCGTTTCATGCCTTCCTCCTATCGCGTTTTCCGACCGTTACAGGATACCCAAAAGATTGCGATGCTTGCACAGAGGCTCGAATCAACCCCGGGGAAGTTTGAAGGGGCCGAAGCCCCTTCATATGCAATCCGCAGCGGCGGCATGTACGCCGCGAGGAGCAGACGTAGTCTGCTTCCTCTATCGCTCGAAGTGTGCCCGAAGGGCGCGCGCACGAGCGATGTGAACGCGGCCCCTCCGCAGCAAGGATGCGCTGCGGCCCTGCTGCGGATTAGTAGCTCGTTCCGTAGAGCTTGTTCTGCGTGTTCTTGCCCGCGATGCCATCGACCGACAGGCCGTTCGCCTTCTGGAACGCGCGCACCGCGTCATACGTCCACTGGCCGTAGATGCCGTCGGCCACGCGCACCTGCTTGTAGCCAGCGTCCAGCAGCGCCCGCTGGAGCCGCTTGACGGCGTCGCCCTTGCAGCCCCAGTAGAGCAGGCGGTAGCCCGTGTCCGTGGAGGCGGAGGAGCCGGAGGCCGCCTTCGCCGCGGCGGAGAAGAGCAGCGCCTGCGTCGTCGGATCGGCAATGCCCGTCACGCTCAGGCCGTTGGCGCTCTGGAAGCTGCGCACGGCGCGGTAGGTCTGGCTGCCGAAGTAGCCGTCCGCGGCGCCCGCCAGATAGCCCAGCGCCTTCAGCCTGCGCTGGAGCGTGACGACCGCGCTGCTGTAGCGGTTCGAGCGCGCAAGCGTCGTGTAGCTGCCCGCGCTGCCGGAGCCCGCCGCCTTCGCCGAGGAGGAGTAGAGCAGCTTCTGCGTGGCGTTGTCCGCGCGGCCGGTGACGGTCAGGCCGTTGTTCGCCTGGAAGTCGCGCACGGCACGCTGCGTGCCGCTGCCGAAGATGCCGTCCACACGGATGGTGTAGTAGCCGAGGTCCTTGAGGCGCTGCTGCAGCGAGTAGATCAGCGCCAGGCCGCGGTCGCCGCGCACGAGCGTGGGATACGTCGTCTCGCTGTAGCCGATGGCGGCCACGGAGAAGGCGGCATCATGCGTGTTCTTGCCCGCGATGCCGTCCACCGTCAGGCCGTTGTTCGCCTGGAACAGCTTCACGATGGCGACCACGTCGCTCGTATACTTGTAGGTCGGGGTGATCGGATAGCCCAGCTCGGCCAGGCGCGTGGTCAGCTCGAAGACCTCCCAGCAGTTGCTGCCGCTCCTGAGCAGCTTGTAGTAGCGCTCGTCGGTGACGTAGCTTTCCTTGACGTAGCTCTTCGAATTGTTCGTGCCGTAGAACACGGTGAAGGTGATCTTCGTGCCGTATGCGTAGGTGTGCGGCAGATAGAACCGCAGTACGCCGCGGGAATCGGCGGTGACGGTCTGGCCGTAATCGCTGGTGGCGAGGTTCACCACGACGCCCGGGCTCGTCTTCGCGACGACGGTCGTGGCGCTGGGCACGATGCGGTCAACGGAGATCGTCGGCGCCGTCTCCGGCGTGGTGACGGTGAACGTGCCGCTGGCCGTCACGCGGCTGGCGGTGTCCGCACCGTACTGCGCGTGCACGGCGGTATAGGTGCCCGCGCTGCAGGTGATTTCCGCAGTGAACGCGCCCTTGGCGTCGCTGTGGACGATGGCGGTGCTGCTCGCCGGCTCAGTGATCACGGTGATGTCGGTATCGGGCTGCGCGGTGCCGGTGACGGTGAGCTTGTTCTCGCCCGCCTGCACCTTGGCGATCGCGATCTTCGCGATGCTGGCCGTGACGTTCAACCCGTCGATGACGTAGGGCTTCACGTTCTCCTGCGAGGGCGCATAGTCGATGGACACGCTGTAGGTGCCCGCCGCGAGGCCCTCAAAGGCGACGGAGCCCACGCCCGCCTCGATGCGCCTGGAATCCCTGATGACGCCATTCTGCAGGAGCGTGACGGCGACGGGCAGCTTGCTGGCGGCAGAGACGGTCACGTCCACGCGGTTTACGCCCGCCTTGGCGGTGGCGACGATCGCGCCCGCCGTCGCTCCGGCAGAGACGGTGATGCCCTCACGCTTCACGGCGCTGACGCCGGAGACCTCCGCCTGATAGGCGACGACGATGCCGTAATCGCCCGCCGCGAGGCCCTCATAGGTCACGGTGCCGTTGCCCTCGGGGAGCGTGCGCCTGTCGGTGGTGTTGTCCGGCTTGATGAGCACGACCTCGACGGTCTGCTTGTTGGCCTTGGAGACGGTCACGGTGAGGGTATTGCTGCCGGCGGCGGTCTCCACCTCGAACTGGCCCGGGACGATCTCGACGATGTCCGCGCCCTCGGCGACGACGATGTCCGCCTGCTCGACGGCCTTGACCCCGGAGACGGGATCCATGTAGTCGGCATAGAAGCTGTAGGTGCCCGCCATCAGCCCGGTGAAGCTGGCCGTGCCGTTACCCGTGTCGATGGTCTTGAGCGTGCTGGTGCCGTCCGGCTTCATCAGCTCCACGCCCACGGCCTTCGCGAGCGCGCCGGAGACGGTCACGTCGATGGTGCCCTTGCCGACCGTCGCCTTCGCGGTGAACTGCCCGTCAGGCTCCGTGCTGCCCACGACGAGCTTGCCCTGGATCACCGGGTCCACGCCGTCCACATGTGGCGCGTAATCGACGGTCACGGTGTAGGTGTCCGCGGCGAGGTTGGTGAACTCCGCCTTGCCGTTGCCGTCGCTGAGCGTCCTGCTCTGGGTGATCACCCCGTCCGAGCCGCTCAGCTTCACCTCGACGCTCTGCCTGCTCGCGCCGGTGACCTCAACGCTGATGGTGCTTCCGCTGACAGACGCGTTCGCCGCGAACCGGGCGGCGGGGGCGGATTCCGTGCCGCTGAGCGTGATCTCCCCGCTGGTCACGGGTCCCACGCCTTCCACCGTCTCCTGATAGGTGACCAGCACGGTATAGGTGCCCGCGGCGAGGCCGGTGAACACCGCTTCACCGTCGCCGGTGAGCGTCTTCATGTCGATCTTCGTGGTCCCCATGTGCAGCACGACGTCGATGGCCTGCGCCTTAGCCCCCGTGATCTTCGCCGTGATGCTGTCCTTTCCATTGGACGACGTCTCCACGGAGAACTTGCCCTCCGGCTCGACCACAACCTCGGCGGACTCCTTCAGCTCGATGCCGCTCACTTCCACAGGCTTCGTGCCGGAAACGACATCGTAGTACTCGGCATATACTGTGTATGTACCCGCGGCCAGGCCGGTAAAGCTGGCTGTGGCATTTCCCTTCACAGTCTGCTCCGCCGTGAAGGAGTCATTCTCCTTCGACAGCTCCACATAGATGTCCTGGTCGAGCGCGTTGGACACCGTCACGTCAATGGCGCCCTTCCGGGTGGCAACGCTCAGGGCGAACTGGCCCGTGCCGGCTTCCTTCGTCGTGCCGTCCGTTCCGGTCGTGCTGCCGCTCGGCGTGCTGTCCGTGCCGCCCGTCGGCGTGCTGCCGCCCGTCGTGCTGTCCGTGCCGCCCGTCGTGCTGCCGCTCGGCGTGCTGTCGCCCGTCGTGCTGTCGGTGCTGCCGCTCGGCGTGCTGCCGCTCGGCGTGCTATCCGTGCCGCCCGTCGGCGTGCTGTCGCCCGTCGTGCTGTCCGCGCTGCCCGTCGGCGTGCTGCCGCCCGTCGTGCTGTCCGTCGGCGTGCTGCCGCCCGCCGTGCTGTCGGTGCTGCCCGTCGGCGTGCTGTCGCCCGTCGTGCTGTCCGCGCTGCCCGTCGGCGTGCTGCCGCCCGTCGTGCTGTCCGTCGGCGTGCTGCCGCCCGCCGTGCTGTCCGTGCCGCCCGGCAGCGTGGCCGGAACGAGGGTCAGAAGCGCCGCCTGCGGAACCGTCTCCGTTCCTTCTCCGGCCCCGCCCTCATCGGCGCTGCCACTGTCTCCGACTGCACTGTCAACCGTCTGCTTCGCAGCCTCCTCGGCGGCCTTCTTCAGGGCCTCTTCCTCGGCAGCCTTCCGCACGGCCTCCTCGTCGATGATCTCGTATTCCAGAGAAACCGCCTTGACCGCCGCCGCGGCGTCCTTGTCCGCATAGGCGGCGCTCAGCGTGTACACGCCGGGCATCAAATCGGCAAAGAATGCCGTGCCGGTGCCCTTGACGACCGTCTGTTTGGCGACCGTCTCGCCCTTGGCGTTCAGCACGCGCACCTGCACGTCGAGCACGCTGGCGCCGCTCACGCTCACGCAGAGCACGCCCTCCACCAGCTCGGGCTTCAGCTTGAACTTCTTGTACGTCTGTGCGGCCCCATTCGTCTGCACGGCTCCGTCCGTCTGCTCCGGGACGATCTCCTGAACCGCCGGCGCCTCCGCCTGCGTCTCGCCCTCGGCCAGCGCGCCCATGGGCATGCTCGCCGTCAGCACGGCGCAGCACAGCATCGCCGCGATTCTCCGCTTCATGACCTCCGAATTCATGGTATCCCCTCCATCGTTTCCGCTTCCTATTTGATCATCTTTGGGATGCAGTCTTCCGCTCCATCTTACCACGACTGCGCCTTTTTCGCAACCTTGCAGCGCAGTCTCTGATGATATGACGAGGAACGCGTGCCATTTCTTCCCAGCGGGCGCAAACTTTTTATTGATTTTGCGCAGGTCCCCATGTATCATAGAAGCATCCGGCCCGCCCGCGCGGCGCGGCCACTCTTGTTCAGGAGGTCTTTTTTCTTGTCCGACCGCGATTTCCGCGCCATCGGCGCGACGACGTTTCTCTCCCCCGTGCCCGCGGTGATGCTCTCCTGCCGGGGCGAAGGGCCCGGGCTTAACCGGCCGAATCTCATCACCGTCGCCTGGACGGGCATCGTCAATTCCGACCCGCCGATGCTCTCCGTCTCCATCCGCCCGGAGCGCCATTCCCACGCGCAGATCGAGAGCTCCGGCGCGTTCTGCCTGAACCTGATCGACCGGCGTCTGTGCAGGGCCGCGGACCTTTGCGGCGTCAAGAGCGGGCGCGACGTGGACAAGTTCGCGCTGTGCGGCCTGACGCCGCGCGATGTGGAGGGCTTTCCCGCCCCGGCGCTTGATGAAGCCCCGGCGTTCCTGTGCTGCCGGGTGGACAGGGTAATCCCCCTCGGCTCGCACGACCTGTTCCTCGCGCGCATCGAGCAGGTCTATGTCCGCGACGATCTGTTCGACGCGGACGGCAGCCTGCACATGGCCCGGGCGAACCTCGTCGCCTACGCGCACGGGGAGTACTTCCCGCTTGCGCCGCGGCCGGAGGGCTTCTTTGGCTACTCCGTGGCACGGGAGGACGTGCTGCGCCGCCGCCTCATCGAGCCGTACCGCCAGGGCAAGCCCTCGGGCAAGACCCCCGCGTCGGGAAAACGCCCCGGCGGCAGGAAGGGAGGCGCGCGCCGGTGAAACGCATCCTTGCCCGCCGCGGCGTGCGCGCCGCACTGGCGATCCTTGTGACGGTGCTCCTGTGCATCGCGATGAACGCCGCGGCATTCCTGATCGACACGGACACGATGCGCGAAAACGCGGCGCAGGGCGTGGCGCTGCTGGGTCGGGAGGGCGGCACGCCCCAGCTGATCGGCGGCTTCAAGAGCACCCAGCTGGACAACTTCACCGCCATCCTGATCCTCAAGACCGCGGCCTACACCGGCCCGGAGACGCTGCTGGAGAAGACCTTCGGCGGCCTGCGCACGGAGCTCGTGCCCGGGGAGGGGCAGAGCGAGTGGTCCGCCTTTGCCACCTATGCGGAGGCCGTGGGCTGCGGGCTGACCTACACGCGCTACTGGCACGGCTATACGCTGCCGCTGCGGCTGCTGCTGTGCGTGCTCAACCTGCCGAACCTGCAGATGCTGCTGCTGCTCGTCACGCTGCTGCTGGCCATTGCGGTGCTCGCGCGCTGCGCGCACCGGGCGCCGGGCGCGCTGCCGGGGATGACCGCGGGCTGGTTTCTGCTGATGCCCGTGGCCTGCGGCATCTGCCTGCAATACGTGCCGGTGACGCTGCTGGCGCTCCTGTCGTGCCTGCTGCTGCTCTGCGCCGACGAGGCCATCGGGCGCACGATCGGCTTGCCGGGCTTCTTCGCGCTGGTGGGCCTGCTGACCAACTACCTCGACCTGCTCACCTTCCCGCTGGTGACGCTCGGCTTTCCGCTGGCGCTGCTGCTCGCCCTGCGCATGGAGCGCGGTGACGGCCTGCGCGCGCTGCTGCCCCGGCTGATCGCCTGCGGCCTGTGCTGGGCGCTGGGCTATGCGGGCATGTGGATGCTCAAATGGGCGTTTGTCGCCGGGGTGTTCGGCATGGACCGCCTCGCGGGCATCTTCGAGCAGGCGGCGCTGCGCGTCTCCTCCGCCTCGAACGGGGAGGCGTTCTCGCGCCTGAGCGCGCTGCGCCTGAACCTCGGCGTCATCCTCGACAAGTCGGCATACCTGCTGGTGCTGCTGGCGGGCTTTGCATCCTCCTGCCTGATCGCCCTGCACCGGGCGCATCGCGCGCACCAAAGCGGCCTGCGCGCGCGCCTGCAGCCCGGCGCGCTGGCGCCGGCGCTGCTCGCGCTCGTGCCGCTGCTGTGGTGCCTGGTCATGGCCAACCACGCCTACGACCACGCCTTTTTCACCTACCGTAACCTCACCGTCACGTTCCTGGCGGCGATGTGCGCATGCGGGTATGCGACGCGGGCACGCTCCTGAAGCCGGAGCGCATACGGGCATAAGCAGTGGGGCTGCCGAATGAAACCGGCAGCCCCACCTTTTTGTGCTGTTTCGTGTATCCCGATTCGCCATGACATGCGCAGCAGACCGCATCAGGTTTTCCGCCCCGGCAAAGCCGCACGCCATTTTCATGGGAATGCGGATTACTTGCCCGCGTTGGCGACCGCGTTTTCCGCTGCGATCATGCCCCACGTCGCACAGTTGCCGTGTCCGATGCCGCCGATGGTCGTATGGCCGCAGACATTGCCCATGCCGACGATTTCACCGGCCAGATATGCGCCCGGAATCGCCTCGCCCGCTTCGTTGATCATCTGCGCATCCGCATTGATTCTCGGTCCGCCAGAGGTGATGAGCACATACGGGATCGTCATGATCGCGTAGTACGGACCTTTGTCCATCGCACGCAGCTCGCTCTCGCGGCCAAACACGCTGTCCTTGCCCGTCGCGCAGTCTGCGTTGTAGGTCTCGACGGTCTTGACCAGCGCATCCGCGTTGATGCCGGCCTTGGCCGCCAGTTCCGCCACCGTGTCCGCCTTGAAGACGTACTTGCCCTCCTCAACCAGCTCAGCCAGCTTGGCAGCCGGGTCCTGCGCGCCGGTGATCATGGGCATCTCGGGATTGATCACATCCTCGGTGTAAACGACAAACACCTTGTTCTCCTCAGCAGCCGTCCACGCATCGGAGCGCACCTTGGAGTCCGCCTTCGTCTCGTCGGTGAAGCGCTCACCGTTCAGGCCCACCCAGATCGGGCCGGGATTGGTGTAGAGGTTCGCCGCCAGGCTCTTCGTGAAGCCGGTCACCGGAATCGCTCCACCGTACGCGGTGCAGAAGTCCATGCCGGTGAACACGGCGCCCGCCTTGCGCGCGAAGTCATAGCCAGAGCCAGTCGCGCTGGCCGGGGTGGAGGTGGCCACGTTCGTGAAGTTGAACTCCTTGAGCCAGGCCTCGTTGTGGCCGTAGCCGCCGGTCGCGATGACCGTGGACGGCGCGCGGAACTCGCGGCTCTCGCCGTTCACGCTGGCCACAACGCCGACAATCGCGCCATCCTCGATGATGATGTCGGTTACCGGGGTCTCTAGCAGCAGGCAGGCCGTGCCCGCATCGATGAAGCCGTCCAGCTTGTTCATCAGCGCCATGATGAAGCCGCTGCCGCCCTTGCCCGAGGAGCGGGAGACGTCCCCGTCCGCCGGCACCGCGAAGTGCACGCGGTTGACGTTGAGCGGCTCATAGCTGCCGTACGTCGGGGAGCGCTCGCCGAAGTTCACGCCCACATAGGTATCCAGCCAGTCAACCGCCGTACCGGCGCGCTCGGCAAACTTGCGGGCGACCTCCGGATTGTAGTTGCCCTCGCCGCCCAGCCGACCGAAATCCGCATAGAGCAGGTCGATGCTGTCCTCGATACCGGCTTCCTTCTCAATGATGGTCTCGGCGCCCACGATGGAGCCGCCCGCCACGGCGGCGGAACCGCCGACCTTGGCCATCTGCTCAAAGACCAACACGTTGGCGCCCAGCTCGCTGGCACGAACAGCCGCCGTCAGGCCGGACATGCCCGCGCCAATGACGATGACGTCCGGCTGCTCAAACGGGATCTCCACAGCCTGTGCTTCCTCCGTTTCGCCGGAAAGCGCCGCCGCAACGGCCTTCTTGATCGCTTCGCTGGTCACCGTCGCGCCGGAGACGCCCTCGACGTCGGCGCTCTGCGCCTCCACGATCGCCGCGGGGATCTGCTCGATTGCCGGGTCGGAGATGCCGGGCGTCTCGCTGTGCTCGCCAACCTCCACGGACACAATCTTGCCGCCCTCGACCGTCACCGTCACGTTCACCGCGCCGCCCATGCCGGCCGCGGAGCCCGTGAACGTGCCGTCCTGCGCCAAAGCGGCTGCGCCGCACAGCATCAGGCACACGGCGAGCACCAGGCACAGAATCATGCTGATGTTCCTTTTCATGAAATACCCTCCTTCTTTCTGCGAAATCTGAATGATTTCAGTTTATTCTATCACACATCTGGTCATATCTCAATAAGAAGAATGACATATTGTGGACAATATTGTAAAACGCAGACGGCCTGACCTGCGCTTTTTCTGTATTTACACTATGAAAGTCCCTCTGCAAAGCTTCGGCTTCGACCGCAAAGTTGCGGGACTTCTATCACTTCGTCGTTGATGCAACGGCACCATGCCGATTTCCTCTGTACTTTTTCCCCTGCGCGTGCTATGCTTCTTATGACTCTACACGCAGGAGGCCCCTCATGAAGCGTCTGACCGACTACGCGCACACGCTGCGCGCCAGCTATCTGGGCTACATCACCCAGGCCATCGTCAACAACCTCGCACCGCTGCTGTTCCTCACGTTCGCGCGGGACTACGCGCTCTCGCTGAAGCGCATCACGCTGATCACCACGCTCAACTTCGCCGTGCAGCTGCTCGTCGATCTGCTCAGCGCGAAGGTCATCGACCGCATCGGCTACCGCGTGAGCATCGTCGCGGCGCACGTCTTCGCGGCGGCGGGGCTGTGCGGCATGGCCGTGCTGCCGGATCTGCTGCCCAGCGCCTATGCGGGCCTGCTCGCGAGCGTCGTGCTCTACGCCGTGGGCGGCGGCATCATCGAGGTGCTCATCAGCCCCATCGTCGAGGCCTGCCCCACCGAAAGGAAGGCCGCCGCCATGAGCCTGCTCCACTCGTTCTACTGCTGGGGGCATGTCGGCGTCGTGCTGCTGTCCACGGCGTTCTTTGCCGCGTTCGGCACGGCGCGCTGGCGCGTGCTCGCGCTGCTCTTCGCGCTCGTTCCGGCGCTGAACGCCGTGTACTTTACCCGCGTGCCGATCTACTCCATCACCCCGGACGGCGCGCCCGCCCCGCTCGACCGCCTGCTGCGCCAGAAGGTGTTCTGGCTGCTGATGCTGCTGATGGTCTGCGCCGGCGCATCCGAGCAGGCGATGAGCCAGTGGGCCTCCACGTTCGCCGAGTCCGCGCTGGGCGTCAGCAAGGCCGCAGGCGATCTGGCCGGGCCCTGTGCCTTCGCGCTGCTGATGGGCACCGCCCGCGCACTCTACGGCAGGTTCAGCGACCGCATCCCCCTGCGCCGGATGATGCTCGGCAGCGCGGTGCTGTGCGTCGCCTGCTACCTGATCGCCGTGTTCGCCGGCAGTCCCGCGCTCGCGCTGCTGGGCTGCGCGCTGTGCGGCTTCTCCGTGGGCATCTTCTGGCCGGGCACGTTCAGCATCGCCGCGGTCAGCCTGCCCGGCGCGGGTACCGCGATGTATGCGCTCATGGCGCTGGCGGGCGACGTGGGCTGCTCCGGCGGGCCGACCGTCGTCGGCTTCGTCGCCGGTGCCTGCGGGGACAGCCTGCGCGCCGGGCTGCTCGCCGCCCTCGTCTTCCCCGCCGTCATCGCGCTGGGCATGACGAGGCTGCGCCCGGCGAAGGACATCCGGTAGACAAATTTCATCTCGCGCTCATTTAGTGGGTTGACAAACCGTCATTTCCGGTGTATCCTGTATCCATCACATCGAGGAGGAACCCGCACATGGACATCCGCAGGCAGTTCGCGTTTGCGTACCTGTATTACTTTAGCGAGTAGTACGGGTTGTTTGTGTGCGCGGCTCAGCCGCGGAAGCAGAAGCGGCCCCATCCAAAGGCGAGGGGGCCGCTTTTCTGATGCTCCCGCGCCCGGGGCGAGGACAGCAGAACATTCGGCATTGACAAATCGGGAGGTATATTCACATGATCGTCATCCTCAGGCAGAACGCAGAGCAGGCGCGCATCGACGCGCTGATGGCCAGCATCCGCGCGCAGGGCGTGGACATCCATTACAGCCAGGGCACCACGGAGACCATCCTCGGCCTCGTCGGCGACACGACGCACGTCGATGAGGACTGGCTGCGCGCGAGCGACATCGTCGCGGACGTGCGCCGCGTCTCCGAGCCGTACAAGCTCGCCAACCGCCGCTTCCATCCGGAGGACACGCACGTGCCCGTCGGCGATACGCAGATCGGCGAGGGGCGCTTCGCAGTGATCGCCGGGCCGTGCTCCGTGGAGAGCGAGTCGCAGCTGCTCGAGGTCGCACAGGCCGTCAAGGCCAGCGGCGCGACGTGCCTGCGCGGCGGCGCATTCAAGCCGCGCACCTCGCCGTACTCTTTCCAGGGGCTGGAAAACCAGGGCCTCGAGCTGCTGCGCGAGGCGCGGCGCGTGACCGGACTGCCGATCGTCACGGAGATCATGAGCGAGACGCAGCTGGACGACTTCGCGGACGTGGACGTCATCCAGGTCGGCGCGCGCAACATGCAGAACTTCCGCCTGCTCAAGGAGCTGGGCCACTGCAAAAAGCCGATCCTGCTCAAGCGCGGCCTGTCCTCGACGATCGAGGAGCTGCTGATGAGCGCGGAGTACATCCTCTCCGGCGGCAATGAGAACGTGATCCTGTGCGAACGCGGCATCCGCACGTTTGAAAAGATGGTGCGCAACAACCTGGACATCTCGATGGTGCCGATCATCAAGCAGAAGAGCCACCTGCCGGTGATCATCGACCCGTCGCACGCGGCGGGCATCGCGTGGATGGTGGAGCCGCTGGCGCGCACGGCGATTGCGGCCGGCGCGGATGGCCTGATGATCGAGGTCCACAACAACCCGAAGTGCGCGCTGTGCGACGGCGCACAGTCGCTCGACCCGGCGCAGTTCGATCGCCTGATGCAGGATGTGCGCAGGCGCGTCGATTTCGAGGGGAAGGCTTTGGGCTGACACGGCAAAGAGCGGAGAAGGCGACCTTCTCCGCTTTGCTTGTCTTCCATTTCCAGACTCACAGCATCGCAAGACGCTTCCGTCTTTCCATCGCCCCCCCTGCGGCCTTTCTGCAGCACCGGAAAACGCGGGCACGTTCGAAGCCCTGCCCCCCCGGATTCCGAACACCGGAAACAAAAAAAGCCCTCCGGCAGGCCGGAGGGAAAAGCAGTTGGGCTAAAAAAACAATCGGTAAACAATGGGAAAGAGCACCGGAAAAACGGGTTCCCGGCTATAGTCGGTAAGCCGATCAAAGGCCGAGATGGCTTTCGATCCGCGAAACACGCATCGCCAGATTTTCGTCCGAGGATTCTGACACCTTTGCCGTCTTTTTTGCTTCGGTACGCGCCAGCAGGTAATCGCAGGATACGTCGAGCGTATCCGCCAGCAGGCACAGCGTTTCAAGGCTCGGCTGGCGCAGGCCGCGCTCATACAGCCCCACTGTGTTCAGGCTCTTTCCGATGACGTCCGCCAGGGCTTGTTGGCTCATATGTTTGGCAGTCCGGGCAGCCTTCAGGCGCTCACCAAACTTGATCATTCTTGACACCTCCCACAATCGGCTTTTCCTTTGCTCTGCCGAATTTGCCCGATACTTTTATTATACGGTGGATTTTGGGAACGTCTACTTACAAAAATGATGTATTTTCAAGAATTTCACACTAATCATGGCATTTTCCGTCGTTTTATGGTCAAATATTTTGCAGCGTACATCTCATTTTTTGGCAGCTCCGCGGCGCGTGCAAATTCCTCTTTGACCCGGCGCATAAAGATGATATAATATCCTTGTCGGCGCGCTCCGCACGCGCAATCCACCGCGGCGCGCACTCTTGTCCACACCGGAGGGAGCTTCATGAAACCAGACACACGCCGCCCGGAGAACATGACCATGCGGGCGCTGTGCCTCATCGCCATCGTGTTCGTCGTGGACGGGCACACCTGCTTTGAGGACATGTTCGACATGCGCAGCCTGTTCCGCTATTACTCGTTCCACCTGATGCTCTTCGCCTTTGCCTCGGGCTGCCTGCTGCGCGACGGCGACGCGGAGCACCCGCTGCGCCTGCTCGCGCACAGGGCGCGCCGCCTGCTGGTGCCGCTGTACGCCTGGAACCTCGTCTACGGCGTGGGTGCGGCGCTGCTGCGGCGCTACGGCGGCTTCACGCTCGGCGAGCCGCTCTCCGCCTATACGCTGCTCCTCGCCCCGCTGACCGACGGCGAGCACTTTGTCTGGAATCTCGGCTCGTGGTATGTGTTCCCGCTGCTGCTGGCGCAGGCGATGTATCTGCTGGTGCGGCGGCTCTCCCGGCTGTGGGGCGGGCGGGAGCCGGTCACGTTCCTGCTGTGCCTGATTCCCGGCGCCGTCGCCGTGGAGCTGTGCGCGGCCGGCCGAAACGGCGCGCTGCCGCTGTTCCTCATGCGCGCGCTGATCCTGCTGCCGGGCTACGCGGGCGGCGTGCTCTACCACCGCTGCCTGGAAAAGCACGACACCCTGCCGACCGTGCCCTATCTGCTCGCGCTGGTCATCGCCCGGGCGCTGCTGTGCACGCGCTATGAGAACCTGGCCTACCTGCTCTCCTCCTGCACCTATATGGACTGCGGCGCGGTCGGCGTCTATCTGGGCGGGGCCATCGCCATCGCGTTCTGGCTGCGCATCGCGCGCCTGCTCGCCCCGCACATGGAGCGAAGCCGCCTGGCGCTGGCCGTCAGCCGCCACACGTTCGACGTGATGATGCACCACTACATGGGCTTCTTCGCGCTCAACTGCGTGTTCCTCGCGCTGCACAAACTGGGGCTGGGCGCCGCGAAATTCAGTGTCACCGCCATGCGCACGCAGGAGGGCTATCTGTACGCCCCGGCCGGTCGGCAGGAATGGAACGTGCTCTACCTGATCGCGGGGCTCGTCGTTCCGCTGCTCATCGGCGGCGCGGTGCGTTGGGCGGGCAGATGCCTCCATGGTTTGCGCAAAAACAGGGCATGATATGCGCCTTCTGCCGCAGCGCCGGTCCGGTTCCCCCAGGCGGCCCGAGAAAACAGAAATACAGACAAAGCCCCCCGCTCCCGGTGATGCCGGAAGCGGGGGTATACTTATCTCATACTGTTATGTAGTACCCTCTTGTCAAGTGCAAATTAGGGGAAAGCGTACCC
>CAMENN010000059.1 GCA_945928315.1 uncultured Clostridia bacterium
TTGCGCCCGTCATGTTTTTGATTTCCGCAGCCTGCGCATCGTCCAGCAGAATGCGCTTTTGCCGCAGCTCGCGCTTCACGCCGGAAAGCCTCTCGCGCTCCTCGCGCAGCTTCTCGGCCTTCTGGTAGTCCGCCCATGCCGCGTCCTCTTCCGCCTGCTGGCGCTCAATCTCCGCGCTTGCCTTGTCATAGGCCGCCTGCAGCGCCGCTTCCTCCTCGGTGCTGCGCTCGGTCATCTCGTCAAGCTCCTGCTGCCGCAGTCCCATCTCATAGGAAAGCCGGTCCAGCTCGTCAAGGTCCGCATCGTTTTCGCCCGCGCGCTCAAAGGCGTCCTGCGCCTCGGCAAGACGTCCCTGCGCAATTTCAATCTGCTGCTCCCGCGCCGATCGGGCCGCGTCCGCGTCGCTTTGCAGCTTCTCGCGCAGCTTCGCCGCCGCCTCGCGCTGCTCCTTCGCCGCCTGTGCGCGTGACTTGGCAAGGCGCTCCTGCGCCGCCTCGTCCGCCTCCTGCTGCTTCTGCGCAGCCTCGCGCGTCGCCTCCTCGAAGTTGTTCCTGTTCTTCGCGTAGGATTCCTGCGCGTCCACCACCATCTGCACGTCGGTGTCGTCCGCATCGCCGCGGTCGATGAGCGGCTGCTTCTCCTCGATGACGGCGCGCGCCTCGTCCATCGCCGCGCGGCTGTTTTCCGCGTGCTCCGTGTGGCTGTCCGCCTGCTCCTGCGCCGCCGCCTGCCTGGCCATGAGGCCGTCGCTGCCGTCGTCCGTCGCGAGGATCTGCGCGGTGCGCTCGTCCCGCTGCGCCTTGGCCGCCGCCTCGTCAAGCTCCCGCAGGAACTCCGGGTCCTGCGCGTCCTCATTGAACGCGTCGATTGCCGCACCCACGTCGCCGCTCTTGCCGCTGACCACGTCCTTTGCCGCCTGAACGCTCCTGTACTCGCTGCGCACATCGCCCGCGGCGCCCGCCAGCGCGAACATGCTATTGGTGATCAGGACCTCCTTCGCCCCGCCGATCACGTCGCCCGCAATGCCCTTGACGTCCACAGTCGCGACGTTCAGCATGGAGGAAATCAGGTCGCTCGCGCCAATCTGCTCACCGGCGTCGAGCTTCGTAAAGAGCGGCGCAATGGCCTTGTCAATGACCTCCTGCGCAAGCGCTTCCTTGAACTCGTCCGTGATGGACTCATCAAACTCGCTCGCCGCGAAGCTCTTGATTCCGGCCCATGCATAGCGGCTGATCGCGGCGAGTCCCTTCGACATGCCGACAGGGTCTCCGGCGAGCAGGTCGGCCGCCATCCCCGTGTGCAGGCTGCCCGTGCCCGTCATCCGGCCGTATATGCCCTCGAACGTGGGCACGTTCGCCAGGTGGCTGCCCGCCGTGTCAATCGCCGCCAGATAGCCGGCCGAGCCGCGCTTGTATCCCTCCGCAAGGCGCGCGTTAAAACGCTCTCCGTAGCCCATCACGTCATAGCCCAGCAGGAAGCCGATGTTGCTGCTGCCCGTCAGCATCGTTCCCGCGCTGGCCACGGTAGCCTGAATCGCGTTGCTCGTCATGCCGGATACGCGGTAGTACCACTTGTTCTCGCTCTCCGTGCCGTATTTCGCCACCTGCTTGTCCTTCGCGGCGATGCTTTTTCTGGAATCCGCGCCCACGCCGCGCAGCCAGCTGTGCGCGCCCGGGTCAATGCCGATGGCGAAGATGTTGTCCACCTCCTCCATCAGGGTGGAAACCATCTGTCCGTATTCCTCCGTCAGGTCGCCGCTGTCAATGAGCGCCTGCAGATCCTTTTTGTACTGTGTGCCTGCCAGCAGTCCGTAGTCCTGCTGGTATTGCATGGCCATCTTCGCGGCGTTGCGCGCCACGTCCGCCTCCGTCATGCCCATGTAGAGGCTGTCCGCGCAGGTACCGTAGCAATACTGCACGCCGCGCGTGATGCCGTAGGCCGCAATCACCGCGCCGCCCATGCCGCTGCCGTAGCTCTGCGCCTGCGCGTCCTCCTGTGTCATGCCCTCGCCCTCGCGGCTCATCCGCGTGGCCGCGCGCTGGCACAGCGTGTCCATGTCCATGCCGCCCACGCGGCTGTAGTATTCCTCAAGGGAAAGACCCAGCGAGAGCGCCGTCTGCGTGTCCTCATTGAGAATCACGGTCATCTTGTCGGCAAGCGCAAGCCGGTAGTTGTCGTCAGAAACAACGCCGCTTGCGTCCAGACCGGCGCGCACCGCGCTTTGTTCAAACCCGCCGCCCGGGGCGAAGTATCCCTCGTCGATGAACTCCACCTGCGCGGCCATCTGCGCGCGCGTCTGGTCCGCGGTGATTTCCTTCCATCCCGCCTCCGGAGCGTTCTCCTGCACAAGCAAAAGCTGCTCGTCGGAGTACTGCCCGCTGAGCACGGCCGCCCGCGCGTCCGCAAGCGACTTTGCGCTCGCCTCCTCGTGCTCGCGCCGGGCATCCTGCATGTTTTTCGTCAGCTCGTCGCGCGCCGCGTAGATCGCGTCAAGCTGCCCGCGGCTCTCCTCGTCCGTCTGGAGCAGCCGCTCAAGGTTCGGAAGGCCCTCGTCGCCGCCCAGCGTCCCCTCCTGCGCATACTGGTCCGCCCGCGCGCCCAGCATGGTCAGCATCGTCAGGCCGTAGCTGCGAAGCTCCTGCGGAAAGTCCTCGCCGAGGATCATCTCCCGCGCGGCGTAGGCCGTCATGCCCAGCGCGCCAATGCCCGTGCCCTCCATGAGCGTCAGCTCCGGCGCGCCGTTGTCCGAAAGCGCCAGATTGATTTCCCGCTCGTCGCTGACCACGCCGAGCACGGCCTTTGCGCTCGTGCTGTTCATCCAGCCTTCAAACGTCGCCCGGTCCTTCGGCGCAATCTCGTCGTACCAGCCGCCCAGGTACGCCGCCACAACGTCCGCGTCGCTTTCGATGGTCCTGTATTCCCTCTGCTGCGGGCCCTGCACCTGTGCCTGCTTCTGCGGCGTGTAGCCGGGCAGCGGGGGAATCACGTCGGATGCCGTCGCGGAGGCCACCGTGCCCGCCTTCGTGTAGCCAAGCGGCCCCGTCTCCTGCGCGCCCTCCTCCGCTTCTTCCGGCGTCTGTTCGTTTTCCCCGCCCTGTCGCTGCTCAAAGTAGCGATCGTCCACCAGCTTGCCCTGCATGGCGTTCGCCAGCGTATCGAAAAAGCCGGGATTTACCTGCTCCTGCGGATTCGCCTCGCGCTTTGCGGATGCGCTGGTGAGCGCGTCCACGCCGTCCTCCTGCGCTGCGCCCTCCGCGTCCTTGTCGCGGTCCCCGCGGAAGCCGTAGGGCTGCGCAGTCTCCGTCAGCGCTCCAAAGATGCTTTCAAGCAGTCCGGTCTGCTTCTCCTCTCCGGCGGGCTGCTCCTGCGCTGCGGCCTCTCCCGGCGTCTGCTCCGTCTGCGTCTGCTCCACCGGCTCGTCGCCTGCGTATGCCGCTCCCGTCGCGTTTTGATAGGCCTCGTCAAGCGCCGCGCGAAGCTGCCGCGTGATGCGCTCGTCGTAGCCACTGTTTTCAATGTCATCAAGGAAACCCTGATAGGTCTCCCGGTTCTCCGCCTCGTGCCCGCTCTGCGGCCAGAACGCGCCGTCCAGCCCGGATACAAATTCCTTGTAGTCCTTCTCGTCAAAGTCGGGGCTGGCAAGGTACGTTTTGGCAAGCGTCTTGTCGATCGTCTGGCCGTAAAAGCGGCTGCCCTGCGTTTTGGTGAGCGTCTCCAGCGCGTCCGCCGCCTTCGCGCGCTTCCCGCTGTCGGCGATGGAGCGGATGCCCTGCACCATGAGCGAGAGGTCAGCCGTGTTCGCGTTGATCGCATTGCCGTTCGCATCGTACAGGCCGGAGAGCGCCTGCATGCTGCTGTTCGTCGTGACGCTACGCTTCATCGCGTCCTGCGATGCCTTGGTCGATGCCTTCGCCCGCTTGTTCCCCTCGTATACGCCGAAGGGCGTCCCCTCGTTGATTTTCTCCCGGAACTCGGCCAGCGTGGGCACCACGGTCTGGTAATTGGCGCTCTTTTTGTTCGTGGCCACCTTTCGGTAGGCCTTGATGAACGCATCCCGCTGGTCATCGTCCTTGATGCGCGTGGCGATGCCGACCACGTCGTCGTGTGTCAGCTTCTCAAGGTCATAGGTGTTGCGAGTGTACATCTTCGCGCTTGCGCCGATGGAGAAATCGTCGCCCCCATCCTGCCCGCCGGATGCCGCTCGCCCAGCAGCAACCACGTCGTCCTTGCTCGGGCGCGTGGAGGATACCAGCGCGCCATATCCGGTCAGCTGCTGCTGCGTCTGTTGGGCATACGGATTCTTTCTCTGCGGCGCCTCCTGCACGGGCTTGGCTGCCAGTCCGTTCGCGCTCTTTTCCCCATCGCTGATGCCCAGTGCTTCCCGGTTCTCCTTCGCGCGCTGATATGCCTCACGCCTTTGTGCAATTTCCTGCCGCTTGCGCTCTTCCTCGTCAATCGTGCCCATGCGTCCTCCTCGGATTCTCTTGCCGGTAACTTTCTGCTTTCCGTCAGTTCATGACGATGTTCGGGTCCCGCCTCGTGCTGCCGCTCACGTATTCGTCCACGGTGTAGGTGTTTTCAGCCGTTTTCTTGCTGCTCCCGCCTCCGCCGCCGCTCTTCGTGGTCACGCTCGTTCCGTTCGTCTCGGTCGTGCTGCTGCCAATCGTCTGGCTGCCCATGGCCGCGCTCGTCGCTGTCATGTAGTTCTGGTTGTATTCCTGCCTCTGCGCTTCCTTGAGCTCCTGCACCTTCGCGGCAAGCTGGCTCGCGTAGTCCGTGTTCAGCCTGCCCTGCGTCTGCGCGTTCTGCTGCCCGGCCAGCGTGATCTTCTGCTGAATCTGCCCGCTCTGCCTCGTGCTCTCGTCCGTCAGGCTCCTGATCGTGTCGGAAAGCGCGCGCGACAGCTGCGTCTTCGCGTCCAGCAGGTAACTGCTCCTGCCCATGCCTCGGGCCAGCGCGGCGGTTTCAAGCCCCGCGTCGCTCTGCCGGTAGCTCTGCTGCTGCTTGTCAATGGCCTGCGCCAGCTGCGCAGCAAGGTTTTCAATCTCCTGCTCGTAGCCCAGCTTGCTCGCCTCGTAGTTCTGCTGCGAAGCCTCAAGCCCAGCTTTCAGCGTCGGTCGCAGCAGGTTTTCGGCGTAGGCGCTGATTTCCTCGTCCGTCATGTAGCCGCGCAGGCCGGAGAGGATGACGTCGCGCAGCGCCGCGTCGAGCACGTTTTTCGTCGTGCTCTGGCTGTTTGTCTTGCTTGTGGAGCTGCTTACCGTCGTGCTCGTCGCCATTTAGTTGCCCCCTTCCAGCTGCTCAAGCCGCTTTTTGATCTTTTCAATCTCCGTGTCCTTCATCCTGTCCGCGTTCCACGCCGCCTGCGTGAATCCGCGCAGGAAACGGCAAAGCTCCTTCATGTAGTCCATGAGCCGTCCCCCGTCGCGGGGCACAGGCACCCTCGGCTCCTGATAGGCCATCCGTCTTCCCTCCCCGCAATCGCTTGTTTTTACTCCACGTCAAGCGTGTATCGCACCTCAATGCCGCCGTAGATTCTCCACCCGGCCGCCCGCTCGTGCGATGCCACGCGCAGCCTCACCCGCTTGCCCGCGTTGCGGATGCGCACGCGCAGGTCGCGCCGCTCTCGCTGCAGCATCACGGTCTTCGTCTTCTCCCCGCGCTCCGTCTCCACCGTCAGGTCAATGGGCACGTCGTCTTCGTCCGCGTCCGCCGTCAGCCGCAGCAGGAAGTCGCGCTTCACATAGCCCTTTCCAAGGTCCATCCACGCGGTTTCCCACAAATTCTCCACAGGTTGTCCCAGGTTTCCGCTTGCGCTCTCGTCGTCGTAGAGCATCACGTCGTAGGGCGCGTCCGCCTGCGTGTAGTAGACCTTTCCGCCCAGGCTGTAAAAATCGCGCACGCGCATGCCGCGCCGCAGCATGAACGTGCCGCGCTCCATATCCAGCTCAATCACCGCATTGTTTTCAAGCAGCACATCGCCCTCGTTTTCGCGCACGCCCAGCGCCAGATAATACACATGGTCGCAGATGCACGCCGTCGCCTTGTCGGCGATGTTCTGCGCGCGCATGCGCATCACCTCATAGAGCGCATCGCGGGAGAGCAGCGAAAGGCTGCTTCCGTCGTATTGCCCAATGCCGCCCCGGGCGAGGTAAACAAGGCTCGTCCGGTCCGCGCATACCGTGCGCGCGCTGACCGGGCCGTCCGTGCCGTAGGCCTGCGTGATGGTGAAGCTTCCGGGATCCGTGCCCCGGATTTCAAACACCGTGCTCGGCTTGATCGCCAGCAGATAGCCGCCGAACGGCAGCACGGAGATGAACGATTCTCCGTCCCACGTCGGCTGCATGATCATGCCCCCGCCCAGCGCCGGCGTCTCGCTGTCGCCGGTCCAGTTGAAGGGGTCATAGGGCCGGGAATAGAAGATCGCGTCCGGGTTCGCCCGGTCGCCCGTTCCCCATATCCGCTCAGCGTAGCGGCCCAGCACGGAGAACTTTACACCGGCATAGTCGCTTCCAATGGTCAGCGTCTTGCCCTCCACGCGCAGGTCGCTGCCGTAAATGGCAATCATCCCGTCCTCCGCGTTGGAAAGGATGAGGATGTCCACCGTCTCCCCTTTCTCCACGGCCTCATAGGTCACGCTGCTCCACGTGTCGCTCTTGTAGCCCGTCTCCCGCTGCACCCAGCCCTCGGTGCCCATCGTGTAGGTATAGATGGAGCCGTTCGACGCCGCGACAAACACGTCCGGGTCATCCGGCCGGTTGCGCCGGTAAAAGCGCGTCAGTGTGCCAATCGGCGTCCCCAGCGACGGGAACGCGCGGGAGATGCCGTGGCTTGTGGCCAAAAGCCCCCGCTCTGTGCGCATGTTCACCGCGCGATAGGCGTAGTTGGTCGTCAGGTTCGTGTCACCCGCCGCCTGATAGATGCCCTTCGGCGTAGGGATGGTGAAGCTCCCCTCGTAATCGCTGTCACTCACGCTCATCGTGCATACCTCGCATCCGTCACGGCGTAGAGTCCGCGGTATCCCGTCACGCTGCCCATGCCCTGCGGCCGCAGCGCGCGCATCGCGGCGTAGAACCGCTGCTGGTAGTGCTGCGCCCGGCTTTGCTTGGCCAGGTTCCCGTTGCAAAGGTACCGCCAGCAGGCGTAGTCGCACAGCGCCATGTGCGCCGTCTCGTCCATGCGGGGCACGTCGCTTCCGGCCTTCATGTCCGGATAGGAAACCTCCGCGACGCCGGAAAGCGTCTTGTTCTCCTCGCCGGTTTCAATTGTCTGCCCGTCCGCGCTGATCGCAAAGGGAACGTCCCGCCCCTCGCCGTCCATAAGCTCCACCACGCGCAGAATGCGCCGCGCGCCCATCGGCGCATGTCCCATTTTGTCCGTCTGGCAGGTAAAGCGCTCCCTCGGCCGCACGTAGTCGCGCAGCGCAATCTGGTATCCCTCGTTCACGTAGGCGGAAAGCAGGTCGGCAATCTCGGCCATGTCCGCCGGATCCTCGTCAAGCTGCTGCGCCGCCATGCGCTTGATCTGGTCAAACGTCAAACCGTTTCCTCCTCTCCTGCTTCCGTGTCCCTGCCAAAGACTTTGCGTAGTCCGGAGCGCTCTGCGCCTGCCTTGCGGCCGCGCCGCCGCCCTGCGTCTGCACCATCTTCGCGTAGCCCTGGTTCACGCGCTTTTGCTGGTCAAGCTGCCGCGTCAGCGCCTCCACCTGCGCGCTCAGCTGCTGCAGCTGCGCCTGCGTTTTGCTGTTCTCCTGCACGGCGCGCAGCACGCTGCTCTTGTTCGGGTATCCCTGCAGGAGCCTTACGAACGTCTCCGGCGGCAGCGGCTCGCCGTACTGCGCGCAGACCTGCGCCGCCTGGGTGAGCAGCTCGTTTTGCGCCTGCAGGACGAGCGGGTTGTTCTTTTGCACCTGCACGCGCACGGTGTAGGCGGGCTTGGGCAGCCTGTCCCCCTCCGCGCCCGGCGCGATGAGCTCCACCAGCCGGTCCACCATGTTCCCGGTGGAATCCCAGCCGCCGACGATGCGCAGCTTGCGCCCCGGCTCCATGTATTCGGAGAGCACCCAGAGCACCTGCTCGATCATGTCGCGGAACGCGTCCTTGAACTGCGTCGTGTGCCATCTGGTGATCTTGCCGCCCGCCTCCTGCAGCGCCTGAATCGCCGTCGCCGCGGTCACGCCCAGGCCGCCCTCGCCGCGGGCGAACTGGTTCTGGCCGCTGTCCTGCTTCATCGCGTCCGTCAGGTATACCATCATCTGGTAGACCTGGTTGTTGAGCGGCGCGGCCTGCGTGGTCTGCATCACCTCGCGGATGTCGTTGCCCTCCCACTCGATGATCGTCTTGGAAAGGTCGGCCACGTCGTCCGCGTTGATGCCGCTGTTCTTTCGCACATAGGTGCGCTGGATGGAGGAAAAGCGCGCGTTGTCGTCGATGTACTTCTGGTAGCGGTCGATTGCGTCCTGCGTGTCGCGGTAGTCGTGCACAAGGCCCGTGCCGAACGGGCTGCCGTATACCTCGCGGTAGCGGTAGAACGTGAACGGATAGAGCCCGTGCGCGTAGACGCCCTCGCGGTATTCGCCCTTTCGCGTGACGCCGTAGTCCGTCTCCGTGGAGGTTAGCAGCGCCCCGCCCGCCATCTGCGCCATGTGCACGCGGTAGCGGTTCTTTTCGGCGTCGTATCGCTTGTACCAGTATTCAATCAGCGTCACCTTCCTGTCGCCCTCCGGCGCCAGCACAAGGCTTTGCTCCTCCTCCCGGGAATACTCGTCCTCGCGAACATAGCCCTTCGCCTGCGGGTAGTGCTCCTCCACCCATGCGACAGTCGTGTGGATCGTCTTGAAGATCGCGCGCCCGTCCTGAATGTTCTCATACATCGGGTCGGGGTAGATGTCCTCCGGGTGCCAGGTGATCACGCTGGCCATGCCCTCGCCGTCGTCCGCGTCCTCGTCCCAGAGCACCTCGGCCACGCCGGTTCCCGCAACCGCAGCGTCCTCCATCAGGCGCTGATACTTGCCCGGCCAGCCCGCCTGATAGAGCACATAGGAGACGATGTCGGTCATCTCCTCGGCGGATCTGGCCGTCTCCTCGCGCTCGGGCACCAGCTGCGCCTCGGGCATGTTGTCCATCTGGTCGGCAATCACGTTGTCAATGCTCGACTGCAGCGCCGTGCTCGCCGGGCTCGTCCGGCTTTTCTCCGTCTGCCTGAGCTGGCGCATGCGCCGCGCCTCGCGCATCTCGGTGTGCGCCTCCCGGTTCCGGTCATAAAAAAAACGGAAGAGGGAAAGCCCGCGCTCCAGCAGCGCCTTCTGCTCCGCCGTGAGCGCCTGCTCCCCGCCGGAAATCGCTTCCCTGTCCATGCGGTAATCGCCCGGCATGTCGGGCCTTTTTCTGTTCCTTGCCATACTGCCTCCTGCCGGGCGCCGCCCATCAGATGTTGCCGGTGTTCACAAGGATTTCCGCAAGCGGCTCCGGCATGGAAATGCTCTGTCCGCGCAGGAAGTAGAACTTCTCGCCGTTCAGGCCCACCATGAGCACGTCGTCGCCTTCGTCTCGTGCGCGCGGAATGAGCACGCGCTGGCTCTTGTATTCCGCGCAGCCCGCACGCTGCATCTTCTGCTTCATATTCTCCTCGGTCTCCTTGCACTTGCCGCCGAGCACCGTGCTTGCCTTCTTGATGCTGGAAGTCGTCGTCGTCGCCATATGTCCGTCTCCTTTCATTCTCCTGTCTTTGCGCTTTTGCGTTGTGCCCGCAGATCGCGGTTCAAAGCGAAGAGGGGGTTAGGCAGGGGGAAACGGTTTCCCCCTGCGCCCATCTCCTTACGCGCTGAAGCCGCACTCGATGCGCACAGCGAACTCCGGCTGGAGGAGCTTGACAGCGAAGCCGTCCATCTTCCAGCCCACGGTGCTCACCTGGTCAAGCGGGTCGCCGGTGCCCGCGCTGCCCGCCGGCTTCACGATCACGCGCGGGTTGCTGCCCGTCAGGCTCGTGTAGCCATAGGCGTACTGGCCCAGCACAATCACGCTCGCCACGTCCGCGTTGGAAGCACCCGCTTTTTCGAACACCTTCGCCTGCGTGGTCTCCACGATGCGGCAGCCGAACAGCTTGCCGATCTCGCCCATCAGGATGCCCTCCTTCATCTGGTACGCGCTGACCTTGATGAAGTTCTCGTCGTCCTGCAGGTCGAACACCACGTCCGGCGTCACAAGCGCCACATAGCAGCCGTCGGCAAACGTCTGCGCGTGGTTCTTCTTGAGCTCGCGCACGGCCTTGCGCAGCTCCCTGGTGGTCAGCTTGTCCGCCGCCGTCAGCGTGGCGCGGCTGGTCTTGCCGTTCGCGTAGATCACGTTCGTGCAGGTCGCCAGCTCGTCGCGCACCACCGCGTCGATGCTCTCACGGCCCTGCTCGCCCAGCATCATGACCTTGCGGTCAATGGTCAGGTCGAAGTGGGTCAGGTCGAGCAGGTCGGTCGTCTTCACGTACTTGCCGTACTGCTTGAGCGTCGCGAGCACCTCCACCTCGGCGATCGTCTCCGGGTCGCCCGGCTCGCCCTCGGTCAGCGTGGTCGTGTCCGCTTCCAGCGGAATCAGCTTGCGGAAGCTCTGCGTCTTGCCGTTGTTCTTCGGGAACGGGTGCTCGTCGCCGAATTTCAGGTGCGCGAGCAGCGGCTCAAACGTCTTGAGCAGGTTCTTGTTATACAGCGTCACCATTCCGGAGGAAAGGCCGGAGGTCGCCGTGGTCATCGCATTGGTCGCCATATGTTATATCCCTTTCTGATCGTCAGATCTTCACCTTCTCCCCTCGCATCGCCCGCCGCCGCAGGTCCTCCATGAAATCGTCGAACCTGTCGTCGGGAATCGCGCGGATGGGGTCCGGCTCCGGGCTCTCGCCTGCCGCCGTGCTTCTGGCGGTGCGCACTGCCCGCTTTCCCTGTTTCTGCTGCGCCTGCTGCCTGCGCTCATAGGCGCGCGCCGCCTGGCGCAGCGTTTTGCCGTCGGCGATGTCCGCCTGCACGGCCTCGTCGGCGACGAGCGCCTGCATCTCCTCCGTCGTCCAGCCGTCCTCGATCATCCCGCGCATCTGCGCGGAGATTGCCTCCACCGTGGCGTCGCCCTTCGGCTTTCCCGCCTCGGCTTCGATAATTCGTCTGGCCGCCTTCTCGCTGATCTCCGGGTCCTCCTCGTGCATCGCGCGCGCCTGATGCTCACGAATGATTCCGGCGATCTCCTGCCGCGTCAGCTTTCCGCCGCCCAGCTCGGCAATGATGCTCCGCTCCTGGCTGCGCAGCGCCGCGGCAATCCGCCTGGAGAATTTGTCGCCCGTCTCCTGTTCCTGTGGCTGTTCCTCCTGCGTGTCGCTCTGGCCGTCGTCGCCGCCTTCATCGACCGTTTCCTGCTTCCCGCCCATGAGGCTGCCCACAAGCTCCGTCACGTCAATCTCTGCCGTGCCCTGCGCGTCGTCCGCAGGCGCTTCCGCGGCGCTCTCCTGCGCCGCAGCGACCGTGTTTTCCATCTCGTCCATGTGTCCTCCCCGCCCCTTTGGGCGTCGTCATTCCACCAAAAAGGCAGAAATTGAAAAAAGCAAGCCGTCGCCTGCCTGTTTCCGTCATGAAAGCGGATCGTATACCCGCCGTTTTGGCTTTTCCCTCTCCCTCGGCGCAATCGGCCGGCTCATGAGGAAATACCGCGTCTCGTCGTAAACGTGGTCCTCGCCGCTCGTGTCAATGTCCTCCACGTTGTGCGCGTCGTAGCAAAGCGCAGGCACCGTCCGGATGAACGCGTCGCACGTGCTGAACACGTACATCATCGGCTTGCCGTCCTCGCCAAACTTCATTCGCTCGTGCATCTGCATCTTGCCCGCTATGCGCGTATTGTCGCCCTTGCGGAACGTCACACCGGAGTATGCGCTTCTGATCTGCTCCTCCACGCTCGGGCCCCGGCTCTGGTCCCAGATTGCCGGGTCTGCGATGCCGTAGGCATGTATGCCCTCCCGGTATTCCGGCTCCATCAGCCCCGCAAGCATCCTGCCGATCTCTCCCGGCGTGACCTTGATGCCCACGTTTGCCTCGCCCGCTACGCAGCCGTATAGCTCCTTGTAGCGGTATACGCGCCCTTCCGGGTCCACCGCCCATACGCCGAAGGAGAACGGACGCGAATAGCCGTGGTCAAAGCTCACATACCTCGGCCAGTTCAGCGGAATCTCAAACGGCGCAATCACATGCGTGTGCACGCCGTCCACGTAGTGCTCCGGATCGTTGACAAACTCCGGGAATGCCTGTCCCTCGAATGCGTCCCATTTTCCGTAGAGCAGCGCTTCCCGCAGCGCCTTGGGCTTTTGCTGCAGCTCGAAGATGTAGCTGCTGTTGATGTACGGGTTGTCGTATACCGTCGCCGGGATGTAGGCAATCGTCCTCCGTTCCTTCTTCCCCGTGCGCTCGTCCTTGACCTCCCGAATGCTTTCTCTCTTCCCGATGCCCGTCGCGTCCACGAACATCTGCTTCACCCAGCCGTGCCCCGGACCGCCCGGGTTGCTCGCGCAGCGGCAGCAGGGCGTGATGCCCTTGCTCTTCTCCGTGCGCAGTCGCGTGCGGATGAACTCATACATGTGCTGCGAAAAGTGCGTCAGCTCGTCAAAGTAGAGCCAGTCGATCTCCGCGCCCTGGTACTGCATCAGGTCCGTCCCCTCGTTGTTGCAGTAGCAGAACTTCGCCACGCTCCCGTTCACAAACCGCATCTCATGCTTGTCGCCCACATACCGACCCAGCGTCCCCGGCACAATCTCCAGCATCTTCGCAATGAGCGTCTGCTCCAGCTCCGGAAACGTCCTCCGGAATAGATATGCCTTCGTCCCCTTGTACTTCATGCACCGGATGAACGCATCCCAGCAGATGGCGTAGCTCTTTCCGCCGCCCGCCGCCCCGCCGTAGAGCACCTCGTCCGCCGTGCTCTCATGAAACAGCTTCTGCTTTTCCGTCGGGTGATAGGTGAGCGTCACATTCAAAAGTCATCGTCTCCGCTGTGGTCGGGCATGCCCACATCAAACCCCGGACTGCCCGCAAAGTTCACCGTGATCTCCTGCTTCTCCTCGTCCTTCACGCGCACGCCGCCCCGGTCGAGCAGGTCCCGCGCCGCATTCTGCTGGATGTAGAGAAGGCCCTCCGGCAGCTCCTTATTCATCAGCTCCACCTGCTTGCCCACCGCCGCCTCCAGCTGGTTGTTGATGAGAATCTGCGCCCGCAGCCGCTTGCTGCTCGTCTGCTTGAGCATCCACGCCAGCGCCTCCGGCTTGTTCAGCGTCCGGCTCACCACCGTCTGCGAAACGCCATACATCTTCGCAATCTCCACCTGCTTGACGCCCTCGTCGTAGTAGAGCACCATCATCTCCCGCTCCTGTTCCTCCGTGAGCTTTTTTTCGTTCGTCGTCTTCGGATTCTTTTTCTTCATGCCGTTTCCTCCTCTCCTCCTGCGTTTCCCCGGGTGGGTCTCCCCTGTGCCGCGGGGAGGTTATCGCCCCCAGCGCCCCCGCCCCCGCTGCGGTGGTCAATTCCGGGTCCCCCGTCCCCCTCTCGCCCCAGGATTTTGATTTTCCAGGCTTTTTTCTTCCATTACAAAATGCAGCGGGTGTCTAACCCGCTGACATACGTTGCAATATCTACATTATCAGTATACCGTGTCAATTCCCGTGACAATTCCATCCCTTCGCACCGCCTGCGCATCCTCTCTCCGCGCCCTTCGCGCCCCTTCGCGCCCTGCCCCCGGGGGAGGGTTGCTCGCTCTCCCGCCCTGAAGCCTGCCCTCCATCGCTGCCCCATTGCCTGGCGTGCCCATCGTCCGCAGTTGTGCACCTGGCGCATCCGAGCGCCCATCGCGTCGCGCCTGGCGGTCCGGATCGGCGCCGCAAAACGGCCAACCGGATTTATTCCTGGAGCGGTAGAGCTACCATATAATGAAGCCGTGGAGCGACGGCACAAAAAAAGCGCCGCATACAGCAGCGCAGAATTGAAAATGTACAAGATAGCGGTGAGGGCGCCCGGCGAGAAGCCGCTGGCCTCTCTCCGGCGGCCTGCCGCTATCTTAATTATACGCGCCGAATAGCAGGATTGCAAGCCCTCCGGCGCGCCATTTTAATCCTCGTCCGGCGTGGGATCCGTGGGCGCGGGCACCGGCGGCAGCTGTCCGTCTGCCTGCAGGCGCGCGCGGAGCGTATCAAGGATATACCCCTGTACGGACTGCCCAGCCTCGGCAGCGGCGGCGCGGATCAGCGCGCCCTCGGCCTTGCTGGGCCGTATCATGATGTTATCTTGCCGCCGGTTGTAGGCGGCGTTTCCTCTTTTCTGTGCTTCTGTGCATGGCATACCATCACCCCCTTCAGACATTATATCACAAAGCGAAATTCACGTCAACGTGAACAAATTGCACAAAAACCAGACGTTCACGTTAATGTTAATTCGTGCAGTTTTCCGATATTGAAATTAACGTTAATGTGAATTATCATGTAATCACCGCAAGGGCAAGAGCCCCGGCGGAATCCAACAGACATACAACCAGGGAATGAAAGGAGAAAACACCATGAAACATGAAAAGCTGATCACCTACTACGAACAACGCCTTGAGAAAGTCAAGGCAGCATGGAACGAAGATGCTGCGGTAGATGATTACCAGCGCGAGCGCTGCCGGGCATATGTAGACGCAGCGCAAGCCGATCTGGAAGCGGTGAAGAACGGCCGTGAGTGGTAACCAGTGACAGCCGAAACGCCCTTCGGGGCGTATGACCGGGGACAGCCTCCCGGCACTGACGAGGCAGGCCAACAACACAACACACAAGGAGACCACACCATGAAGAACATCACCTTGACCCTCACTGAACTTGAAGTCTTTGAGCTTCGCTTGGCGCTCATCGACGCGATGACCTGCGACGCTGACAACCGCGAGAGCATCAGGGCGCTCAGGAACAAGATCATCAAGCAGCACGATGAACAGGACAGCGAGTAACCCAGCGCAATGAAAAGCCCTGCAAGCGTTACAGCACTTGCAGGGCAGCCACCCCGAACCACTCGACGAACAAAGGCGGCGCAATCATTATACCACGCCGCCGGAAAGGGCACAAGATGAAAATCCCGACCCGATGCGGCATCCCCTGCCACATCTCCACCGCGAACGGCAAGACGTTTTGCCCGTGCTTTGATCTCTCCGCCGTCATCACCTGCGCGCCGTCCGCCTGCTGTCACTGCGGCAAAGACTGCTATGCGCGCCGCATGGAAGTATACCGCAAGAGCGTACGCAACGCACACGCCGATAATACCGCGCTGGCGCTCGACCACCTGCCCGACCTGGAAGCCGCGCTTGACTATTACTTCATGGTCACGGCGCCTCGCTTCTTCCGTCTCCATGCGTCCGGCGATTTCGTTACCGCTGAATATCTGGACATGTGGCTTCGCATCATCCGCCGCAACCCGGAAACCCATTTTCTGGCCTTTACGAAGCAGTTCGACACGATCCGCCCCCACCTTGACACGATCCCCGGGAATCTCTCTTTGATCGCCTCCGCGTGGCCCGGCATGGACATGCCGCAAGACGTCGCGGGCGTGCTGCCCGTGGCATGGATTGACGGTGATACGCGCCGCCCGGAGGACGCGCACCACTGCACCGGCAACTGTGGCGAATGCGGGCGTACGTGCTGGATGATCGACCACAAGACCGACGTTTATTTCGACCTGCATTGACTGGAGGGCTTATGATCTGGATTATGATCGTCGGGGCTGCTGTTGTGGCGGCCTTCCGCCTCATTCTCTGGTCTCAGACGTTTTAACAAGGAGGCACCGCACCATGACGCACTTTTTCCCGCTTGAAATGACGCCACAGGAGCACGCCGCGCTGAAGCTGTCGGAGGCACAGCACGTGCCCGGCGTCACCGTCCGCATGAATCCAAAGACCTTCCGCGTTGAGTACATCCGCCCGGATGGTTCCATCGTTCCGCTGTACTCCTGGTTCCTCGCGCAGGAGGTGACCCCGTGTAGCGGAAACCGCATTGGGCAAGCTGGCGACGGCGGCGCGGATTGACCGCGAAGCCGCCGCCTTCGCTCCCCTACCTCGACAAGCTCGAACGCGCCGCAGAGACCGTCAAGACGTATGCGCCGTGGAGCTAAAACTGTGATTGATCAAAAATCCGCTTGATCCGTCCATCCCGATATGATAAAATCAAATCACGCGAAAGGAGATTGCCATGAAATACTACGTCAGCGCGGACGTGCACCGCGATGCAACGCCGCAGGAGATCGCCGAAATCAGCGTGCCGAATGCGTGCATCCACCTCTACAGGGTCAAGACGATCGTCGAGGCCGAAAACGTGCCGGACGCCATTGCAAAGGGCACGGAGTCGATCAACGCCTCTTTGGAGCCGGGCTGCAAGGCTGCGCGCTTTGGTGCTATGCCCGTTGATGACGCGCGCAAGCTGGGCGACGAGGAGAGCTATGCGCGCATGCGCACCGTATGAGCGTCTTCGGCGGAGAAACCTGCGAGGTCTGCGGCGCGCCTCTACCGAAGCATCGCACCCGTTTTTGCTCGGATGCCTGCATGGACAAGGCGTCAAACGCCCGGCTCAGAGCGCAAAACGCCGGACGCACGCGCCCTCCGCTCATCCGGCCCAGCGTTTGCATGGACTGCGGGAAAAGCTTTATGGGCCATATCAAAAGCAAGCGCTGCCCCGATTGCCAGCTCATTGCAGACAGGCAAAACGACGCAGCGCATCAGGCCCGCAAACGCGCCGGAACTTCGCGAAAAATCGGCGAGAGCTACCCGTGCGAAAGCTGTGGAAAGCTCTATGTCCTGCAGTCCGGAAGACAGCGCTGGTGCGAGGATTGCCGGGAGGAGCAGACGCGTAAAAGCCGCAATGCGCTGTCCCGATCCTGGAATCAGGCCGCGTACGCAGACCCGTCCAAGCGCGCGCAGAAGAACGCCATCCGCAAAGCCGCACCAAGGACGGAAACCTGCCGGTGGTGCGGAAAGACATTTACCGCGACCAGCAAGAGGCGCAGCTTTTGCAGCGAGGAATGCCGCGCGGCCAGCCAGATCGCCTATCAAAAGCAGTATGACAAAACCGTGAGAAAGCGCAAAAAACAGGCATCTGATGCACAGAGCCCGTCATGATCTGCTCAAAAAATCAACCGCCCGCCAGACCGTTGCAGGGTGCCTCCCCTGCTTCGCCTGACGGGCGGTTTTCTGTTTTGTCTTCGCCGATCATCACATCCAGCCGTCACCGTCGCCGTCATCCTCGCCGAGGTCCGGATACAGCAGGTCGAGCAGCCAGTTTACAAAACTCCTGATCATCCCCGTGATTCTGTCCACATCCACACCTCCAAATCAGGACAAACTATCATATCAGGATCATTTTATCACATTCGGAAGTGCTTGTCCACGCTATCCGCCGATCTCACGCGCGTATTTTTTGCACGTCTCCCGGCTCACGCCGCTCTCGTGCCATGCCTCTTCAAACGGCTTGCCCAGCAGGCAATACGCCGTGTAAAACAGCCGTGCTGGCTCCATCATTTCAAGCAGAATCGCCTGCGCCCGCTCGCTGTATCGCGCGTAGGCTGCCCGCGCGCTTTGCAGCCGTTTCTGCTTTTGCTCGAGCCTCACGAGGCGCATCGTCATGCCGTCCTGTGCGTGCCCTGCGCGCGGCATGCCGTCCATGCGCTGCGCGTGCAGCACGCCGCCCTCCATCTCGCGGATCTCCTCCTTGATGTCCCGGATCTCCTCCAGCGCCTCGCGGCAGCCAATCAGCACATGCGCCTCGTATCGTCTCAATGTCCTTCCTCCCTTCCCATCCGGTCAAGGCATGTCACCCCGACGGCGTAGGCCGCCCACATATCCGCATGGAATCCGTAAAACCAATCCCGTTGTTTGCTCGTGCCCTTGCCGTTTTTCCTGTCAAATCGCGCAAACCGCGCAATCAGCCCTTCGCGGATTTTGGCGTCCGTCGTTCCCTTCCCGCCGGTCAGAGGCGGCAGGCCGTTGCGCTTGCTTGGAATAATCGCGGCGCGCTCCTCGCTGCGCATCACGCGCTGCACGTCCTTGCCGCGCCCCTCGGCCAGCTGCATGCACCGGCCGATCATGTAGCAGGTTTCGTATGTCT
>CAMENN010000060.1 GCA_945928315.1 uncultured Clostridia bacterium
ACGAGAGCCACGTCACGCTGCCGCAGATCCGCGCGATGTACAACGGCGACCGCGCGCGCAAGGAGGCGCTCGTCTCCTACGGCTTCCGGCTGCCGAGCGCGTTTGACAACCGGCCGCTCAAGTTCGACGAGTTTGAGGACCGCGTGCATCAGCTCGTCTGCGTGAGCGCGACGCCCGCGCCCTACGAGCTGGGGCGCGCGGGGCAGGTCGTCGAGCAGATCATCCGCCCGACGGGCCTCCTCGACCCGGAGATCGAGGTGCGCCCCGCGACGGGCCAGGTGGACGACCTCTATGGCGAGATTCAGAAGGTGACGGCGCAGGGCTTCCGCGTGCTGGTGACGACGCTGACCAAGAAGATGGCCGAGAGCCTGACGACGTATCTGGCGGACATGCATGTGAAGGTGCGCTATCTGCACTCCGACGTGCAGACGATGGAGCGTCAGGAGATCATCCGCGATCTGCGGCTGGGCGAGTTCGACGTGCTGGTGGGCATCAACCTGCTGCGCGAGGGCCTCGATCTGCCGGAGGTGGCGCTGGTGGCGATTCTCGACGCGGACAAGGAAGGATTCCTGCGCAGCGAGGTCAGCATGATCCAGACGGTGGGCCGCGCCGCGCGCAACGCGCAGGGACGGGTCATCATGTATGCGGACACGATGACCGAGAGCATGAACAAGACGATCTTCGAGACGCAGCGCCGCCGCCAGCTGCAAAAGGCGTTCAACGAGGCGCACGGCATCACACCGACGACGGTGATGAAGTCGGTGCGCGATCTGCTGGAGATCGGCCGCGCGCCGGACGAGAAGACGAAGAAGCGCGAGAGAAAGCCCGCCGCGATGAGCGAGGACGAATTGCACCTGCTCATCTGCTCCACGGAGGAGAAGATGCTGCAGGCCGCGGCGAACCTCGACTTTGAGCTGGCGGCGAAGCTGCGCGACAAGCTCTTCGAGCTGCAGGGCAAGGCCCCGGAGGACATGCCGGAGGAGACGGTCACGCTGCCCCAGCGCAAGAGAAGGAAAAGGAATAAATATCTGAAAGCATAAAACCACAAAACTGCGAAGATAAGCGCGAAGCGAAGAAGGGTCCAGGGGACTGGAGCCTGCCGCCCGCTGTGCGGGAAACAGGCAGGCGGAACGTCAGGAACCACAAGGAGCGGCGAAGCCGCGACTATGTGAGTTCCCCGGACTCTGAGTCCCTGGTGGGGTTTGGGGCAAAGCCCCAAGCAGGGTTTGGGACGGCAGTCCCAACGTTCCCATATCGCGAAGCGATCAAAGAAAAAGCAGTCAGGGAGCGAAGCGTTACCTGACGGGTTATTACTGCATAGCCCGGTTCTATGTGAGAGCAGTATGGAATTCCCCGGTCCCTCATCCTTAATGAAAACGTTCAGCTTTCAAAGCAAGCCTGCGGCTCCGCCGGGTTATACGCACGCACTGCCGGTTCTTTGCATCAGCCGCAATTGTCGCTTCGCTCCTCTGCGGCTTGCGCTTTTGGGGCTTCGCATGGGGTACGTTGGGGCTGCCGCCCCAAACCCTGTCTGAGGGATTTTATCCCTCAGACTCCCTTCCTCGCTTCGCGCCTGTTTCAAGCAATTTTTCATGATAAAGGAGTTCCCATGCAGGACAACATCGTCATCCGCGGCGCGCGCCAGAACAACCTCAAAAACATCGACCTGACGCTCCCGCGCAACAAGCTCATCGTCTTCACCGGCCTCTCCGGCTGCGGCAAGTCCTCCCTCGCGTTCGATACGCTCTACGCCGAGGGCCAGCGCCGCTACGTCGAGTCGCTCTCCTCCTATGCCCGCCAGTTTCTGGGGCAGATGGAAAAGCCCGATGTCGATTCCATCGACGGACTCTCCCCCGCCATCTCCATCGACCAGAAGACCACCAGCAAGAACCCCCGCTCCACCGTCGGCACCGTCACGGAAATCCACGACTACCTGCGCCTGCTCTATGCGCGCGTGGGCGTGGCGCACTGCCCCAAGTGCGGCCGCGAGATTTCAAAGCAGTCCGTCGATCAGATGGTCGATCAGATTCTCGCGCTCCCGGAGCGCACGCGGCTCCAGCTGCTCGCGCCCGTCATCCGCGGCAAAAAGGGCGAGCACGTCAAGGTGATCCAGGACGTCGTCAAGCAGGGCTTCGTGCGCGTGCGCGTGGACGGCGAGGTCTATGACGCCGCCGAGGTGCCCCCGCTTTCCAAGCTGAAGAAGCACAGCATCGAGGTCGTCGTGGACCGCCTCATCCTGCGCGAGGACATCCGCGGCCGGCTCACCGACTCGCTGGAGACGGCGCTCTCGCTCTCCGGCGGCATCGTCATCGCGGACATCGGCCCCGGCGAGCGCGAAATGCTCTTCTCCCAGAACCTCGCCTGCCCGGACTGCGGCATCTCCATGGAGGAGCTGGCGCCGCGCTCCTTCTCCTTCAACAGCCCGTTCGGCGCCTGCCCGACCTGCTCCGGCCTCGGCGTGCAGATGAAGGTCGATCCGGCGCTCATCGTGCCGGACTGGACGAAGTCCCTGCGCGACGGTCCCTTCAACGTCATGGGCTGGACGAACCTGGACTCCGGCACGCAGGCCGGCATGTTCTTCGAGGCGCTGTCCGAAAAGTACGGCTTCTCGATGGACACGCCGCTGTGCGAGCTGCCGCCCGAGGTCATCGACGTCATCCTCTACGGCACGAAGGGCGAACCGCTCAAGATCCACTACACCCGGCCCAACGGCGATTCGCACACGTTCACCGCGCCGTTCGAGGGCGTCATCACGACGACTGAGCGCCGCGCCGCCGAGACGCAGAGCGATTCCACCAAGGCGTATTACGAGGGCCTGATGAGCCAGACGCCCTGCCCGGACTGCCAGGGCAAGCGCCTGCGCCCGGAGATTCTGGCCGTGACGGTCGGCGGCAAGTCGATCGCGGAGGTGTCCGACCTGTCCATCGCGAAGGCGCAGGACTTCTTCGCCTCGCTGACCTTCGGCGAGAAGGACACCATGATCGCCGCGCCGATCCTCAAGGAGATCAGGGCGCGGCTGCGCTTCCTCTCCGACGTGGGCCTGTCCTATCTGACGCTCTCGCGCGCGGCGGGCACGCTCTCCGGCGGCGAGGCGCAGCGCATCCGGCTCGCCACGCAGATCGGCTCGAGCCTCGTCGGCGTGCTCTACATCCTCGACGAGCCGTCCATCGGACTGCACCAGCGCGACAACAACCGCCTCATCGACACGCTCCGCCACCTGCGCGACCTGGGCAACACGCTGATCGTCGTCGAGCACGACGAGGACACGATGCGCGCCGCCGATCAGATCGTGGACATCGGTCCGGGCGCGGGCGAGCACGGCGGCGAGCTGATCGCGCAGGGCACGGCCGAGGAGATCATGGCCTGCGAGGCGTCGATCACCGGCGCATACCTCTCCGGGCGGCGCGGCATCCCCATCCCCGTGACGCGCAAAACGCCCTCGGGCTGGCTGACGGTGCGCGGCGCGCGCACGCACAACCTCAAAAACCTGACGGTCAAGGTGCCACTGGGCGTGATGGCGGTGGTCACGGGCGTCTCCGGCAGCGGCAAGTCCTCGCTGGTCAACGAGATCATCTACAAGACGCTGCAGCGCGATCTGAACCGCGCGCACACCCGCCCCGGCGAGTGCGACGGGATCGACGGCATCGGGGCGCTGGACAAGGTCATCGCCATCGACCAGTCGCCCATCGGCCGCACGCCGCGCAGCAATCCCGCGACGTACACCGGCCTGTTTGACATGATCCGCAAGGTCTTTGCCGCCACGCCGGAGGCGAAGGCCCGCGGCTACAAGGAAAACCGCTTCTCCTTCAACGTGCGCGGCGGCCGGTGCGAGAGCTGCTCCGGCGACGGCATTCTGCGCATCGAGATGCACTTTCTGGCCGACATCTACGTCCCCTGCGAGGTCTGCAAGGGCAAGCGCTACAACCGCGAGACGCTGGAGGTCACCTACAAGGGCAAGTCGATTGCGGACGTGCTGGACATGACCGTGGAGGAGGCGCTGACGTTCTTCGAGGCGTATCCGCGCATCTCCCGCAAGCTGCAGACGCTCTACGACGTGGGTCTGGGCTACATCCGGCTGGGCCAGCCCTCCACGACGCTCAGCGGCGGCGAGGCGCAGCGCGTCAAGCTGGCGACGGAGCTGTCGCGCACCTCAACGGGCCGGACGTTCTACGTGCTCGACGAGCCGACGACCGGCCTGCACATGGCCGACTGCGAGCGGCTGGTGGGCGTGCTGCGCCAGCTGGCGGCGGGCGGCAACTCGGTGCTGATCATCGAGCACAACCTGGATGTCATCAAGGCCTGCGACTACGTGATCGACCTCGGCCCGGAGGGCGGCGACGGCGGCGGCACGCTGGTGTGCGAGGGCACGCCGGAGGAGGTCGCTGCGTGTGAGGCGAGCTACACCGGGCAGTTCCTGGCGCCGGTGCTGGCAAGGAGCAGGAGGGTCGAGTATATCGACTGACGCCGTTTGCGCCAACGCAGCTTAAAACCGCGCGAAGCGAAGAAGGGTCAAGGGGCTTGGCCCCTTGACCCTTCTTCGCTTCGCGCTTATCCCAGTTGCTTTGCGATCATGCCATTTTCCCCCCGGCAGTCGATGAGCGTCGCCGCGCAGAGGCAGAAGATGGGCAGATACGGCATGTGATAGCGCGCGCCGCCGACGGTCATGACCGTCACGCCGCAGGAGAGCGCAAAGATCAGGTGCAGCGGCAGCAGCCGCAGCCAGCACCTCCGGCAGAGACAGACCACCACAAACACGACATACGCGATGAACACGAACATATACGTCAGCTGCGAGAGGATGACCACCGCGTCGCCCGGCGCAAAGGGCCGCTCGCCCCGGCCCGTCAGGATCGCCGCCAGTTTCCGAATGTAGTCGAGGTTGTCCGTCTGGATCCGGTTGCCGAAGAACGAGCTGCCGCAGTAGATGTCCGTCGCGAGGTAGTAAAACAGCTTCGCCGGGGCCAGCGCCGCAAAGCGCAGCGGATGCTCCATGATCCATTCGACCGCATAGCGCTTGTAGCGCGCGTCGCGCTCGTCAAACGTCACGCCGCTGCCCGGCTCGACGTAGCCCGGCTTGCCCTCCTCGTAGATTTCGCCGACGTAGCTGCCGTCCGCGTCATCGTTCGCGCCCATGAGCATGTTCACGCCCATCGTCTGCGCCTGATAGACGAACCGGCCCGTCCGCTGATACGCGCGCGTGCCGACCAGCACGATCACCAGCGCCAGCCCCGCCATATACGCGAGCACGCGCTTCCAGCCGATGCGCCGCATGAGGAAAAGCAGCAGCACGCCCGGCAGGAACACCACCAGCAGCGGACGCACCCAGTTCGCCAGCGCCATCAGTGCGCCCGCGGCAAACAGCGCGCCCGCGTTTTTGCGCAGCGAGAGGGCCAGGCTCACGCCCATGAATGCCATGAAGCACAGCTCCGTGCGCGTGGCGACCGCCTCGCCCCACAGCCCGCACATCGTGCACAGCAGCACGACGGTCAGGCAGGCCGTCTGCGTGCGCCCGGTCAGCTGCCCGGCGATGTCCGCCCAGGAGAGCACGATCATCTGCGTAAAGAGCACATTGAGCAGGAACGCCCAAAGCATGTTCTGCGACAGCCGCATGACCACGCTCAGCAGGTTCACATAGCCGTTGCCGAAGATATACGTCGCATACATGTCGCGCGGGCCGGGATACCAGGTGTTCTCCTCCGCGCAGTAGCGCGCCAGCTCCAGATAGCTCTCCGCGTCGCTGACCTGCATGCCGTCAAACGTCAGGCACAGTGCCAGCTGAATGAGGATCAGCAGCACGTCTGCGATCACCGCTGCGACGATCCATCCGCGGACATGGCGCTCCCCGCGCAGGTCGCCGCGCGCCCCGTCGCAAAACCACGCCTCTTTCACAGTACGGCCCCTCCCTGCATGTAGATCAGTCCGAACATCAGCAGGACATAGACGGCCGCCAGGATGAGCAGCATGCGGTCGTGCAGGATGACCTCGGTGGGGTCGCCGTCCGACTCGCCCTCCACCACGAGGCTGTAGCGCATCAGCAGCAGGATGACCACCGGCACCGTGAGCACCGCGTGCGGCGCGGTGTGCGCGTCCACGCTCCAGAGCGAATAGAACGCGACCGTCAGCGTCAGGAAGAGGTACATCTGCCTGTCGAGGAAATCATAGGTGTAGCGCGTGAGCACCGCGCGCGTCTGCTCCCGCGTGTCGCGCAGCTCGTTGCGCCGCTTGCCCAGCGCCATGTAGTAGCTGGCCATCATCACAGTGAGCAGCAGCCAGTTCGACACCTCCACGCCGGCAAGCAGGCCGCCGTACATCACCCGCAGCACGAAGCCCAGCGCCACGATCGTCACATCGACGATCGGGATGTCCTTGAAGCCCAGCAGGCTGTAGGCGAGGTTGGCCGCCAGATACAGCAGCAGCGGCCAGAGGCTGACGGGGGACGCGCCCGCCAGCAGCGGCAGCGCGAGGCTGAGCGCCATGCACGCCGCGGCCAGCAGCACCGCCTGCGCCGGGGTGACCTCGCCACTGGCGACGGGACGGCTGCGCTTTGCCGGGTGCAGCCTGTCCTGCGGGGCGTCGTGCACGTCGTTGAGCGCATAGACCGCCGAGGAGGCCAGGCTCATCGACACAAAGCCCAGCAGCGGCATGCCGGCCGCCAGAATCCGCCCGCCAAAAAACGCCGGCATGAGCACCAGCACGTTCTTGAGCACATGCCACGGCCTCATCAGCATCCAAAGCGCGTGTGCGCGCTGTCTTCCCTTCCGCATAGCTGCCTCCATGGATGAATTGCAATTTTTTTGATTATAGCACAGATCGTTCTCCCTGTCCATCACACGGCGGGCTGCAGGTCCGGGAATCCGCACCCGTCTCGAAAATCCCCCTGGCAGTCCTTTTCATTTCTTCTCCGCTGTGATACAATGAAGCCAGCATCTTCCATGAAGGAGGTTCCCTCATGACCTACATTCCCGCGCCCTCCCGGTACGACGCGATGACCTACCGGCGCTGCGGCAGGAGCGGCCTGCTGCTGCCCGCGCTCTCGCTGGGCCTGTGGCACAACTTCGGCGAGATCACGCCGCTTGGCGTGCAGCGCCAGATCCTGTGCACGGCGTTCGATCACGGCATCACCCACTTCGACCTGGCCAACAACTACGGCCCGCCCTACGGCGAGGCCGAGCGCAGCTTCGGCATCCACATGAAGCGCGACTTCATGCCCCACCGCGACGAGATGATCATCTCCACCAAGGCGGGCTACGACATGTGGCCCGGCCCCTACGGCAACTGGGGCAGCCGCAAGTACCTGATCGCCAGCCTCGACCAGAGCCTGCGCCGCATGAACCTCGATTACGTGGACATCTTCTATCACCACCGGCCCGACCCGAACACGCCGCTGGAGGAGACGATGGGCGCGCTCGACCAGATCGTGCGCAGCGGCAAGGCGCTTTACGTCGGCATCTCGAACTACAGCGCGGAGCAGACGCGTGAGGCCGTGCGCATCCTGCGCGAACTCGGCACGCCGCTGCTCATCCACCAGCCGCGCTACAACCTGCTCGACCGCTGGATCGAGGACGGGCTAACCGATGTGCTGCGTGAGAGCGGCACCGGCGCCATCGTCTTCTCCCCGCTCGCGGGCGGGCGGCTCACCGGCAAGTATCAGCACGGCATCCCGGCGGACAGCCGCGCCGGACACGATCCGCGCTATCTGAAACCGTCGATGATCGACGAGCGCCTGTGCCGCCAGACTGCCGCGCTGGGCGAAATCGCCGCCGCGCGCGGGCAGACAACCGCGCAGCTCGCCCTGCAATGGGTGCTGCGCGACGAGATCGTCACCTCCGCGCTCATCGGTGCGAGCCGTCCGGAGCAGGTGCTGGAAAACATCGCCGCGCTCTCCTTCCCCGCGCTCACGCAGGAGGAGCTGGCAGAAATCGACGCGGCGCTCGCGCTCTGATGGGCAGATCATGCCGATTTCAACCTGAATAGCTTTTCCAGGTGCAAAGCGGGGTCAGGGGGCACTGCCCCCTGACCCCGCTTTGTTTCGCGCTTATGGCTCGTTTCTATCTGAGAGCAGTATCAGACGCTCACCCGCTTTTCGGGATGCGCCTTGAGGTACTCCGCCATGTGCAGTCCGCAGCACAGCTGGATATAGACCAGCTTGCGGATCGGCACGACCTCGTAGTCGATGGCCTCCTCCAGATAGTCGGCGAGCTTTTTGTGCTCCTGCGTCGCCGCGGCAACGGCAGCGGTGAGCGCAGCCTCCTTCTGCGGGTTGACCTCGCCGGCAGCCCTCATGCGCTCCAGCTCGAGCTCGTTGGCGCGGATGAGCATGCCATACTGAAGCAGCTTGTAGAACTTCTTGACCAGCAGGTTGTCAAACTTCTCCGCAACGGTCGCCGGTTTGGCGAAATCCGGATTGCTGGCGATCATGTTGCGGGTGGCCTCCTCGGAGCGGTTGACCGTGAATGCCTCCAGCGCCAGGCGGAAGGGGTTCTCCGCATCCATGTACTGAATGGTCTTGTTCAGCTCGCCGGAAAGGAAACGGTTCGCCTGCGCGCCCCAGTCAAGCCCCTCCAGGGCCGCTTCCCCGCGGGTGATGTCCGCCGGGGAGAGATCGTTGATCCGGCGGTCAAAGAAGTACGGCTCCTCCGTCAGCATGGTGAAGGAGCCCCAGCGCCTGTTGGCGTAATCCGCCGAGCAGGAGCCGACCTTGATGGCCTGGCCGATGTTCTTCGTGCCATACTTCTCGAGGTAATCATACTCATCCGTGATGCTCAGCTCCTTGTAGATGGCCGGTGCAAGCAGCTGGCAATACGGCGCCTCCGGCTCGCCCAGGTTCATGGGCACATCCTGGGAGAGCGGCGCGGCATGCAGATCGTCCCAGATCTCCGGCGTTGCGGCGGTTTCATACCAGTAGACGCCGCCGAAACCCGCATTATGCAGCGAGTAGATGAATTCCGGCCTGATCTCATCGATCAGCTTCATCATGGCCTGGGTCTCAGGGATCGGGCTGTGGAAATGCAGCTCCTTGTAGTCGATGGGGAAGGTCCAGTCCACCTGCTTGAAGCCGGCGGGGCGGAAGAAGTTGCGCGAGTAATTGTAGAGCGTGTACGGCCCCTTGAGCCACTTTTCGTTGAGCATCAGGCCGTCGTAGTCCCACGCCTTGACGATATACCAGGTGTAGTCAAGCTCATCGCGCAGGGCCTTGTTTTCCGCCAGGGCACGGGTGAAGTATTCCAGCATCATCGTGCCGATGGGCTCGTTGGGATGCGGGCAGCCAAACATCAGGGCGACATGCGGTCCACCCGCAATCTTCATGCAGTTCAGGGTCCGGCCTTCCTTCGTCTTGCCGAAGGAGAACACGGACACCACGTCCGGATAGTCACGCGCCAGCGCGGCAGAGCTGTCATCCAGCTCCTGCGCCGTCAGGAATTCACGATAATCCGGGATGCCGCGCAGCAGCTCTTCATAGATTGCCTTCATGATACACCATTCCTTTCCGGATAGAAAGACAAGGGAGGGCCTGCGCCGCTCCCTTGTCTTCATTTTGGGAAGAGAGAATCAGTCAACAAAGCGGGTGTAGGTGTATTCGTTCCAGCCCCACTTGCCGGTGCCGTCGATGGGCAGGTTCTCGACGTTGGCGCCGTGCGCGTCATAGCCGGCATACGCCAGGATGTTGACATACGGCAGCTCTTCGGCCAGAATCTTCTGCACAGCCTTGAAGTACCCGGCACGCTCCTCGGTCACGCCGGTCGCAACGGCCTTCTGCAGCAGCTCATCCACCTCGGCGTTGCTGTAGCCGCTGTAGTTGCTGCCCTGGCCGGAGCCGATGCGGTCGCGCATCGCAGACGGATCGGGGCCCATGAAGCCGCCCTGCATCTCGAGCTGGAAGTTGCGCTCGGTGCCGACCTTCTGGCTCCAGGAGTTGTACTCCAGCACGTTGACGGACAGCTCAATGCCGGCCTTCGCGCAGTTGGCAGCGATCAGCTTCGCGGCATCCGCATAGTAGGCGGAGGAGGAGAACACGTCGATGGTCAGGCCGCGGACATAATAGCCATCCGCGTCCTTGGTGTAGCCGGCGTCAACCAGGGTCTTTTCCGCATTCTCCACGCTGAAGGCGGGCGCCACATCCTCGGTATTGGAAGCCCACGCGATCAGGGACGGATACATGGCATACTCGGGCGGCATGATGCCGGCGGTCGCCTTGGCGGAGATGTCCTCGCGGTCAATGCACATGGAAATCGCGGTGCGCAGCGCCTGATCGCTGATCTTCTCATCCAGGCAGTTGAACACGATGCGGATCGGGGAGGGATACTCGTTGAGCGCAAGGACGACGCTGTCGTCCGCCACCAGCTGCTCCACATAGGAGGTGGGCATGCTGGCCAGCTCGTCGATTTCGCCGTTGAGCAGTGCCTGAACAGCGGTCTCGGAATCCGCGATGATGGAGAACACGACGGTATCCACCTGCGGGCAGCCGCCGAAGTAGTTCGGGTTCGCCGCCAGGGTGATCGACTCGCCCTGCTTGTACTCCACAAAGGTGAACGGGCCGGAGGTGACGGTCGGCGTCGTGGAGGCGGGGTTGTCCGCCCACTCCTGGCCGTTGTTGAACACGTGCTCCGGCAGGATGAAGGTGCCGTACCAGCCGAGGCGGGCGATGATGGAGACATCCGGCTCCGCCATGTTGAAGACGACCGTGTACGGATCGACCGCCTCAACGGAGGCGACATTGCTCATCTTGGAGGAGAAATAGCAGGTGCTGTGCTCCTTGATGTAGGTGAAGGTGTAGGCCACGTCTTCTGCATCCAGCGCCTCGCCGTCCGTCCAGTACATGTCCTGGCGCAGATGGAAGGTGATGGTCATGCCGTCCTCGCTGACATCCCAGGACTCGGCAGCGTCGGGAATGATCTGCTTGGACGCGTCGAGCTTGACCAGACGGTTGTAGAAGTTCTGGGCAGGCTTGTAGAGGTTGTCATCCGAGGAAATGGAGGGGTTGAACGAAACCGGATCTCCGTTGATGCGGACGACCAGCGTTCCGCCGCAGCGCTCTTCCTCTGCGAAGGCGGGGAGCACCATGACCGCCAGCAGCACGGCCAGGCACAGGACGAGGGAAACGACCTTTTTCATTGCGGGTATCCTCCTTTTGTTGGTGGTTGTATCCCGAACAAGCATGGGCTTGCAGATACCGGTTATTCCTCCCGGATGCAGGAGCAGCAGACATAGTGACCGTTTTCCAGCTCGACGCGGCCGGGATACGCCGCCCTGCAGCCCTCGCAGGCCATGAAGCAGCGGGGCGCGAAGTAGCAGCCGGGGCCGGGATTGATCGGCGTGGGCGGCTCTCCGGTGATCGGGAGGCTGTCGCGCGCCTGATCCGGATCGACATCCGCGCAGTGCGAAATCAGCACGCGGGTATACGGATGCCGGGGACCGGCGATGACGTCGTCCGTCCTGCCGTATTCGACCACGCGCCCCAGATACATGACGGCGATGTGGTCGGAGATGTAGCGGGTCAGCGCGATGTCATGGCTGATGAAGATGACAGCCGTGTTGTTCTTTTTGGCCAGATCCAGCAGCATGTTGATGATGTCCGCGCGCACGGACACATCCAGCATGGAGACAGGCTCATCCGCGATGATCAGATCGGGCTTGAAGAACATGCTGCGGATGATGGAGATGCGCTGAAGCTGGCCGCCGGAGAGCTCATGCGGATAGCGCTTGAGGATCTCATCCGTGGGATGCAGGCCGCCGGCCTCCAGCGCCTCCCGGCACATGGCCAGGCGCTCCTCGTCGCTTGCGCCGATGCCGTAGTTCCTAAGCGGCCGCATGAGGATCTTCTGGATGGTATCCCGGGGCGTGAAGGTGTCAAAGGGATTCTGGAAGACGATCTGCACGCGCTTGCGGAAGGCCTTCCGGTCCTCCCTGAGCATCTGCGCGGTCGATCTGCCGCCCAGCAGCACGTCTCCCGAGGTCGGGCTTTCCAGCCGCACAAGGATGCGCCCCAGCGTGCTCTTTCCGCAGCCGGATTCGCCAATGATGCCCAGCACCTCGCCGCGGTTCATGGTCAGGGAGACGTCGTCCACCGCCTTGACCCAGCTGCGCTTTTCCCGGCTCCGGAAGAGGTGAATCCGGCCATCGTTGTGCGGATACCACTTTGTGATGTGATCGATTGTGAGAAACGGCGTGTTCTTGTCACTCATGCTTCTGTCCTCCCACCAGGTGACAGGCGACCCTGCGGCCGTCCGGCATTTCCCGCAAGACGGGCTTTTGCGACAGGCACTGCTGCGTGCAGTGCGGGCAGCGGGAAGCAAACGCACAGCCTGCCGGCGGGTCCGACAGGTCCGGCAGGAAGCCGGGAATGGCGCGCAGCTGCTTTTTCTCCCCCTTCAGGGACGGGAAGGAGCTCATCAGCCCCTGCGTATAGGGATGCAGCGGCTGCTTGAGCACATCGCGCACCATGCCGATTTCCACCAGCTCACCGGCGTACATGACCGCCACCTTCCTGCAGGAGGAGGCGACGACGGACATGTCATGCGTGATCATGATGCGGGTCATCTCGATGGTCTTCTCCATGGCGACGACCTCTTCGAGGATCTGTCCCTGCGTGACGACGTCCAGCGCGGTGGTCGCCTCGTCGAAGACGAGGAGCTTGGGGCTGTGCAGCAGGCTGATGACGATCGCCACGCGCTGAAGCATACCGCCGGACATCTCATGCGGATAGAGCCTGTACACCCGCTCGGGCATGTTGACCATCCGCAGGAGCTCCATCGTCCTGTCATGGATTTCCGCCTTCGTCGCCCTGGGCTCGTGAACGCGGTAGATGTCCTCAATCTGTGTACCGATGCGGTGCACGGGCGAGAGGGCGTTCATCGCCTTCTGGAAGACGACGGCAATCTCCTTCCAGCGCAGCCGGTTCATCTCCTCATGGGAGATGGAGATCAGGTCCTTGCCCATGAACAGGGCAGAGCCGGTCATTTCAATGGAATTCTCAGGCAGAATGCGCAGCATGCCCATCGCCAGCGTCGATTTGCCGGAGCCGGATTCACCGACCAGGCCCAGCGAATCCCCCCTGTCGATGGTGAAGCTCGCATGGCGCACCGCCTGCACATTGCGGGATTTGTTGAGGTAGGTGATGCTCAGGTCGCGAACGTCGAGAAGATGCTCCATCACTTTTTCCCTCCCGAGATGTGCTTGGGATTGAGCACATGGTTGAGGCCGTCGCCCAGCATATAGAACGTGATGACCGTGAGGACGATGGCGATGCCGGCGAAGGTCGCGATCCACCATGCGGAGGTGATATAGCTCTTGCCGTCGTAGATCATCTGGCCCCAGGAGATGACGTTCACATCGCCAAGGCCGAGGAAGGACAAGCTGGCCTCCGTCAGGATGGCGCCGGACATGCCCATCGTCGTGTTGGCGATCACCGGGAAGATGCCGTTGGGGATGATGTAATTGAACAGGATCTGCGGGCGCGTTTCGCCCATCACGATGGCGCTCTTGACGAAGGTGCGCTCGCGCAGGGAGAGCGCCTGTGCGCGCATCAGCTTGGCATTGGAGGCCCACGAGGTCAGGCCGATGACGATCATGACGTTGGTGATGCTGTTGCCGAACATGGCGATGATCATCAGCTCCAGAAAGAAGGTGGGGATCATCATGAAGACATTGATGAGCTCCGAGAGCACCATGTCCACCTTGCCGCCCAGGAAGCCGGCCGCGCCGCCCAGGAGAATGCCGATCAGCGCGGAAATCAGGGAGGAGATCAGGGCAACCTTGAGCGAGGTGCTCACGCCCGCAATCAGCATGCTGTACACATCCTGACCGAGCTTGTTGGTGCCCAGCAGATGCCCGTTTATGCCGGGCGCGGCGAGCGAGTCCGGGCCGTAATCGTAGGGGTCATGGGTTTCCAGCACGTCCTGGAAGAGAATGATCAGCAGCAGAACGGCGATGCCGATCAGACCAAAGAGCAGTTGCTTGTCGCTGACAATGGCGCGTAGCGCCTTCTGAATCTTCGTCATGCGTGACTCTCCTTAATCATAGCGGATGCGCGGGTCGAAAACGGCGTAGATGATGTCCACCAGAATCATGACCACGGCGATCGATACGGACATGATCAGATAGATGCCCTGGAGCGTGGGATAGTCACGCTGGTTGATGGCGGTGAGCACCAGCCGGCCCATGCCGGGCCAGGAAAACACGACCTCGATGAGCGATACGCCCGTGATCAGATAGGCCATGGTGATGCCGAAGATGGTGATGGTGGGAAGGATTGCGTTGCGGAAGACGTATTTGGAAAAGATCTTCTTTTCGCTCATGCCCGTGGCGCGCAGCGTCGTGATGAAGTCCTCGTTCATCACCTGCAGCACGGAGGACTTGGCCGTGCGGAAGTATTTGGGCATGGTCACCATCGTCAGCGTGAGGATGGGCAGCGCCATGTGGCGCATCACATCCACGACATAGGCCCAGCCCTCATAGTTCTTGCGGGCGGTGGTCATGCCATAGGAGGGCAGCCAGCCCAGCTTTGTCGAAAAGAGGATGATGAACATGAGGCCCAGCCAGAAGGAAGGGACGGAGTTCATCGTGTAGGTGGTCACGGAGGTGATCGTATCGTAGGCGGAGCCCTCGTGGCGCGCGGCGAGGATGCCCAGCGTCGTGCCGATGATGAGTGCCAGAATCGCCGAGGTCAGGCCAAGCAGCACGGTGGCTCCGACCTTTTCGGAGATCATCTCGTTGACAGAGCGTTCATAGATGATGGAGGTGCCCAGATCGCCCTGTACGGCATTGGACAGATAGGCGAAATACTGCTCGGGCAGGCTCTTGTTGAGCCCCCACTTCTCCTCAAGGGCGGCCTGCAGGACAGGGTCATCGTTGTCCTGCCCGATCAGCGTCCGGATGGGATCGCCCGGCGCAGATTTGATCAGGATGAATGTCAGCGTGAAGACGATGAAAATGGTCAGGATACCGCTGAGTATCCGGCGAATGATGTATTTTTTCATGAGCCGGCTTCCGTCCTTTCCCTGGGAATCATCCATGCAGCCTTGTCCGCAGAGATGTGAATGACCTCATCATACCATAGCTCTGCATAAAATGCAGTATCATATTATCCGGCATTCAAAACAAAACAACTTTTTCATAAAACTCTGAATTAATCGCGCCGAAATGGACCAATTTCATTCGCAAGCATGCATTTTTCAGATTCCAACCATTCTCATACGCCGGCAGCCGGCGTTTCTGGCGGACGGAGCAGCGGAAAAGCCTCCCGATGCCTGCATGGCCGCCTTCTGCCGCACCGGAAACAGCGACCCGCCCGCCCTGTCTCTCCTGGGGTCAAAACCCCTTGACAATCTGTTGAATTTGCAGTATATATATTCCATCCGAATAAGGAACGTCCCTTCCCTGCATATGCGCATTCCGGTCCCCGCCCAAACGGGCGCATGCTGCGCCATCCGGGTCGGCTCCGCATCATTCATCTTCAAAGGAGGCATCCCCTTGATTTCCGAGCTGTACAAATCCATGCTCAGCGACAAATCCGTCATCCGCGAGCTGAACGAATACGCCAACGACGTCAGCGCCGAGCTGGGGCCGGAGAACATCTTCGACTTCAGCCTGGGCAACCCGTCCGTGCCCGTCCCGCAGGCGTTCAACGACCGGGTCATCGAGCTGCTGAACACGCAGAGCTCCATGGCCGTGCACGGCTACAGCCCGAGCCTGGGCATCCCGTCCGTGCGCGAGAAGATCGCGGCCTCGCTGCGCCGCCGCTTCGGCCTGCCCTACACCGCGGACGACATCTTCATGACCAGCGGCGCGGCGGGCGCGCTGGCCCACGCCTTCCGCCTGGTCACCTCGCCGGGGGACACCATCCTCACCTTCGCGCCGTTCTTTCCGGAGTACAGGCCGTATGTGAACCTCTCCTCCGGCGCGCAGCTGCGCGTCGTGCCCGCGCGCACGAGCGACTTCCAGATCAACTTCGACGCGCTCGAGGAGATGCTGACCGCCGACGTGCAGGCCGTGCTCGTCAACACGCCAAACAACCCCTCCGGCGCGGTCTATTCCGCGCAGACGCTCCGGCAGCTGGCCGACATTCTCACCGCTAAGGAGAAGCAGTTCGGCCATGAGATCTGGCTCATCTCCGACGAGCCCTACCGCGAGATCGTCTTTGACGGCGGGGAGACGCCCTACGTCTCCTGCTTCTATCCGCGCACGATCTCCTGCTACTCCTATTCAAAGTCCCTGTCCCTGCCGGGCGAGCGCATCGGCTACGTCGCGGTCAACCCGCACAGCGGCGTCTCGGGGCTGCTGGTGAACATGTGCGGCCAGATCTCCCGCGGCATTGGCCACAACTGCCCGTCCTCGGTGATCCAGCTCGCCGTTGCGGACGTATGCGACCTGACCGCCGACCTCTCCGTGTACGAGACGAACATGAACATCCTCTACGACGGGCTGACGAAGCTCGGCTTTGAGATCGTGCGTCCCGGCGGCACGTTCTACATGTTCCCCAAGGCTCCGGAGGCCGACGCCACCGCCTTCAGCAAGAAGGCCCTGAAATACGGCCTTGTGCTCGTGCCCAGCGATTCCTTCGGCGTGCCGGGCTATTTCCGCATCGCCTACTGCACGGACACGGACAAGGTGGTCCGCTCCCTCGACGCGTTTGAGCGCCTGATGAAGGCCGAATACTGAGCTTTTCCCATTCACACCCAGCGCACCGCTTCTCCACACGGAAGCGGTGCGTTGTTTTCGTGGATTTTCGCAAATTCTACAAAATTTCCGCTTGCCATTTGATCTGTTATGATTTATAATGTGGCAGACACTTCCGTATGTGAATCCATTTCCACAGCATAAGCAAAGGAGGCGTTCATCATGCCTTTTTCCGATGAAAGCCGTCATATCAGTCTCTCCCTGAGCGAGCTGGAGCGCCTGTGCCCGATCGCCAAGGCGCTCTCCTCCCCGATGCGCGTGCGGATGATCGCGCTGCTGAGCACGCGCTCGATGAACGTCAACGAGCTGGCCGAGGCGCTGGAGCTGCCCGTCTCCACGGCGGCGCTGAACGTGCGCCAGCTGGAGGAGGCCGGCCTGATCAACGCGGAGATTCAGCCCGGCATCCGCGGAGCAATGAAGCTCTGCTCCCATCGCGTGGACTCGGTGAGCATGCGGCTGGTGCCGGACATGCAGGACGGCCTCAACGCGCTGACGCTCCAGCTGCCCATCGGCAGCTATTCCTGCGCGGAGGGCATCCGGCCGGAGTGCGGCCTGGTCTCCGAGCACGCCTGGATCGGCGAGTGCAACATGCCCCGGGCCTTTTATCACCCGGACCGCGCGCAGGCGCAGCTGCTCTGGTTCCGGAGCGGCTATGTGGAATACCGCTTTTCGCTCGGCGAGATCGATCCCGCGCAGGTGGAATGGCTGGAGTTCTCCATGGAGCTCTCCTCCAACGCGCCGCTCTACCGCGACGACTGGCAGAGCGACATCGGCGTCGCTGTCAACGGCCATGCCCTCGGCGCGTGGGTCAGCCCCGGCGACTACGGCGGACGACGCGGCCGGCTGAACCCCTCCTGGTGGAGCGAGACGGCTTCCCAGTTCGGCCTGCTCAAGACCTGGCGCGTGGACGAAAACGGCTCCACGCTCGATGGCGAGCCGCTCTCCGGCGTCCGCCTGTCCGATCTGCATCTGGCGGACGGGAACTATATCTCCCTGCGCGTCGGCGTGGACGAGCATGCCGGGCACGTCGGCGGACTCAACCTCTTCGGCGAGCGGTTCGGCGATTATCCGCAGGGTATCGTCATGCGTGTGGGCTATGCGCAGTCGGGCGGAAAGCGGTAAACCTGTTTTGCGTCTACATGCTTTATACGGCGCGAAGCGGGGTCAAGGGGGACTGCCCCTTGCGGGAACTGGGTTGGAACCCCAGACAGGTTTTGGGGCGGCAGCCCCAAAAAGCAGCCAGAGAAAACGCAGTCTCAGAGCAAGCTGCGTAGCAGCCTACGATTGATACTGATTTCATTCTAAATTGCATTCCTAAGCGCGAAGCGAAATGGGGTCAAGGGGCACTGGTAGATTGTCAAGCAAGTGCAACACCGAAGAACACCT
>CAMENN010000061.1 GCA_945928315.1 uncultured Clostridia bacterium
GGCTGCCGCCCAAACCTGCCTGGGGCGCCGCCCCAGACCCCGCAAGGGGCTTAGCTCCTTGACCCTTCTTCGCTTCGCGCCTAAACCGGCATGATGCCGGTTGCATCACCGACGAAGTGTTGTAAATCCCGTTGCTTTGCGCCCGAGGCCGGAGCTTTACAGAAGGATTTACTGAGTAAGAAAGCAATTTGGAATAGAAACAGTTTAGGGCGCGTCCGCTTATGCCGGCTCGATGATGTCGCTGCGGCTGCCGGAGATCAGGTCGATGTTCTCGTACTGATCCGGGTCGTCGATCAGCGCGCTCAGGCCGTGCGCCACGCACAGCGCGGGCTCGTCGGCCAGCGTCACGCGGATGCGAAGCTGGTCGCTGAGCACCTCCTCAAGCCCATAGAGCTGCGCGCCGCCGCCGGAGAGCGTGATGCCCTCGTCGAAGATGTCGCTGGCCAGCTCGGGCGGCGTGCGCTCGATGATGCGGTGCAGCGCGCCCAGCAGCTCGCGCAGCGCCTCGTCGAGCGCCTCGATCATCTCCTCGGAGCTGACCGTCACCGCGCGCGGCAGGCCGGTGACCAGGCTGCGCCCGCAGGCGTCCATCGTCAGATTCGCCCCACGCATGCGCGCCGCGCCGATGTTGATCTTGAGCTCCTCCGCCGTGCGCGCGCCGATGAGCAGGTTGTGCTTCTTGCGCACATAGTCGATGATGGCGTCGTCAAATCTGTCGCCGCCCACGCCCAGAATGTCCCAGACGATCTGATGCCCGAAGGAGAAGACGGAGACATTGGTGCGGCCGCCGCCCACGTCGATGTTCATGCGGCCGTAGGGCTGGTCAATGCGCATGCCCGCGCCGATAGCCGAAGCCACGCTCTCATCCACCGGCACCACGCTGCGCACACCCGCATCGACCATCACGTCCACGAGCGTCTGCCGCTCGCTGGGGGCCATGCCGCCTGGCAGCGCCAGCAGGATGCGCGGCCGGAACGCCGCGCGCTTGCCGACCACCTTGCGCATGAAGTAGCGCAGCATCTTGCTTAGCAGGTCAAAGCTGCGGATGCGCCCCTCGCGCAGCGGCTGCTCCACGACGAGGCCCGCGGGCGTGCGCCCGTACATCCGGCGCGCTTGCTCGCCCACGGCGACGACGTCGCGCGTCTGCCTGTCATAGGCGACATAAGCCGGCTCGCTCAGGACGATGCCCTTGCCGCGCACCACGATGTGCGACATGGATGTGCCCAGATCCATTCCCAGTTCATCGACTCCAAACATGGGTACCTCCCGGTCAGATGTTGTGTTCCCTGAGCCGCGCATAGCGCCTTCGGGTCGCCTCGCCGCCGCGCAGATGGCGCTGCGCCTTGTTGCGGGCGAAGACTGCGGCCACTTCCCGATACAGCGGCTCGGAGAGCTGCGCAAGCCGCGTCTCCATATCCTTGTGCACGGTGGACTTCGAAACGCCCAGCACCCTGGCTGCGGCGCGCACCGTCGCGCCCGTAGCGGCGATATACTCGGCCGCCGCGATGACCCTGCGCTCGATCGCCTGATTCACGCGCATCCCCCCAGACAGTCTCGGCAATCCGAGCTATCCTATGCGCAGAGGGCTGCGCCGTCGCCCAGCAATCGTTCGCGCCGATTCTCGCGGCGGTACGCTGTGTGGTTCTTATCTTATCGTATCCGTGCGCGCGCGTCAAGTCATTGCCCGCCGCACGGCTGCTTCCGCAGCGCCTCCTCATCAAAGAAGGCCAGCGCACGTTCCTCCTCGCCCGCATAGAGCACGGCGCAGAGCGTCAGCCCCTGCGCGGGCGCGGTCTGCCCGAGGGCGAGCCGGTCGCCCGTCCCGATCGCCCGGGCGATGGCGCCCGGCTCCCGCTTGCCGGTGCCCACCTCCATGAGCGTCCCGGCGATGATGCGCACCATGTTATAGAGGAAGCCATCGCCCAGCACCGTCAGCGACACGCGGTCGCCGTCGCGGCGCACCTGCGCGCGGTAGATCGTGCGCACCGTGCTCCTGGCTACGGAGCCGCTCGCGGCGAACGCTGCAAAGTCGTGCGTGCCGCACAGCGCCTGCGCCTCCGCGTCCATACGCGCTGCGTCCATCGGCATGGGCACATGTGCGGCATACTGCCGCCCCACGGCGTGCGCGTGGCGCGCGTTGTCAAAGACGTAGCGGTAGACCTTGCCGCAGGCCCCGTAGCGCGCGTGAAAGCCCTCCGGCGCGGGACCGCTTTCGCGGATGCGCACGTCCGGCGGGAGCATCGTGTTGAGCGCAAAGGCCAGCTTTTCCGGCGGGATGCGCGTCGCGCTGTCAAAGTGCGCGCACAGCGCCAGCGCGTGCACGCCCGCGTCCGTGCGGCTGGAGCCGGTGACGCTGACCGGCGCATGCGTGAGCGCCGTGAGCGCATCCTCCAGCACCGCCTGCACGCTCGGCCCGTTGATCTGCCGCTGCCAGCCGCAGTAGGCCGTGCCGTCGTACTCGACGATCAGCCGGAAGCGCCGCTGCCCCTCGGGCGGATGGTCCGCCGCGCTGGGCCGGTGCTTCGGCACCAGCGTCAGCTTATCCAAGGAGGCGCCCCTCCACGACGATCAGCGCAATGTACACGACCGTCGCCAGCGCGCCGTAAACGTCCAGGCGCGTGTACTTGAGCTCGCGCAGGCGCGTGCGGTGGTCGCCGCCGCGGTAGCAGCGCGCCTCCATGGCCATCGCCAGCTCGTTCGCCCGGCGGAACGCGCTCACAAACAGCGGCACCAGCAGCGGGATCATCGCCTTCGCGCGGGTGATCAGGTTGCCGGACTCGAAGTCCGCGCCGCGGGCCATCTGCGCCTTCTGAATCTTGTCCGTCTCCTCCAGCAGCGTCGGGATGAAGCGCAGCGCGATGGTCATCATCATCGCCAGCTCATGCGCCGGGAAGTGGATCTTTTGCAGCGGGCGCAGCAGGCGCTCCAGGCCGTCGGTCAGCTGCATGGGGCTGGTCGTCAGCGTGAGCACGGAGGTGCCCATCACCAGGAAGATCAGGCGGAGCGCGAAGAAGATCGCGTTGCGCAGCGCCTCGCGCGTGATGTGGATGAAGCCGATGTCGATGAGCGGCGTTTCTCCCTGCACGAAGAACAGGTTCAGGATGAACGTGAAGAGAATGATGAAGCGCAGGGGCCTGACGCCCTTGAGCAGATACTTGAAGCTGATGCCGGAAATGCGCACGACGATGTAGAGGAACGCGAGCGCCAGCAGGTAGCCCGGCAGGTTTCCGATGAAGAACACGCCGACGATGTAGGCGATGGTCAGGATGAGCTTCATACGCGGGTCCATGCGGTGGACCGGCGAATCGCCCGGGAAGTACTGGCCCAGCGTGATGTCGTTCAGCATGCGCGCGCCCCCTTCCCAACGATGCCCTCGATAACGGCCTTGATCTCCTCGACGCGGTAGACGCCCTGCGGCACATCAAAGCCGCGCTCGCGCAGCTTGTCCGCCAGCAGCACGGCCTGCGGCACGTCGAGGCCGATGGCGCGCAGCTCCGCCCCGCGGGAGAAGACCTCGCGCGGCGCGCCGTCCATCGCCACCCTGCCGTGGTTCATGACGATCACACGCTCGGCCAGCGAGGCCACGTCGTCCATCGAGTGGCTGACCATCACGATCGTCGCGCCGGTATCCCGGTGCAGATCGCGGATGAGACCGAGGATCTCCTCGCGGCCGCGCGGATCGAGGCCCGCGCACGGCTCATCGAGCACCAGCGTGCGCGGCTCCATCGCCAGCACGCCGGCGATGGCCACGCGGCGCATCTGGCCGCCGGAGAGCTCGAAGACTGAGCGCTCATGCAGCGCGTCGTAATCGAGCGCCACCTTGCGCATGGCGCCCTTCACGCGCCGGGCGATCTCCGCGTCATCGAGGCCGAGGTTCTTCGGGCCGAAGGCGATGTCCTTTTCGACCGTCTCCTCGAAGAGCTGGTTCTCCGGATACTGGAACACCAGCCCGACCTTGCGGCGGATGGCGCGCCGGTCGGTCGCCTTGTCGGCGATGTTCAGGCCGTCCACGGTGATGGTGCCGCTGGTGGGCAGCAGCAGCCCGTTGAGGTGCTGCACGAGCGTCGATTTTCCGCTGCCGGTGTGGCCGATGAGGCCGACGAACTCGCCGTCCTCAATGGTCAGGCTGACGTCGTCGAGCGCGTGCGTCTCATACGGGCCGCCGGACATGTATACATAGTTCAGGTGTTCGATGACAATCGGCATACTTCCTCCACCATCTCGTCCACTGTCAGGATGTCCGCGCGCACGGCGACGCCGTCCCCGCGCAGCATATGCGCCAGGTCGGTCATCTCCGGCACGTCAAGGCCCAGCGCACGCATCTTCTCCACCTTGGTGAAGACCTCGCGCGGGGTGCCGCTCATGGCGATTTTGCCCTCGTCCATGACGATGACGTAGTCCGCCGTGGCGGCCTCGGCCATGTAGTGCGTGATGATGACGACGCTGATGCCCTCCTCGCGATTGAGGCGGTGCACGGTGTTCATCACCTCGCGCCGGCCGCTGGGATCGAGCATGGCCGTCGATTCGTCGAGGATGATCACGTCGGGCTTCATCGCCAGCACGCCGGCGATGGCCACGCGCTGCTTCTGGCCGCCGGAGAGCATGTGCGGCGCCTTTTTGGCGTACTGCTCCATGTTCACGGCGCGCAGGGCGTCGTCGATGCGCACGCGGATTTCGGGCGCGGGGACGCCGTTGTTCTCCAGGCCGAAGGCGACGTCCTCCTCCACGACGGTGGCGACGATCTGGTTATCGGGGTTCTGGAAGACCATGCCGGCATGCTGGCGGATGTCGAAGACGAGGTCGTCGTCCCTGGTATCCAGCCCGCAGACCCAGACGCTGCCCGCGCTGGGCACGTACAGGGCGTTGAAGAGCTTGGCGAGCGTGGATTTTCCACTGCCGTTATGTCCGAGGATCGCCAGAAACTCGCCCTTTTTGACGCGCATGGACACGCGGTCCACGGCGCGCTTTTCCGCCTCGGGATAGGCGTAGCACAGGTCGCTGGCGATGATCCTGTTTTCGTCAAGGCTTGTCAATGCTTCGGTTTCCTTTCCGTATGAATGAACGTTCGGGCTGCCGCCCTAAAACCCGCCAAGGGGGGCTTTGCCCCTTGACCCCACCAGGGACTGAGTCCGGGAAACTCGCATAGTCGCGCCAAAATGGCGCTCCTTGCGATTTCCGATGCTCCGCCTGCCTTCATCCGCCACTGGCGGCGGCAGGCTCCGATCCCCTTGACCCCACTTCGCTTCGCGCTGTTTTAAGCATTTGAGCGCATGTCAGTTGAACGTGACGACCTCTTCCTCCGGCGGGTCGCACGGGGTGACCTCGGTGACGTAGAGCACCGGGCCGACGCCCTTGTACTGCCTGCGCTCCTCCGCCGCCACGCGCGCGGTGATCATCTGCCAGGACTTCGCCGGGGGAATCGGCAGGCCGTTCGAATTGGCGATGAAGCCCACGAACCGCACGTCCTCCGCGCAGCAGACCATCGCCATGCGGCCCGGCACGTACTCGTCCTTGCCGATATTGCGCCCGCGGTAGATGTAGCCCTTGAAGCGCACGGTCTTGCCGTCGTAGTTCTCCGGGTTCTCGGAGGCGTCCAGATAGAACGTTCCGAACTGCCAGTCCTCGATGGTGACGATCGGGGCGTCCATGTCGTAGGGCGGCGGCATGCCCGCGCCGTAGTCCTCGCTGGTGCCGTCGTCGTTTTCGAAGTAGAGCGACGCCTGCGGGTTCATGCTGCGCACGTTGCGGTCGCGGATGAGCTGGCGCGTCTCCTCCGTCGCGCGGTTGAAGACGACCATGTCCGCGTCCGTGATGTGCTGGAGCATGCGCTGGCCCATGTTCTTGGCGTAGAGCTCGAACGTCTCCGCGTTCACCGTGGTGATGATCTGGTAGACCTCCATCACCTTCGGCGTGCGCGAGAGCGCCGCGTCGAGGTCCCACATGCCGTTCATCTCGACGATGACGCGGTCGGGGTGATGCTTGCGCACGAACGCGCGCAGCGTGTCCTCGTTGTATTCATCCTCGTCCTCGATGCACTCGACGACGGAATGGGTCTTTTTGAGCATCGCGGGCTCGTATTCCTCCATGCCCTCCTCACACTGGATGATCAGCGTGTGCTCATCGCGGGTGAAGCCCGGGTCGAGCAGCACGCTGGCGATGAAGGAGGTCTTGCCGCTTTCAAGGAAGCCCGCGAACAGATAAACCGGAATCGCCATACTGTCCTCCCGTTACACGCCGAAGAGCGCCGCAAGGCCCTTCTCGTCGAGCTTGGAGCCGATCACGCACAGGCGGCCCGTGACGTCCGCGCCGCCGCAGCGGATGTTCTGCTCGCCCGGGGTGTAGTCGAAGTGAATCCAGCCGCCGTCCGTGCAGGGCACGATGCCCTTGGCGCGCAGCACGACGCCGTAGGTATCGCCGTCGAGCGCAGTGAGCATCTTCGAAAGCTCTGCCTCGGTGAACGAGCGGATCGTCTCCACGCCCCAGGAGGTGAACACCTCGTCGGCGTGATGGTGGCCGTGCTCATGGTGATGGCCGCAGCTGCACACGCCGTTCTCGTCGTAATGGTGATGATGATGCTCGTGCTCATCCTCGTCATCGTCGTGGTCGTGATGATGGTGGTGCTCGTGCTCATCCTCGTCATCGTCGTGATGATGGTGGTGCTCGTGCTCATCCTCATCATCGTCGTGATGATGGTGATGCTCGTGCTCATCCTCGTCATCGCCGTCATGATCATGATGGTGGTGATGGTGGCAGCACTCGTCGTCGTCATCGTCGTCATCATCGTCATGCGCAGCATGCTCCGCCATGACGGTCGCCAGCATGTCCTCGGCGAGGCTGTGGTCGTCCTCCATCGCGGCGAGGATCTGCGCACCGGTCAGCTCATCCCAAGGCGTGGTGATGATGCGGGCCTTCCCGTTGTGCTCGCGCAGCAGGTCGATGGCGGCCTGCAGCTTCTCCTGGCTCAGCTTCTGGGTGCGGGAGAGCAGGATGGTGCCCGCGTACTCGATCTGGTTGAGGAAGAACTCGCCGAAGTTCTTGACGTACATGCGGCACTTCATCGCGTCCGCGACGGTCACGAAGCTGCCCATCCGTGCTTCGGGGATGTCCTTCTCCACGCCCTCCACGGCGCGGATGACGTCCGAGAGCTTGCCCACGCCGGACGGCTCGATGAGGATGCGGTCGGGGTGATACTGGTCGATGACCTGCTTGAGGGCCTTGCCGAAGTCTCCCACCAGCGAGCAGCAGATGCAGCCGGAGTTCATCTCCGTCACCTGGATGCCGGCCTCCTTCATGAAGCCGCCGTCGATGCCGATCTCGCCGAACTCGTTTTCAATCAGGACGACCTTCTCGCCGGAGAGGGCTTCCTTCAGCAGCTTCTTGATGAGCGTGGTCTTGCCCGCGCCGAGGAAGCCGGAAAAAATATCAATCTTGGTCATGGTTCACATCTCCTTATGGGTTTCAAACCAAAGCAAACAAAAATCAGCCGGAATACGGGATTCCGACTGATTACTCTCATCGTCGCAGGTCTGCATCCGCATCCCTGCGCCGGGAAAACATCATTTCTCGCGCGCCCTTTGGGCACACTCCAAATGATAGCGGAAGCGGCTTGCAGCCGCTCCTCGCGGCGTACATGCCGCCGCTGCGGATTGCATTTGAAGGGGCTGCGGCCCCTTCAATCATCCCCGGAGCTTACCTGCCGCGTCAATCAGCCGGAAACATGGATTCCGACTGATTATTGTACACCATTTTCCTATGAAATACAAGGCTTCGCGGGAAAAAGTCAGTTTCAGGCAGTGCGGGCGGTTTGGGAATCAGCCCGGGGCCTTCAGGTCATCCCCGTCAGGTATCGCTTCGCGATGAGGTGATGCCGGGTGCTGCCCGGACCTGCCCGGGGCGCCGCCCCAGAACCCGCAAGAGGCTTAGCCCCTTGACCCTTCTTCGCTTCGCGCCTATGGCTCGTTATGGTTCGGAAATACCATCAGATCCTCGCCACGCCCGTGCGCCGCGCGGCCTCGGCCACAGCGGCGGCCACCGCCGGACCCACGCGCTTGTCAAATGCCTTGGGGATGATGTAGTCCGCGGAGAGCTCCTCCGGGGAGACGAGGTTCGCAATCGCGTAGCTGGCGGCCATCTTCATCTCCTCGTTGATGTCCTTCGCGCGGCAGTCGAGCGCGCCGCGGAAGATGCCCGGGAAGGCCAGCACGTTGTTGATCTGGTTCTTGTAGTCGCTGCGGCCGCACCCGACGACCGCCGCGCCCGCCGCCAGCGCCTCGTCCGGGTGGATCTCCGGCACGGGGTTGGCCATCGGGAAGACGCACGCGCCCGCGTTCATGCTCGCGACCATCTCGCGCGTAACCACGCCCGGCGCGCTCACGCCGATGAACACGTCCGCGCCGCGCATGGCGTCCGCCAGCATGCCGGTCAGGTGGCGCGGGTTTGTGATGCGGCTCATCTCCTCATGCGCGGGGTTGAGGCCCTCCATGCCCTCGCAGATGATGCCGAAGCGGTCGACGAGGATCAGGTCCCGGACGCCGAGGTTCAGCAGATGGCGGCCGATGGCCACGCCCGCGCTGCCCGCGCCGTTGATGACCACGCGCGCGCTCTCCATCGTCTTTCCAACCACGCGCAGCGCGTTGAGCAGCGCCGCCGCGACGACGACGGCCGTACCGTGCTGATCGTCGTGGAAGACGGGGATGTCGCACAGCTCCTTGAGCCTGCGCTCGACCTCGAAGCAGCGCGGCGCGGCGATGTCCTCGAGGTTGATGCCGCCGAAGCTGCCGGAAATCAGGTAGATCGTGCGCACCAGCTCATCGACGTCCTTGCTGCGGATGCAGATAGGGAACGCGTCGACGCCCGCGAACTCCTTGAAGAGCACGCACTTGCCCTCCATGACGGGCATGCCGGCCTCCGGGCCGATGTCGCCCAAGCCGAGGATGGCGGTGCCGTCGGTGATGACGGCGACCATGTTCGCCCGGCGGGTCAGCTCAAAGCTCTTGGTATAGTCGTCGCGGATCGCCAGGCACGGCTCGGCGACGCCCGGCGTATAGGCCAGGGAGAGATCCTCGCTGTTTCTGACGTGCACGCGCGGTGCGATTTCCAGCTTGCCCTTCCATTCATAGTGCTTTTTCAGCGCTTCCTGCTTGATGTCCATGTTCAGCTCTCCTTTTGCTTGATGTATCGCGATGCAAAGCCCGGCCCTTGCGCCCATTGGCGGGATGAACAGGCCGTTGCCGCTCATTTCCATGCCCATGATACGCGAAACGCGCGCAAAATGCAATCCCCGTCGGCAGGAAAATGCGCCGTCTTCGCGAAACAATTTATGATGCACCATCTGTTCCGAAGGGAGACCTCACATGAAACCCAGCAGGGAAAACATATTCCGCGTGCTCGCCGCGCTCGAGCGCTCCGGCCTCCTGCCCGAGGACGGGCCGACCTCCGTCTTCCTCTCGCAGGGGGACGGCGCAAAGCGCGCTCATGCCGCGCAGCTGTCCGTGCGCGTGTCCGGCGATGCGGTCTTCGTGCGCCTGAGCCGCCTGCCGTTCCACCGCCCGCTGGCCTTCTCGCGCCGCGCACTGCGCGAAGCCGCACCGCAGGCCGATTCACCCGAAAGGACCTGACCGCCATGGAATTCCGCCATCCGGCTGTACGAAAAGAACGGCTTTGTCCGCGCGGGCGGCGTCTATCGCGAGGTCATCGACGAGCGCCTGACGCTGTGCGAATACGGATATGAGCTCCGGACATAGCCGCCAAATATCAGCAGCCCCGCAGAGAAGACGCCCTGCGGGGCTGTTTTGATGTGCCTGTGTTCCTGCATGGCCGATCGCAGCCGGCTTCCAGACCGGTTCGGGCCCTGTGGTAACTGCCCGTCCGGGTCCGCTACGCGCGCACGAAAGCAGCTATGCAAAAAATCAGTCCGTCCCTGTTTCAAACGGGATGTACGTCCCCGTCGTGAACATCGTGTTGATGACGGTGTAGTTCGGATGCGTGCGCCAGGTGCCGCCGGTCGGGTGGCTCTCGCTGTCGATCTCGCAGTCCGGCAGCGCCGCGGTCAGCGCGCTGACCACGCTGCGCGTCACATGCCCGTTCATGCCGCACCAGAGGCGCCGCAGCCCCGTCAGCCCCTCGATCGGCGTGAAGTCCCGGATCGGGTTGTTCGTCAGGTTCAGGTCGATCAGATGCTCGAGCCCCGAAAGCGGCGTCAGGTCCGTGATGCGGTTGCTGAACAGCTCCGCGTATTCCAGCTGCGTCAGCTGCGCGAGCACAGAGATGTCCTCCACCCGGTTGCGCCCCAGGATCAGCACGCGCAGGTTCGGCAGGTCCGAAAGAAAGCTGATGTCCGTGATCGCGTTGTGCCCCAGGTCGAGCGCCAGCAGGCTTTTGCAATAGCGCAGCACCTCGAAGTCCTCGCTCGTGTGCTCCCGCGAGCTGTGGTTGTGCAGCGTGGAGAACGCCGTCGCGTCCGTGCGCACGGTGTGCTCGGCGATGCGCAGCGTCCAGCCGAAGGTGATCTGCGGGAATGCCTCCGACAGGTACGCCATCTGTTCCTTCGTCAGCGCGCTCTCGTACATGTCCACGTTCTCCAGCGTAGGCAGCCCGCGCAGAAATGCCGCCAGCGCATCGACGTCCGTCACCCGGGCTTCGCCCAGGTCGATGGCCGTCGCCGTGTCCGGCACCGTCAGGCCGAAGCCCGTCACCGTCTGCGCGCAGGCCGTCCCGCTCAGCAGCATCGCCGCAAGCATCGCCATCAGCGCGATCATCCGCCGCATCGCGCACACACCTCCCCTTTTCCCGGCCGCGCGGCGTGGACCGCCGCAGCCATCGCCGCCGAGGCCAGCGCCATGACCGCATAGCACAGAACGTGCGGCCAGTCCGACTTGTCCAGCGCAAACTCCATCAGCACCACCGCCGCCGCTCCGAAGGCAAACGCCGCCCAGGCCCCGGCCGGCACATGCCCCCGTCGCCTGCCGGTGCGCAGCATCAGCACGCAGAGCATCATCACGGCGCACTGCACCTGCTGCACGCGCACAAAGCCCCAGCGCAGCGTCTCCGCGCGCAGGCTCTCGCAGACGATCTGCGTCGCCGCCCACATCAGCAGCGCCAGCGAAAAGCGCCCCTCACCCCGATGCAGCACGGCCAGCAGCACGCCAAGCGCGCACAGCGCCTCCAGCCAGAACACCGCGCAGTGCCACTCGCCAAACGCATCCTGCACGCCGAACGGGATGCGCCGCAGCGCCTCCGTCCCGATCACGCGGCCCCAGCCGAAATCCGCCAGGCACTCCGCCGCGCGGGCGAGCGCGATCATCAGCAGCCCCGCGGGCGCCAGCGCATCGGCCAGCGGACCGGCCGCGCAGCGCGTCAGCCGCGCCGTCACGGGCAGCGCCGCCAGCACGCCCAGCAGCGCGCCGCCCATCGCCAGCTCATAGGGCTTTGCGGTGAGCAGCGCCGGCAGGCTGCCGGAAAAGCCCCGGACCACGTCGTGCGCCAGCAGGTAATACGCCCGCGCCCCGAGGGCGCCCAGCAGCACGCTCAGCACCGCCAGGCAGGCAAACGTCCGCTGCGGAAAGCCCGCGCGCCGCAGGCCGGCGCGCAGCGCGAGCAGGGACAGCGCCGCCGACGCGGCCACCGCCGCCCAGTACGCGGTATACATCATTCCGCCTCCCCGGCGTCCGCCGCGGCGAAGTAGATGATGTCGCTGATCGGGCGGTGGTTGCGGTTGTCGGGCGCGTTGAGCTTTTCACCCCTGTAGACGAGCGCCGTGGAGTCGCCGCCGTCCAGGTTATAGGCGTTCTCCACGCCCAGCCCCAGCACAAACTGCGCGAACTGCGTCATCGTCAGCCCGCCGTTCTCCGATTCCACCGGGCCCTCGCAGCAGATGCAGAGGTATTCGAGCTTTCCGCGCTCCACCTGCGCGATGCAGCTGCGCTGGCGCTGCTTGGCCCCCGCGTTGTACTTGGCGTCGTATTCCTCGAGCACCTGGCCGTTCACCACGAGCCCCGGGCCGAAGTTGAACGAATCGACAATGCCGCTGTCCGCATACGCGGCGAGGCTCTCGGCCGTGGCGTTTTGCACGATGGTGAAGTCGCCGTTGCCGTCGATGAGCAGCACGTCGCGCCCCTCGATCGGGCTGCTGCAGTACTGCACGCCGCCGCGGATCATGTAGCCGCCGTTCTGATAGCTGAAGTAGTCACCGTTGATCGCCAGGATCGCGCCGGTGCGGCGGGCGATGCTGCTGACCTCCGCGGTCTGATCGCGGTCGAAGGCATAGGCCGGCTCCGTGCGCAGCTGCGAGGCGTCGTCGATGCGCACGCGCGCGACATAGCATTTCGTCGTGTTCACCCGATAGCGCTCCACGCGCACGCTGATGCCCGCGCCCTCCTCCTCGGCGATCAGCTCAGGCTCCGTCACCGTGAACGCCTGTGCCCGCGCCGTGCCGCAAAGGGCCAAACAAAACGCGCACAGCAGTGCCGCCGTGCGCGAAAACACGCGCCATTTTCCGGTATTCAATGCGTTACTCCTCCTCGCACCTGCGGTTTTCGCAGCAGCGTACTGCAGCGATAATGTAATGCGCATTATACATGAAAGCTCCGGCAAAATCAACCTCTTTGCGCTGAAACGGCGTTCTCTTTATATGCCGGTCAATCCAAAGCCCCTCGTTTTGGAAACTGTCCAGCCGAAGGGCGCGCAAAAGGGGACGCTCCGCGCCGGCGAAGCGTCCCCCTTTTCACGCATCCTGTGCATTTTCGGGACTTGTTGTGCCTGAATGCGTACGATGCGAATCGCATTACAGGAAGTAGGCCACGCCGGACTCGAAGATCTTCTGATCCTTGTTGCCCGGAATGTTGCTGGCGACGTGCGCGCCGATGCGCTCGCTATGGCCCATCTTGCCCAGCACGCGCCCGTCCGGCGAGCAGATGCCCTCGACCGCCCAGTAGGAGCCGTTCGGGTTGAACGGCATCTGCGCCGCGGGCAGGCCGTCCTGCGCGGCGTACTGCGTGACGATCTGGCCGCCCGTCATCAGCCTGCGCAGCTGGCCCTCGCGGCAGACGAACCGGCCCTCGCCGTGGGAGATGGCGACCTCGTGGACGTCGCCCACGCTCACGCCCGCCATCCACGGGGACTTGACCGAGGAGACGACCGTGCGCACATGCGTCGCCGCGTGGCGGCCGATGGTGTTGAAGGTCAGCGTCGGGTCGTCCTCGCGCAGCGTGCGGATCTCGCCGTAGGGCACGAGGCCCAGCTTGATGAGCGCCTGGAAGCCGTTGCAGATGCCCAGCATCAGGCCGTCGCGCTTCCCCAGCAGCTCCATGATCGCCTCCATGATGCGCGGATTGCGCAGCGCGGTGGCGATAAACTTGCCGGAGCCGTCCGGCTCGTCGCCCGCGGAGAAGCCGCCTGGCAGCATCACGATCTGCGCGTTGCCGATGCCGCGGACAATCGCCTCGACGGACTCCTCGATGCCCTTCGCCGTCAGGTTGCGGAAGACGAACGTCTCCACCTCAGCGCCTGCGCGGCGGAACGCCTTGGCGCTGTCCAGCTCGCAGTTGGTACCCGGGAAAGACGGAATGAACACGCGCGGACGCGCCACGCGCACCGCCGGACGCGCCGTGCTGCGCTGGTCATAGGGCATGAACGGCGCGGTGGTGCTGCGCCCCTCGGCCTTCGTCGGGAACACGCTCTCCAGCGGCTCGCTCCACGCCGTGCGCGCCTCCGCGAGGGAGAGCGTGTCGCCCAGCGCGTTGATCGCCGGATGTACGGACGTGAAGCCGATGATCGACAGCCCCGCGGGGATGGGCGCGCCCTCCGCCAGCTCGCAGACAATGCTGCCGTAACGCGGCAGGAACAGCTCCTCGCGGGAAACACCCGTCAGCTCCACACCGATGCGGCTGCCCAGTGCCATCATCGTGACCGCCGCCGCGATGCCGCCGCGGCGCACGGTGTGCGCGGCAATCACGTCGCCGCGCAGGATCGCCTGATGCAGTGACTCATAGAGCATGAGCGCCTTGTCATACTGCGGGACGAGCGCCTCGTCAACCGGCAGGGAGAGCAGCGCCACGCGGTGATCCGCGCCCTTGAAGTCGGTGGAGATCACCCGGCCCGCATCGACCGCGTTCACGGCGAAGGAGACGAGCGTCGGCGGGACGTGGATGTCCTCGAACGTGCCGCTCATGGAGTCCTTGCCGCCGATGGACGCCGTGCCGAAGCCCAGCTGCGCGGACAGACCGCCCAGCAGCGCCGCCGCCGGCTTGCCCCAGCGAGACGGCTCCTTGCCCAGCTTCTCGAAGTACTCCTGGAAGGTCAGGCGCGCGCGGGAGACGTCGCCGCCCGCCGCGCAGATCTTCGCCAGCGACTCGGTGACCGCATAGACCGCGCCGTGGAACGGGCTCCACTCGCTCAGGTACGGGTCGTAGCCGTGGCTCATGAGCGTCGCAGTGGTCGTCTCGCCCTCGGTCGGGATGAGCGCGGCCATCGCCTCGTTCGGGCTCTCGCGGAACGCGCCGCCGTAGGGCGCGAGGATCGTGCCCGCGCCGATGGTGCCGTCAAAGCGCTCGACCAGGCCCTTCTGCGAGCAGATGTTGAGGTCGGCGAGCATCGAAAGCCACGCCTCGCGCACGGTCTTGCCGCGGGCGAAGTCCGGCTCGGTGGTCAGGTAGGGCGCGCGCGCGTCCGGCGCGGCGACGCTCGCCGTGGCGTGCTGCGTGACGCCGTTGGTGTCGAGGAACGCGCGGGAGAGATCGACGATCGTCCTGCCGCGCCAGTGCATGACCAGCCGTTCCTCCTCGGTGACCACGGCGACCTGCGTCGCCTCGAGGTTCTCCTCGTAGGCCATCTGGATGAAGCGGTCCACGTTCGCCTTCTCGATGACGCAGGCCATGCGCTCCTGGGACTCGGAGATCGCCAGCTCAGTGCCGTCGAGGCCCTCGTACTTCTTGGGCACGGCGTCGAGCTCGATGACGAGGCCGGGGGCCAGCTCGCCCACGGCGACGCACACGCCGCCCGCGCCGAAGTCGTTGCAGCGCTTGACCATCTGCGCGAACTCCGCGCTGCGGAACAGGCGCTGGATGCAGCGCTCGGTCGGGGCGTTGCCCTTCTGCACCTCGGCGCCGCAGGTCGAGAGGGACTGCGTGTTGTGCGCCTTGGAGGAGCCGGTCGCGCCGCCGCAGCCGTCGCGGCCGGTGCGCCCGCCCAGCAGCATCACGACGTCGCCCGGCGCGGGCTGCGCGCGGCGGACGTGGTCGCGCGGGGTCGCGGCGATGACCGCGCCCAGCTCCATGCGCTTGGCCACGAAGCCCGGATGATAGTATTCCTGCACCTTGCCCGCGGCCAGGCCGATCTGGTTGCCGTAGCTGGAGTAGCCCTGCGCGGCCGTCGTGGTGATGCGGCGCTGGGGGAGCTTGCCCTCGCGGGTGCGGCTGTAGGGCACGCGCGGGTCGCCGGAGCCGGTGATGCGCATCGCCTGATAGACGTAGCTGCGGCCGGAGAGCGGGTCGCGGATGGCGCCGCCCAGACAGGTCGCCGCGCCGCCGAAGCCCTCGATCTCCGTCGGGTGGTTGTGCGTCTCGTTCTTGAACATGATCAGCCACGGCTCGTCCCTGCCATCGACGTTCGCCGTCACGACGATCGAGCAGGCGTTGATCTCGTCGGAGGCGTCGAGGTCGTCGAGCTTGCCGAGCCTGCGAAGGGCCTTCGCGCCCAGCGTCGCCATGTCCATCAGGGAGACGTCCTTCTTCCGCTCGCCGTAGACGTCCCTGCGGGTGTCGATATACAGCTCGTAGGCCGCGCGGATGGGCGCGGAAAAGGGGCCGTCCTCCACGGTGATCCCGTCGATGGCGGTCAGGAAGGTGGTGTGGCGGCAGTGATCGGACCAGTAGGTGTCGATCGCGCGCAGCTCGGTCAGGCTGGGATCGCGCTTCTCGGTGTCGCGGAAGTAGTCGCGGCAGAAGCACAGATCCTCGGCGCTCATCGCCATGCCCATGTCGCGCACCATCGCGCACAGGGCCCTGTCGTCCATCGCCGTGAAGCCCTCGATGACGGCGACGTCCGCGGGCACGTCGGCGTGCATGGCCAGCGTCTCGGGCTTGTCCATGCCGGCGCGGCGGGCCTCCACCGGGTTGATCAGGTGCTTCGCGACGCGGTCCATGAGGTCGGCGGTCACGTCGCCAAAGAGCGCATAGACCTTCGCGCAGGCGACCTTCGGGCGCTCCCCTCCGGCAGAAAGCAGCTGGAGGCACTGGCTGGCGCTGTCCGCGCGCTGGTCATACTGGCCCGGCAGGTATTCCACGGCGAGCAGCCGCGCATCCATCTGCGGCAGCTCCTCATCGTAAAGCTCGTCCACGTTCGGCTCGGAGAAGATGATGCCCTTCGCCTGCTCGAACGCCTCGTCCGTGACGCCCTCCACGTCATAGCGCTGGAAGATGCGCACGTCGCTGACCGCCTGCGTGCCGAGCACATCGCACAGCTCGCGGCGCAGCTGCTGGGCCGCCACATCATAGCCGGGGCGTTTTTCCGCATAAACTCTTCTGACCTTGCTCACGATAATCCTCCTTCGGTTCCTCGTGACGGCGCTTGCCGCCGGGTGAACATCATCCGCATTATAGCATCAAACCCGGCGCTTTGCAATCGGATTTCCTCCGTTTCCGGCGCTATATGGGAATTTTTCAGGCCATTTGAGAAAAAACGTTCGGATATAGTTGAAGATTGACAAGCAGGCATCCCTTCGATTATAGTATAATGATGAGTAAAACCCGGAAGGGAGGGAGAGCCTTGTCCTCGTTTGCGCTGCGGCTGCTGGCGCTTGTGACGATGCTCATCGATCACGCCGGTCTGGCGCTCTTCCCGCGGGTGAGCGCGTTCCGCTGCATCGGGCGGCTGTCGTTCCCGCTGTACTGCTTCCTGCTCGCGCAGGGCTGCCGCCACACGCGGGACCTGCGGGCCTATGCCCGGCGGCTCCTGCTGGCCGCGTGTCTGTCGGAGATCCCGTTCGATCTGCTGATCTTCGGGCGAACGGCCTGCGGCGTCGAGCAGAACGTGCTCTTTTCGCTGCTGCTGGGGCTGCTGGCGATCTACGCCTGCGAAGCGCTTTCGGGCAAGCCGATGGCCGCGGCGCTGGCCGTGACGAGCATCATGCTCGCAGCGATGCTGGCGCGGGTGAGCTACGGCTGGCTGGGCGTGGCGCTGTGCGCCGGGCTGTACAGAACGGAGGGCAGCCGCTCAAAACAGGCGCTCTGCGTGGTGCTGCTCACGGGCGTCTATGTGCTGAGCCTGCTGCTCTCGGGCGTGGAGCGGAGCTGGGTGCTCGTCTCGCTGTGGGCGGTATTGGCCGCCGTGCCGGTGCTGCTCTACAACGGGAAGCGCGGCCCGCGCACGCCGCTGCTGACCGGGCTGTTCTACGCATCCTATCCGCTGCACCTGATCGCGCTGGTGATCGTTCGCGCGCTGCGGGTGATTCCGCCGTACCTTTTCGGCTGAGCGGCTTCAAAAACAAACGAAGCGGGGAGGGGTCCATGACCCTTCCCCGCTTTGCGCTTATGACCCGTTTTTATCTGAGGAAAGCATCATACTACTCTCAAATAGAACCGAGCTTTTCGAAAACCGACCGTCAGGTAACGCTTCGCTCCCTGACTGCTTTTTTCTTTGATCGCTTCGCGATATGGGAACGTTGGGGGATTTCATCTTCCAAACCCCTTGCCTGGGACCGGAGCCTGCCGCCGCCTGTGGCGGATGAAGGCAGGCGGAGTGTCGGAAATCGCAAGGAGTGCCGTTTACGGCACGACTATGCGAGTTTCCCGGGTCCCCAGACCCCTTCTTCGCTTCGCGCTTATAGCTCGTTTTTATCTGAGAATAGTATCATTCCGCCGTTTCCTTCTGCTTGCTCTTGTTCAT
>CAMENN010000062.1 GCA_945928315.1 uncultured Clostridia bacterium
ACAAGATGCAGAACGACAACTACGACGTCGCGCTCACCCGCTGGGGCCCGGACTACGCCGATCCGATGACCTACATGGGCATGTGGATCACCGACAACTCCAACAACTACGGCTTCTGGAGCAACGAGGCGTATGACAAGCTCATCGCGGACTGCACCACCGGCGCGTACATCTCCGATTACGATGCCCGCTGGGCGGCCCTGTATGAGGCTGAGGCGCTCGTCATGAACGAGGCTGTCATCGCGCCGCTGTACACCAAGGCCAACGCGAACCTGATCACCGCCGGTGCGAATGGCATCGAGTTCCACCCGGTCGCGCTCAACCGCGTGTATAAGAACGCCACCATCGAGTAATCCGCTGAAGCGAAAACCTGAGGCAGAGCGGCTTGGTCGCTCTGCCTCTTGCATGTTTGACACCAAACCGGCTTGCTGCCGGTGGCATCACCGACGAGATTATGCAAAACCCTGAAGCTTTGCGCCCGCGGCGGCGCGCTGCGAAGGGTTTTCATAACAAAAGGTTGACGGATTGTTATGACAAAGTATGTGCTTAAACGGATCGGCATGGCGGTTTTGACCCTGCTGATCATCGTCTTCCTCCTGTTCTTTCTGGTTCGCATCATGCCGGGCAATCCGTTCCCCTCGGAGCGGATGAACGACCAGCAGATCGCCAACAAGCGCGCGGAGATGGGCCTGGACGACCCGATTCCCGTGCAGTTCGTCCGCTATCTCTGGAAGCTCCTGCATGGCGATTTCGGCAACGGCACCTCGCTGTACAACGGCGCGCCGATCAAGACCGTGCTGTCCACCTGCGTGAAGAACTCCTTCCGCATCGGCGGCATGGCCGTGCTGCTGGGCTCCCTTGTGGGGCTTTTGCTGGGCATCTGCGCGGCGCTCAACCGCGGCCGCTTCCTCGACGGCTTCTGCACCGTGGTGTCCATCCTGGGCGTCTGCGTGCCCTCGTATGTGTTCCTGATCTTCATCCAGTACAACTTCGCCTACAAGGTGACGCTGCTGCCGTACTTCTTTGATCAGACGAAGTTCCTGCATTCCTCCGTGGCGCCGGTCGTCTCCATGAGCCTGTTCACGATGTCCACCATCGCGCGCTTCACCCGCAACGAGATGGTGGAGGTCATCGACAGCGATTATGTGCGCCTGGCCGAGTCAAAGGGCCTCTACGGCAGCCGTCTGGTGAGCCGCCATGTGCTGCGCAACGCGCTCATCCCGATTGTGACCGTGCTCGCACCGCTGATCGTCGATCTGCTGACCGGCGCGCTGGTCGTGGAGAAGATCTACGGCATCAACGGCATCGGCAAGCTGATGGTGGACGCCATCGCGGGCGAGGGCGTCGATTACAACTACGTGCTGGCGCTGGGCATCCTGTATTCCTCGCTGTACATCGGCGTGATGCTCATCGTCGATATCCTCTACGGTGCGCTTGATCCGCGCATCCGCGTGTCCGCGAAGGGAGGCGTGAAGGAATGAAAGGCTTTGAAACGGCCACCGTTGTGGAGCCCTCCTCCTATACGCCTGTGGAGGGCGACTTCGAGCTGCTTGAGCAGGAGGACATCGGCACCGATACCAACTACGCCTCCCAGGGCTACTGGAAGGGCGTGGCGGTGCACTTCATGCGCAACAAACGCGCGATGGTCGGTCTTTGCATCGTGCTGCTGCTGATCCTGCTGGCTGTCTTCGGCCCGATGCTCAGCGGCTATGCCTACGACGAGATCGTGACCGCGCTCAACGCGAAGGGCCGCAAGAAGGCCGCGGTCGGCATCTCCCCGCGCATCCCGGCGATTCACGAGATGATCACCGGCGAGCCCTATGACGACATCTACGCCGACAAGACGTTCCTCTTCGGCACGGATGACCTGGGCCGCGACCTGTGGACGCGCACCTGGTATGGCGCGCGCGTCTCACTGATGATCGCGTTTGTCACGATTCTCATCGACATGATCATCGGCATGAGCTACGGCCTGATCTCCGGCTATTTCGGCGGGCGGGTCGATAACGTCATGCAGCGGTTTGTGGAGATCGCCAACAGCATACCGCGGCTGGTCATCGTCTCCGTGCTGGCCATCTTCATGAAGAAGGGTATCGGCCTGGTCATCGTGGCGCTGCTGCTCACCGAGTGGATCGGCATGAGCAAGATCGCCCGTGCGGAGATGCTCAAGATCAAGGAGCAGGAGTACGTGCTCGCCAGCCGCACGCTGGGCGCCGGCAACGGGCACATCATCTTCAAGGAGATCCTGCCCAACACCATCGGACCGATCATCACGCAGGTGATGTTCTCCATCCCGACGGCTATCTTCACCGAGGCGTTCCTGAGCTTCGTCGGCGTGGGCATCGTGCTGCCGCAGTGCTCCATCGGCACGCTGATTGAGGACGGCTTCAACAACATCACGACGCTGCCCTACCAGATCATGCCGCCGATCATCGTGCTGGCGCTGCTGATGCTGGGCTTCAACTTCATCGGCGACGGCCTGCGCGAGGCGCTGGCGCCCAAGCTCGAGGACATGTAAGGGGGAGGGAGACAGATGCAAGACAATCAGACGATTCTGCAGATCAAGAATCTGGACATCTCCTTCCGCACGAACGCGGGCGTGGTGCACGCTATCCGCGGCGTCAACCTCGACCTGCAGAAGGGTGAGACGGTCGCCATCGTGGGCGAGTCCGGCTCCGGCAAGTCCGTGACGATGAAGGCCGCGGTGGGCCTGCTCGACAGCAACGCCACCGTCAACAGCGGCGAAATCCTCTACACCTACGAGGACAGGGACGGCGCGCAGAAGACCGTGAACCTGCTGAGCCTGACGAAGAAGCAGCTGCGCACGGAGTTCAACGGCCAGCGCCTGGCGATGGTCTTTCAGGACCCGATGACCAGCCTCGACCCGACCATGACCATCGGCAAGCAGATCATGGAGGGCATGCTGCTGCACAAGAAGATGAGCAAGGAAGCGGCGAAGGCGCGCGCGCTGGAGCTGCTGAAGCTCGTCGGCATCACGGACGCAGAGAACCGCTTCCGCAACTACCCGCATCAGCTCTCCGGCGGCATGCGCCAGCGCGTGGTCATCGCCATCGCGCTCTCCGCGGAGCCGGACATCCTCATCTGCGACGAGCCGACGACCGCGCTCGACGTGACGATTCAGGCCAAAATTCTCGAGCTGATCAAGGACATCCAGAAGAAGATGAACCTCTCGGTCATCTACATCACGCACGATTTAGGCGTGGTGGCGAAGGTGGCGGACTATGTGAACGTCATGTACGCGGGCAAGATCGTGGAGGTCGGCAACGTGGAGGAGATCTTCTACGAGCCGGTGCATCCCTACACCTGGGGCCTGCTCTCGGCCATGCCGGACCTCGATACGAACGACGACCGCCTGTATTCCATCCCGGGCAGCCCGCACAACCTGCTGCATGAGCCGCAGGGAGACGCCTTTGCGGCGCGCAATCCCTTCGCGCTGAAGATCGACAAGAAGGCGGAGCCGCCGATGTTTCAAATCAGCCGGACGCACTTTGCGGCGACCTGGCTGCTGCATCCGGACGCGCCGGACATCGACATGCCGCGCGAGCTGAAGGAACGCATCGAGCGCTCCAGAAAGGAGGCGGCGAAGTATCTATGAGCGAACCGCTTTTGAAGGTTGAGTGCCTCAAGCAGCACTTTCCCGTCTCCCGCTCCTACACGGTGAAGGCGGTCAACGGCGTCTCGTTCGAGATTTATCCGGGCGAGACGTACGGCCTGGTCGGCGAATCCGGCTCCGGCAAGACGACGATCGGCCGCAGCATCATCCGCCTGTACAACCCGACAGAGGGCAGAATCACGTTCAACGGCCGGGAGATCTCCGGGAAGATGGACAACGCCACGCGCGCCATGCTGCGCACGGACATGCAGATGATCTTCCAGGACCCGATGGCGAGCCTGAACCCGCGCAAGAAGGTGGGCGACATCATCGGCGAGGGCCTGGACATCCACCGCCGCGCAGGCAGCGAGAAGGAGCGCGAGGCGCTCATCGGCGAGATGCTGCACAAGGTCGGCCTCTCTCCGGAGCACGCGGCGCGCTATCCGCACCAGTTCTCCGGCGGCCAGCGTCAGCGCGTGGGCATTGCGCGCGCGCTGATCATGCAGCCGAAGCTGATCATCGCGGACGAGTGCATCTCCGCGCTGGATGTGTCGATTCAGGCGCAGGTCGTCAACCTCATGAAGGACATTCAGGAGGAGACGCAGTGCGCTTATCTGTTCATTGCGCACGACCTGAGCATGGTCAAGTACATCTCCGACCGCATCGGCGTGCTGCACCTGGGGTACATGGTGGAGTCCGGCACGAAGGAGGAAATCTTCTCGAACCCGGTGCATCCCTACACGAAGAGCCTGATTTCCGCGATTCCGCACCCGAATCCCATCGTGGAGAAGCGCCGCACGTCGATCACCTACGATTACGCGACGAGCGGCATCGACTACGCGAAGGGTACGGAGCATTGCGTTGGCGGCACGCACAACGTGCTGGGCACCGATGCGGAGATTGCCGCGTGGACGAAGGAAAACTGACGGGAAAAGCGCATAATAGTGTTCTCAGATAAAAACGAGCTATAAGCGCGAAGCGAAGAAGGGGTCTGGGGACTGGTCCCCAGGCTAGGAGATTGGGGGATGAAATCCCCCAACGTACTCAAGCGAAGCGATCCTAAAAGAAAGCAGTCAGGGAGCGAAGCGTCACCTGACGGTGAATCTGCTGAGAGTCCGAATTGGATGCTCAACCGTACATAAATCCCCGCTGACAACCGTCTTCCGGTTGTCAGCGGGGATTTTGTATGCGCTTGTCCTGCTGCTGTGCAATACAACCTGGCTGCGGGAAAACCCACCGTCAGGTATCGCTTCGCTCCCTGACTACGTTTTCTTTGATCGCTTCGCGATTGGGCGATGTTGGGGCTACCGCCCCAAACCCTGCCTGGAGCACTGCCCCAGACCCCGCAAGGGGCTTAGCCCCTTGACCCTTCCTCGCTTCGCGCGGTTTCAAGCTGCTTTGCAGTTAATCCTTCGCCGCGCGGCGCAGGGCGACGAGCAGCAGCACGAGGCCCACGCCGGTGAGGATGTGGCCGATGCCGGCGATACCCGAGATCGACGCGCTCGCAGCAGAGGAGAGGGTCATGCCCAGCACCTGCGTCACGCCGCGAACGAGCATCATGACCGCCGTCAGCGGCAGGCCGATGTTGTACAGGCGCATGAACATGCGGAAGGGCTTCTGCGCGCGCAGGTCGAGCTGCGCGGCGAACAGCGCCACCAGCAGGAAGACCAGCGTGCCCAGCAGGAACAGGTGCGGATGCACCTTGCCCAGCGCCGTCACGCCGGTGAAGCCGCTCAACTTGGTGAACTCGCGGTAGAACACGCCGCCAGCCATGGCGGCGACGGCGTAGCCAAGCGCGTAATTCAGATATTTTTTCATGCAAAGCACTCCTTTCGTATGCGGCCGCGTCCGTGCGGCTGTGCGTAGTATACTCGCTTTGCGCGGGGCTTGCAAGGGTCAGCGCGTGGTGAATTTCAGCTCCCTGTCGGAGATCACGCGCGTCAGCCGCTCCACGCTGCCGATGCGGAAGAGGTAGTTCTTGTCGTACTTGCTGGAATCGCACAGGAAGTACTGCTCGGTGGAGCAGGAGATCATCGACTGGCGGAGCGCGATGTCCTCCTCATAGAAGTCGGAGATGATGCCGCTGGTGCTCACGCCCGCGGCGGAGAAGAACAGCTTGTCCGCGTGGAAGGAGCGGATGGTGCGCTCGGCGATGCTCCCGCCGAAGGACTTCGAGTTCTCCTGCAGCTGGCCGCCGGTGATGTAGACCCGCGCGCCGCTTTCGCCCATGCGCTCGGCGACGCACAGGCTGTTGGTGATGACCGTCAGGTTCGGCTGGCGCAGAAAGGGGATCATCGTGATCACGGTGGAGGAGGCGTCCATGAACAGCGCGTCGCCGGGGGAGACGAGCGCGGCGGCGTCCCGGGCGATCTGCAGCTTCTCCGCGCGGTGGGCCTCCGTGCGCTGCTCCAGCTCGACGAAGCGGTTGTGCCCGTCGGCCAGGGCCACGCCGCCGTGGCTCTTGACCAGCAGCTCGCTCTTCTCCAGCAGCGCGATGTCCCGGCGGATGGTGGCCGGGCTGGCGTAGAGCCGGTCGGCAAGCTCCGCCACGGTAACATACCGGCTCTGGCGCAGGATGGAAAGGATCTCGTCGAGCCTTTGTGATTTGAGCATGAAGGCGTTCCTCCTCGTCACAGATGAGCAGAAATGATCAAATCTGCTCATCTTTGTGGTTTTTGTATGATGGATTGGCAATATGCGCGACAGGCCTTGAAATCTTTGTCGATTTCCATTATAGTTAGGAGGAACAATTCTGTCAAGAACAACAGTTTCCGGTGAAAAGGATCGTCATTTTTATGACAAACAGAGGCCGGAAATCCGCAGAAATGCGGGTTCTTGTGACGGAACATGATTGACTTTGATCACAAAGAAAGGGTGATTCGGGAATGCAGGATACGATTCACGTCAATCTGCCGGGGGTGAAGATGGTCGCCCACCGCGGCGTGAGCGGGCTGGAGCGGGAAAACACCTGCGCGGCGTTCGTGGCGGCGGGCAACCGCTCCTACTTCGGCGTGGAGACGGACATCCACCGCACGGCGGACGGCCGGTACATCGTCTTCCATGACGACAACCTCACGCGCCTGCTGGGCGACGGGCGCGTGGTGGAGGAGATGCGCTTTGACGAGCTGCGCGCGCTGCGTCTGACCGACCTCGACGGAAACGCGCGCGGGGATCTTCTGCTGCCCACGCTGGAGGAGTACGTGCACATCTGCAAAAAGTACGACAAGGACTGCGTACTGGAGATCAAGAACCACTTCGAGCCGGAGGACATCGACAACGTCATCGCGATCATCCGCGGAATCGGCTGGCTCGAGCGCACGATTTTCATCTCCTTCGACCTGCCGAACATGATCTGCATCCGCGAGCGGCTGCCGCAGCAGCGTGCGCAGTATCTGGTGTCCACGTTCGGCGAGGACCTGCTGCCCATCCTGACGGCAAACCACCTCGATCTGGACATCAAATACAGCAGCATAACCGCCGAGCAGGTGCGCGCCTGCCACGAGGCGGGGATCGAGGTCAACGTCTGGACGGTCAACGAGGCGGCGGACGCTGATCGCCTTGCGGGCTACGGTGTGGATTATATTACGACGAATATCCTTGAATAAATACGAATAGGAGAGAGAGCGAAGATGTACACCGACATTCTGATCATCGGCGCCGGCGTGACCGGCTGCGCCGTGGCGCGCGTGCTCAGCCGCTATGAGGCGGGCATCACCGTCATCGACCGCGGGGCGGACGTCGCGGAGGGCGCCTCCAAGGCGAACAGCGGCATCGTGCACGCGGGCTTTGACGCGCATCCCGGCACCCTCAAGGCGAAGCTCAACGTCGAGGGCGCGAAGATGTACCCCGCGCTGTGCGAGGAGCTGGGCGTGCCCTACAGCCAGCCCGGCGCGCTGGTGCTGGGCTTTTCCGAGGAGGACCGCCAGACGCTCAAGACCCTCGTCCGCCAGGGCGAGGAGAACGGCGTGCCGGGCGTGCGCCTCATCGAGCGCGACGAGGTGCTCGCGATGGAGCCGAACACCAACCCCGAGGTCGTCTGCGCGCTGTATGCGCCGACCTCCGGCCTGACCAGCCCGTATGAGATGACGTTCGCGCTGGCCGATCACGCGGCCGTCAACGGCGCGAAGTTCCGCCTGAACGAGGAGGTCGAAGGCGTCACGAAGGGCCAGGACGGCCTGTGGCACGTGACCACCGACAAGGACGAGCACACCTGCAAAATCCTCGTCAACTGCGCCGGTGTCGGCGCGGCGACGATCCACAACATGATGAGCAGCGACCTGCTGCACATCATCGACCGCCGCGGCCAGTACTACCTGCTCGACCGCATGCAGACCCTGCCGTTCAGGATGACCATGTTCCAGTGCCCGACGAAGATGGGCAAGGGCGTGCTCGTCTCCCCGACGGTGCACGGCAACCTGCTGCTCGGTCCGTCCGCCGAGGACATCGAGGACGAGCTCGACACCTCCACCACCGCCGAGGGCCTCAAATTTGTGCTTGACAAGTGCCGCCTGACCTGGCCGAAGGCCACCACCCGCGGCACCATCACCAACTTCTCCGGCATCCGCGCGCATGAGGAGAAGGGCGACTTCGTCATCGGCGCGGTCGGCGGCCAGGAGAATGCCTATGAGACCGTCGGCATCGAGAGCCCGGGCCTGTCCGCTGCGCCGGCCATCGGCGAGATGGTGGGCGAGCTGATCGCCCGTGAGCAGGGCCTTGTGAAGAAGGGGCAAATCGTTCCGCCCATCGCCCGCAAAAAGCCCTTCCATGCCATGACCACCGAGGAGCGCGCCGAGGCTGTCGCCGAGAACCCGCTCTACGGCAATCTGGTCTGCCGCTGCGAGGTCGTCACCGAGGCGGAGATCCGCGAGGCGATCCGCCGTCCCGTCGGCGCGACGACCATCGACGGCGTGAAGCGCCGCACCCGTGCCGGCATGGGCCGCTGTCAGGGCGGCTTCTGCAGCCCGCGCGTCGCTGAAATCATCAGCGAGGAGCTGCATATTCCCATGACCGAGGTGACCAAGTGCGGCGGAACGAGCCGCCTGCTGGTCGGCACCATTCACGACGCGATGAAGGAGGGCTGCTGAGATGAACAGCAAGTGCGTGGATATTCTCGTCATCGGCGCGGGCCCTGCGGGCCTCGCGGCTGCCATTGCGGCGAAGGAAGACGGCATTGACAACCTGCTTGTGCTCGAGCGCGAGCACAACCCCGGCGGCATCCTGCGCCAGTGCATCCACAACGGCTTCGGCTTGCACCGCTTCAAGGAGGAGCTGACAGGCCCCGAGTACGCGCAGCGCGACATCGACCGCGCCCGCGAGATGGGCATTGAGATCCAGACCGACACGACCGTCCTCTCCGTGGACGGCAAGACGCACACCGTGACCTGCGTGTCGAGCGCGCATGGCGTGGAGATCATCACCGCCAAGGCGATCATCCTCGCCATGGGCTGCCGCGAGCGTCCGCGCGGCGCGCTGGGCACGCCCGGCACCCGCTGCGCCGGCATCTACTCCGCCGGCACCGCGCAGAAGTTCGTCAACCTCGAGGGCTATATGCCCGGCAAGCGCGTGGTCATCCTCGGCTCCGGCGACATCGGCCTGATCATGGCGCGCCGCATGACGCTCCAGGGCGCGAAGGTGCTCGCCTGCGTCGAGCTGATGCCGTTCTCCTCGGGCCTCAACCGCAACATCGTGCAGTGCCTGAACGACTACGACATTCCGCTGTACCTCAGCCATACCGTCATCGACATCAAGGGCCGCGAGCGCCTCACCGGCGTGACCGTCGCCAAGGTCGATGCGAACCGCCAGCCGATCCCGGGCAGCGAGATCGAGTTCGACTGCGACACGCTGCTGCTCTCCGTCGGCCTGATCCCGGAGAACGAGCTGTCCGAGGGCGCGGGCGTGAAGCTCAGCCCGCTGACCTCCGGCGCGGAGGTCGATGACGTGCTGCAGACCAACCTGCCGGGCATCTTCGCCTGCGGCAATGTGCTGCACGTGCACGACCTCGTCGATCACGTCTCCAACGAGTCCTTCCGCGCGGGCCACGCGGCGGCGGCGTATGTGCGTGGCCAGCTCTCCGGCGGCGACACCCTTGACGTGCGCGACGGTGACGGCGTGCGCGGCACGGTGCCCCAGCGCATCCGCAAGGGCGTCAGCGAGGAGGTCGACCTCATGTTCCGCCCGTCCGGCGTGTTCCGCAACGCGACGTGCATCGTCACCTGCGGCGGCCGCGAGATCGCGCGCAAGAAGGCGCCGATCTTCACCCCGGGCGAGATGGCTGTCGTGAAGCTCAAGCCGGAAATCGTCGCCGGGCTTGACGACACCGTGACCGTGACCATCGAAAGGAGCTGAGCGCCATGGAAATCACCTGCATCAACTGCCCGGTCGGCTGCCGCCTGAGCGTCACGCTGGAAAACGGGCAGGTGACCTCCGTCACCGGCAACACCTGCAAGCGCGGCGAGATCTACGCCCGCCAGGAGTGCGTCGATCCCCAGCGCATGGTGACCGCCGTGATCCCCGTCGCGGGCAGCGCCATGCCGCTTTCCGTCAAGACCCGCACGCCGATCCCCAAGAAGCTGATCGACGAGTGCATGAAGGCCCTCTCCGCCGTGGAGATCGCCGCGCCCGTCAAGGCGGGCAGCGTCGTGCTGGCGAACGTGTGCGGCACGGGCGTTGACATCATCGCGACCAAGAGCGTCGGCGCGTAAGGCCGCCGCTTCAAGGCTTCAAGAAAGGAGAGTGTGCCATGACCTGGTGGGATATGTGCATCCGTCTGGTGGTCGCCGTCACCGTCGGCTGCATCATTGGCATCGAACGTGAAAGAAAGAATCGCCCTGCGGGCATGCGCACGCATGTGCTGGTCTGCGTGGGCGCGGCGACCATCGCCATCCTGGAGAGCATGCTGATTCACGATACCGTCTCGCTCAACGCGATGAACGAGCGGACCGGCATCGCCGTGAGCGTCGGCCGCATCAGCGCGCAGGTCGTCAGCGGCATCGGCTTCCTCGGCGCGGGCACGATCTTCGTCTCCCAGAAGAAGATCGCGGGCCTCACGACGGCGGCGTCCCTGTGGAACGTCGCCTGCCTCGGTCTGGCCGCGGGCATGGGCTATTACAAGCTCGCCCTGGCCGGCTGCTGCGTCGTCATCGTGACGCTGATGTTCATGCAGCGCATGGTGCACGTCAACGCGATCAAGAACGTGGAGGTCAAGTTCATTCACCGCAAGGAGACGCTGGCCTTCATCAACGCCTATTTTGAAGAGGCGAACATCAAGGTGCTTGACGTGGACTTCCATGTCGAGAACAACCAGGATTACAACCTGTATACCAACCTCTATACGCTGCACCTGCCTGACAGGACGACCTACACGGACATCGTCAACCACCTGTCCGAGCACGCCAACGTGCAGAGCGTCCGCACGAGAAACGTCTGACAAAGGAGCGTTTTCAGGTGACACAAGAAGAAATTCGGGCGAGGCTGGCCCCTGTCCGCTGCTTTCTGCTGGACATGGACGGCACGTTCTACCTCGGCGACCGCCTGATCGACGGCTCGCTTGACTTCCTTGCGGCGCTGGAGCGCACGGGCCGCACGGCGCGCTTTCTGACCAACAACTCGAGCAAGAGCGCGTCGGTGTACGCGAAGAAGCTCGAGCGCATGGGCGTGGATGCGCGCTATCGGGACGTGATCTCCTCCGCGCACGCTGCGGCGCACTACTGCATGAAGGCGTTCCCGGGGCAGAGGTGCTATCTGCTGGGCAACCCGATGCTGCGCGAGGAGCTGCTTGCCATGGGCATGAACCTCACGGAGGAGGACGCGGACTACGTGCTCGTGGCGTTTGACACGACGCTCGACTATCAGAAGATGTGCGTCGTCTGCGACTACATCCGCGAGGGCAAGCCGTACATCGCGACGCATCCGGACTACAACTGCCCGACGGAAACCGGCTTCATCCCGGACATGGGCGCGATCATGGCGTTCATCGAGGCGAGCACGGGCCGCAAGGCGGACGTGATCCTCGGCAAGCCGTACCGCGGCATCGTGGACGAGGCGCTGGCGCGTACGGGCTTTGCGCTGGACGAGATGGCGATGGTGGGCGACCGGCTTTACACCGACGTGGCGACCGGCGTCAAGCACGGCATGACGGGCATCCTCGTGCTCTCGGGCGAGGCGACGATGGAAGATGTGAAGTCCTCCGATGTGAAGCCCGACCTGATCTTCGGCAGACTGGCGGATATGATTCCGTATCTGTAACAAAAAAGGAAAGGCAGGAAGCCGCGCGGCTGCGCATGGCTTCCTGTTTTTGTAGTATAAGAAATTGCGTAAAGCATCGTGCAGCGAGCACCGGGCAGCTTGGCTTTGTAAAGCTGTTCGGATGCGGGAGCGGGCACGGCCCGCCTTTTTGCGTGACGGGGAAAGCACGAAAAAAACGCCCTTCACATGGAAGGACGCTTTTTCTTGTGTTGCTCTTACTCAGCGGTGTAAGGCAGAAGCGCGATGGCACGGGCGCGCTTGATGGCCTCAGACAGCTGACGCTGATGCTTGGCGCAGTTGCCGCTCATACGGCGGGGCATGATCTTGCCGCGCTCGTTGATGTTGCGGCGCATGCGGGAGTTCACATCACGGAACTCCTTGTAATCGATGTACTCGATCTTGTCAACACAGAACGCACAAACCTTGCGGCGCGGCTTGCGGCCACGCGGACGGCGTGCTCCACGATCTTCGGACATGGAAAGCTCTCCTTTCATCGCCGGAGGAAATCCGGCAGTTTCTCAGGTTTCAGTTAAAACGGAAGCTCATCGTCGTCCACCTGGGTGAACCCGGCGTCCGCGGGCGCAAAGGCCGGAGCCTGCGCGCGGGGGGCGGCAGCGGGAGCGGGGGACGGCGCGGCATGGTAGTCACCGGCGGAAGCGCCTGCGGACTGGGGGGAGGAGAGGAATTCGACCTCGTCGGCGACGATGTCGAACGCGGTGCGCTTGCTGCCATCCTGCGCCTCATAGGAGCGCGTCTGGATGGAGCCGAACACGGCGACCTTCCTGCCCTTGACCAGATAACGGCTGCAGAGCTCGGCGAGCTGACGCCACGCGACGATGTTGAAGAAATCGGTCTCCTGCTGACCCGTCTGCGCGTTCTTGAAGCGGCGGTTCACCGCGATGCTGAAGTTGCAGACCGGAATGCCGGTGTTGGTCGATCTCATTTCCGGGTCGCGCGTCAGGTTGCCGATCAGATAAACCTTGTTCATGCTCTGTACCTTCTTATCCTTCAAACGATTCTGGCAGATGACTTACTCTTCGCTCTGGGCGGGGGCAGCAGCCTCTTCGGTCTCGGCAGCCGGGGCAACCGGCGCGACGCGAACCGGACGCGGCTTCACGCTGCTCTTCTTCTCCACGAGCCTGACAACCTGAGAACGGATGACGCTCTCGTTGATGCCGAGGTTACGGCTGAGCTCCTTGGGCAGCTCGGCGGCGCCGTTGAAGGCGACGTAGACGTAATAACCCTCGGTCTTGTAGTCGATGGCGTAGGCCAGGCGGCGCTTGCCCCACTCCTCAACCTTGACGACCTCGCCGCCGTTGGCAGCGATGATACCATTGAACTTCTCGATGAGCGCCTTGCGGGCTTCCTCCTCGACGGTGGTATCAATGATGTAGATCAGTTCGTACTTGTTCATGATCCTTTCACCTCCTTTTGGACTCTGGCTCTGCAATCTCTCGTGCAGAGCAAGGATGTGCCAGTTCCATATGATAGCACATACCCTCGGAAAAATCAAGCGGCAAACCGCATTTTTTTCAAAATATCGGTCAATTTCCTTGACGAACGCGCGCGTGCACGGTATAATTGACCGGATTGAGTGCCATGCTTGAACGAGGACCCGCCCTCTGCGGGCGATAACAAGAGGAAGAGAGCTATGTTTGTCGATCAGGTCAAAATCACCGCGAAGGCCGGCAACGGCGGCAACGGCGCGGTTTCGTTTCACAGGGAGAAGTTCGTCCAGAACGGCGGACCGGACGGCGGCGACGGCGGCAACGGCGGCGACATCGTGCTGCTGGCGGACGAGAACATGCACACGCTGATGGACTTCCGCTACCGGCGCAAGTTCACCGCGGACAACGGCGGCAACGGCGCGGCGGGTCTTTGCCGCGGCAAGAACGGGCAGGAGCTGGTCATCAAGGTGCCGGTGGGCACCATCGTGCGCAGCACGCATGACGGCCGCCTCTGCGCCGACATGCACGAGGCCGGACAGCGCCATGTGCTGCTCAAGGGCGGCCGCGGCGGCTGGGGCAACGCGCACTTTGCCACGCCCACGCGCCAGGCGCCCAACTTCGCCAAGCCGGGGCAGAAGTGCGAGATCATCGAGTTTGAGCTGGAGCTCAAGTCCATCGCGGACGTGGGCCTGGTCGGCTACCCGAACGTCGGCAAGAGCACGATTCTCTCCGTCGTCACCGCGGCCAAGCCGAAGATCGCCAACTATCACTTCACGACGCTCACGCCCAATCTGGGCATCTGCCGCCAGTACGGCCTCGACTTCGTCATGGCGGACATCCCCGGCATCGTCGAGGGCGCGAGCGAGGGCGTCGGGCTGGGCATCCAGTTCCTGCGCCACGTCGAGCGCACGCGCCTGCTGGTGCACGTCGTCGATATTGCCGGCAGCGAGGGACGGGACCCGGTCGAGGACTTCGAGCAGATCTGCGACGAGCTGGTCGCCTACGGTGATCTGGCCGAGCGCCCGCAGATCGTCGCGGCGAACAAGATGGATCTGCCCGGCGCGCAGGAGAACCTCGAGCGCCTCCGCAAGCATCTGCACGGCACGGACATCGAGGTCTATCCGATCTCCGCGGCGACGCGTCAGGGCTTCGACGAGCTGATGGGCGCAATCGTGCGCATCCTGCCGACGCTGCCGGAGATCACCGTCTTCGAGGAGGAGCCGGAGGCCATCGCCGCGCCCGAGGCGCCCTTCACCATCGACAGGGACGGCGCGGTCTACATCGTCTCCGGCCCGGCGATGGAGATGCTGATCGACTCGGTCAACTTCTCCGACGAGCAGTCGCTCAACTACTTCCACCGCACGCTGCGCAGCCGCGGCGTGATCGACGCCCTGCGCGCGGCCGGCGCGAAGGAGGGCGATACCGTCGCCATCGGCGATATGGAGTTTGACTTCATCGAGTAAACCGGCATGATGCCGGCTGCATTACCGACCATGTGATACAAGTCCCGGTGCTTTGAGGCCGAGTTCGGGGCTTTGCAGAAGGACTTACCGAGTAATACAGGAGAGAGACGAATATGACGAGCAAACAGCGCGCGTATCTGCGCGGATTGGCGAATACCATGGAGCCCATCATCCATGTGGGCAAGGACGGCGTGAACGAGAACATGATCCGGCAGGCGTCCGACGCGCTCGAGGCGCGCGAGCTGATCAAGGGCACCGTGCTGCAAAACAGCCCGATGACCGCCCGCGAGGCGATCGCGGCGTTGTGCGAGGGCGCGAACGCGGAGCCGGTGCAGTGCATCGGCAACCGGTTCGTGATCTACCGTGCGCGAGAGAAGGACCCGAAGATCATCCTGCCGTGACAGGCAATCCGGCGCGGCGTGCAGCCCTCAGCCCTGGGCGCACGCCGCGTTTTTTGTTCAGAATCGCGCATGCAGGCGCAGCTGTGGTATAATGGAACATCACGTCAGGGGGTGATCCGGATGATTCGGCTGGCAGGGGAAGATGATCTCGCCTTTCTAGCTGCGCATGACCGGCACATCGCCGCGCAGGAGCTCGCGCATGTCGTGCAGGCCGGGCGCGTGTACATCGCGTGGGAGGCGGACGCGCCGGTGGGCTGGCTGCGCTGGGGCCTTTTCTGGGACAACACGCCGTTCATGAACCTGCTGTTTGTGCTGCCGCAGGCCCGCGGACAGGGCGTCGCGGCGGCGCTTGTCGCGCGCTGGGAGGCCGATATGCACGCGCAGGGCTACGGCGTGGTGATGACCTCCACCGCGTCGGACGAGGACGCGCAGGGGCTCTACCGCCATCTGGGCTATCGCGCGGTGGGCGGCTTTCTGCCGGAGGGCGAGCCGTATGAGCTGATGTTTGCGAAGCGGCTGGACGCGCAGGCGTAGCCCGCCACAGAGGGAAGAGGGGAAGAACACATGAAGAAACCGACGCTCTGGACAAAGAATTTCACGATCATCACGCTGGGGACGATGATCAGCGCCATAGGCGGCGTCGCGATGAACCTGGGCCTCAGCCTTGTCGTGTTCGATCAGACGCAGTCGACGTGGCTTTCCGGGCTGTTTGCCGCGGCCTCGATGCTCCCCGGCATGACGCTGCCCATCCTGCTGGGACCCGTGCTCGACCGCGTGAACCGCAAGCACGTTGTCGTCGGGCTGGATGCGCTCAGCGGCACGCTGTACCTCGCTTTTCTGCTGTATATCCGCCGCGCAGGCTTTGCCTACGGCGCGTATGTGCTGTTCAGTCTGGTGATGGGCAGCATCGGCGCGGTATACAGCCTGGCGTATGACTGCCTGTATCCCGACCTGATCCCGGAGGGATTCGCGCAGCAGGGCTACGCGATCTCCGGTGCCATCTACCCGCTCGCAGCGACGGTGGTCACGCCGGTCGCGGCGCTGGTGTACAGCCGCTGGGGCGTGGAGATGCTGTTCCTGACGGAGGGCGTGCTGCTGCTGACGGCTGCGGCGTTTGAAACGCGCATCAGCTACCGGCACGAGGCCCCGAAGGAGCGCGCGCCGGGGCTGGGGCAGTACGGGCGCGACATGCTGGAGGGCTTCCGTTATCTCAAAAAGGAGAAGGGCATCCGCCACATCTACAGCTACATGATGGTCTCCAACGCGACGGGTGGCGGCGCGGGCATGATGGCGATGGCGCATTTTCAGAGCTCCTCCGTGCTGACGACGGCGATGTACGGCCTGCTCAGCTCGGCGGAGGCCATCGGGCGGATGGCCGGCTCGGCGGTGCACTATCTGTTCAGCATTCCGGAGAAGAAGCGATATGCGCTGACCGTCCGGGTCTACATGCTTTACGATCTTTGCGACGGCATGATGCTCTTTCTGGCGTATCCGCTGATGATCGGCGTGCGCTTTCTTTGCGGCTTTCTCGGCTCGCAGACGGCGGCGATGCGCGCCGCAGCGGTGCAGAACTACCTGCCGCGGGAGATGCGCGCCCGGGTGAACGGGCTGTTCAACGTGCTCTTCTCGCTGGGGCAGCTGGTGATGCAGCTGACGGTCGGCGCGATGGGCGAGGTGATGTCCTACCGCGTGGCGGCGGCGCTGCTCGCGGGCGCGGCGTTCGCGGCGATGCTGCTGTTCATCGTGCGCAACAGGAAGGACGTGGAGCCGATCTACAACCTCAGGGTGTGATACTGTTTTGCGTCAAAATGCTTGATACAGCGCGAAGCGGGATCAGGGGGCCCCTTGCGGGGACTGGGGCGGAACCCCGGACAGGGATTGTGGCGGTAGCCCCAATAACAACCAGAGAAAACGCAGTCACAGAGCAGGATGCGCAGCAGCCTGCGATTGAGACGGGTGCTGTTCGTGAAGCGGGAATTCAGGCGAGAATCAGTGTGAGCGCAGTCTACCCCAAAACCACGACAACGCCCCCGCCCGTCTGCTAATCCGTGCAGACAGGCGGGGGTGTTGTCGTTCTCTCTTATTTCTCAGCCAGCAGGGAGGCATAGTACTCGGCCTTCTCCTCCTCGGTGGAGCAGTTGCACATGTACATCATGTCGGCCATCGCGCCGGAGAGCGCCTTCGGCACGCGCTGGGCCATCTTCATGCGGCTGCCGTACTTCGCCATGATCGCGTCGTGATCGAGCACGAAGTTCTTGCCGTCGCGGCGGCCGCAGTAGCAGCAGTAGAAGTGCTCCTTGCCCTCGTCCGGCACGGTGCGGCGGTTGAACGCCACCATGTCCGCCCAGATCTTGTAGACGTCGCAGGAGTTGGCGAAGTTGAACATGTCCGCGCTCCAGCCGCCGGACGGGCGCATGTTGACCTCCAGGCCCAGGATGTCGCCCTTCTTGCCCAGCGCCGGCTGATCCTCGTTGAGCACGAAGAACTCCAGGTGCACGAAGCGGCTCTTCACGCCGAACGCCGCGACGGTGCGGCGGCCCACATCGCGCATGGCCTCCGGCAGCGTCTTCTCGATGTAGTAGCAGGAGTTGCCGTTGGTGTTGACGGTGTCCATGATGGAGTCCAT
>CAMENN010000063.1 GCA_945928315.1 uncultured Clostridia bacterium
GCCCTGCAGCGCCGCGCCCATGGCGACGCATTCGTCCGGGTTCATCGTCTTGCTGGGGTTCTTGCCGGTCAGGCGCTTGACCATGTCCTGCACGGCGGGCATGCGCGTGCTGCCGCCGACGAGCAGCACCTGCGAGAGCTGCCCCATCGACAGGCCCGCGTCGGTCATGACCTGATTGACCGGGCCGCAGGTGCGGTCGACGAGATCGCCCGTCATGTGCTCGAACTGCGCGCGGGTGACGGTGATGTCCATGTGGTGCGGGCCGTTCCTGTCCTGGCACAGGAACGGGAGCATGACCTGCGCGCTCATCTGCGAGGAGAGCTCCTTCTTCGCCTTCTCGGCGGCCTCGCGCACGCGCAGCATCGCCGCGGGATCGCGCGTGAGATCGACCTTTTCCGTCTTTTTGAATTCGGCGACGAGGTGGTCGGTCAGCCGCTGATCGAAGTCGTCGCCGCCGAGGTGGTTGTCGCCGCTGGTGGCCAGCACCTCGATGACGCCGTCTCCGATCTCGATGAGCGAGACGTCGAACGTGCCGCCGCCCAGATCGTAGACGAGGATCTTCTGCGCCTGTCCGTGGTCGAGGCCGTAGGCGAACGCCGCAGCGGTCGGCTCGTTGATGATGCGCAGCACCTCCAGTCCGGCGATGCGTCCGGCGTCCTTGGTCGCCTGGCGCTGGGCGTCGGTGAAGTACGCCGGCACGGTGATGACCGCCTGCGTAACGCTCTCGCCGAGGTACGCCTCCGCGTCGCGGCGCAGCTTCTGCAGGATCATCGCGGAGATCTCCTGCGGCGTATAGCTCTTGCCGTCGATTTTGACCTTGTAATCGTTGCCCATCTCGCGCTTGATGGAGAGCACCGTGCGGCCCGCGTTGACGGCCTGCTGCCTGCGCGCGGCCTCGCCGACGACGCGCTCGCCGCTCTTCATGAAGCCGACGACGGAGGGCGTCGTGCGCCCGCCCTCGGAATTGGGGATGACGACCGGCTCGCCGCCCTCCATGACGGCGACGCAGCTGTTGGTCGTGCCCAGATCGATACCGATAACCCTGCCCATTATGAAAACCTGCCTTTACAAGTAATTGTCCGTTTGGCGGAGCCTGCAGCCCCGCTTACCTTTTGTATTGTATCCGGACATGCACCCAAAGGCAAGGGCGGGAATGTGAAAAAATGGCGTGGTCAATGCATTTTTCGCGAAACAGCGCCCCGTTTTGCCCTTGACAGGCGCATGCGGCGCTGGTATCCTGCCCTCTGTGGGGGGTCCCCGAAAAATTTCTGCAAACCTGAAATTTTCCCGCGTCCGCATCGTCTTACAGTCAGGAGGTGAGGGGCGGCATGGCGGCCTATACGGAAGAAGTGCGCGAGCAGGCGCTCGTGCGGCTGATGGAGCAGTACGGCGACGGCATCAAGCGCATGTGCTGCGTCTACCTGCGCGACCTCGGCGCGGCGGAGGACGCGTCGCAGGAGACGTTCATCAAGGCCTACAGCCACATCGACGGGCTGCTTTGCGGCGAGATCGAAAACGAGCGCGCGTGGCTCTCGCGCATCGCCATCAACACCTGCAAGGACGTGCTGCGCTCCTCCTGGATGCGCCACATTGACCGCAGGCGGGCCATCGAGGAGCTGCCGCTCGCCGCACCCCCGCAGCACCCGGAGAGCCTGGATCTCACCGAGGCGATCCTGCGCCTGCCGCCCAAGCTCAAGGACATCGTGCTGCTGCACTATTATCAGGGGCTGCACCTGCGCACCTGCGCGCAGATCCTGGGCATCTCCGCCCCGACCGCCTCCCGCTACCTCGCCCAGGCCATGAAGCGCCTGAGAATCGATCTGGAAAGGGGCTGATCTCGATGAAAAAGAATTCCATCATCCGCGACGCCATCGACGAAAGCCTCTCCGGCGTCCGCTTTGGCGCAGAGGATGCCCGCAGCGTGATGCGCGCCGTCCGCACCCGCGAGCCCGAGCACGCCGCACCGCCGCGCCGCCTGCGGCTGGACCTGGCGTTCGCCTGCGCGCTGCTGCTGATCCTCGTCGTGCCCGTCTCCTACTTCGCCCTGCGCGCGCAGAGCACCCGCACGGCCAACGTCGTCGCCGGGCCGGGCGGCACCACCGCCGTGCCGCAGCTCACCGTCAGCCCGCAGGAGGACCGCATCGTCCGCCCCGAGGCCACGGCGCTCACCGGCGAGGAGAGCGAGGCCATCCGCATCGCGCGCGCCTGCTTTGAGGCGCAATGCGACACGGACATCTTCACCTTCGAGGAATACACCGTCAGCGTCAGCCGCGAGGGCAGCCTCTACACCGTCGATCTGACCTGCATCTACGGCAACGGCTGCCGCTTCACCGTCGTGGTCGATATGGCCCGCGGCGAGGCCGTCGAATACTCGACGCCGGAGCTGGCGACCGTGCCGACGTATCTCGACCGGAGCGCGCCGGAGATCCGCGCGTGGTATGAAAAGAACGGCCCCTATCTGTTCACCTGGCCCGCCGGGGAGCAGGCCGAGTTCTCCCGGCGCTATGAGGGCGGCGCGCTGCGCATGCCCCGCGAGGGCGAGCTGAGCTTTGAGGAGGCGAAGGCGCTCGCGCTCGTCTCGGCCTCCGAGATGCTGGGGCTTGAGGAGCCGCTCACCTACGCATACCCCTCGCTCTACGCCGGAAACGCGCGCACCGGCGAAGCCGCCTGCTACGTCGTCTATTGCACCCAGCTCCCCGTGACCGACGCGCTGCCCGAGGATGGGCTGAGCGTCACCGTCACCTTCAGCGCGACGGGCGAAGACGTCTCGCTGACCGTGGAAAACGGCACGGCGCTCCCGGACTGATCCGCCCGCCCCAAAACTCTGCACCAAGTGCAGAGTTTTTTCTCCGGAAAGTCGTCTCTTTTCCCGTTCCGGCGCGGTTTTTCCGGCCAGGGTCGTCGTTTTTCTGGCCATATTCGTCCTGTTGACCCGTCACTGCGTGCATCCTGTATACTCTTTTCACGGTTTTCCGTCAGAATTCTGACCATTCAAATCCAAGGAGGAACAGTTTGCATGAGCAAGAAGATGAACCGCCGCGACTTTCTGAAGGGCACCGCGCTGACCGCGCTGGGCCTGGCCGCTGCCGGCGTGGGCACCGGCGCGCTCGCCGAGGAGAAGGCCGGTTACATCCCCGGCACCTACAGCGCCACCGTCAAGGGCATGAACGACGTGACCGTGACCGCGACCTTCAGCGAGAGCGCGATCACCGAGGTCACCGTGGATACCAGCGCCGAGACCGCGGGCATCGGCAAGGAGCTGGGCGATGCGTTCGCCGCGCAGATCATGGAGCGCCAGTCCGCCGAGGTGGACGCCGTCGGCGGCGCGACGCTGACCACCAACGCCGTGCGCGAGGCTCTCACCCAGTGCATCGCGCAGGCCAAAGGCGTCGATCTGAGCGCCGCGGCCGGGGAGAAGGAGTCGAACGTCTCCACCGATCCCAAATTCTGGCTGGGCGACGCGCCCGTCATCCCCGAGGACGCCATCGCTGAGACGTTTGACACCGAGCTGCTGGTCATCGGCAGCGGCCACTCCGGCCTGATGTGCGCCCGCAAGGCCGCCGAGCTGGGCACGAAGGTCATGGTCATGGAGAAGATGAGCGAGGCCGTCTGGTCCCCCATCGGCTGCGACATGGCCGCCGTCAACGCGGACTACTACCTCGAGCAGGGCTGCAAGCCCGTCGATGAGATGGAGGTGCTCAACGAGTGGCAGCGCCGCTCCATGAACCGCTCCAATCCCGCGCTCATCCGCCAGTTTGCCACCCGCTCCGGCGAGTGCGCCAACTGGATCCGCGCCCTCGCGCCTAAGGAGGAGCTCGACGAGTTCTCCGTCTACTGCAACTTCCCGGACGGCCGTGTGAGCGAGGCCATGACCATCAGCGGCCGCACCTCGTTCGCGGGCTCCGTCTCCTACCGTGACTTCAACAACAAGCTCGGCAACGGCGACAACCAGCCCGCGCTCAAGCCCATCTGGATGTACTCCGTGAAGAAGGCGCAGGAGGACGGCGTCCGGTGGCTGTGGGGCACCCGCGGCATTGTGCTGTGCCAGAACGAGGCGGGCGACGTCACCGGCGCCATCGGACAGCGCGAGGACGGCTCCTATGTGAAGGTGAACGCCAGCAAGGCCGTCGTGCTCGCCTGCGGCGACTTCTCCGGCAACGGCGCGATGGTCTACGCGCTGATGGACGAAATCCGCAACTTGATCACCACCCGCCACATCGAGCTGGACGATACCGCCAAGCTCAACGGCATGAGCCAGGACGGCTCCGGCATCAAGATGGGCCTGTGGGCCGGCGGCATGATGGAGGCCGGCCCGCGCGCCGCGATGAACTTCGGCGTCGGCGGCTCCGTGGGTGCCTCCCTGGGCATCGTGGGCGACTACCCGCAGTTCGGCCCGGACGGCAAGCGCTTCTTCAACGAGTCCATCGTGCAGTTCGGCGGCCACGGTCTCACCGCGCGCAAGCGCCTGGGCGGCCTGTACTGCTCCATCGCCGACGGCAAGATCCTCGACGGCATGAAGGTGCAGAGCTATGAGCACAACATGTCCTCCACCACCTGCGAGCGCGAGTGGAGCCTCGTCGAGGAGGACATCCGCAACTACAAGACCGGCCCGGAGGGCTTCCAGGTGCACGGCTTCACCGGCTACGGCATGAACACCTCCACCGTCTACGCGGCGGAGACGCTCGACGAGCTGGCGGACATCCTGGGCTACGAGGGCGAGGCCAAGCAGGGCCTGCTCGACGAGATCGCGCACTACAACGAGATGTGCGCCGCGGGCAAGGATACCGACTGGGGCCGCGATCCGCAGCACATGATCCCGATCGACACGCCGCCGTTCTTCGGCAACTCCGCAGTGGCGGGCGAGAGCGCGCGCATCGCGGGCGGCATGGTGCAGCTCTCCGGCCTGCAGACGGACGACAACCAGCAGGTGCGCCGTCAGAAGGACGACAGCCTGATCAAGGGCCTGTTTGCGACCGGCAACTGCTGTGGCGACCGCTACAGCGTCCAGTACCACACGACGATGATCGGCAACACCGTGGGCATGGCCTGCACGCTGGGCATGTGCCTGGGCGAGTACATCGCGAAGAACCTGTAAGCCATTTTCCCTGCAAAGGAGCATCCGCATGAAGCCCGTCGAGATCACCGTGAATATCCCGTTCTGCATCAGTGACGGCTGCACGCTCTGCCCGCACGGCAGCCTGCCGGGGCAGAGCGCGCCGCTGCGCCACGCCTACATGCAGGCCCTCGTGCGCGAAATCGAAACCGCCGCACCGGACTTCGAGGGCCAGTGCGTGCAGAGCGTCCACCTCACCGGCGGCGTCAGCGCCGCGGTCGAGGGACAGGACATCGACGCCGTGCTCACCGCGCTGCACCGCCGCTTCGCCTTCGCGCCGGACGCGCAGACGGTCATCACCGCCTATCCGGGCACGGTGAACGTGCCGACGGTGCGCGGCTGCCAGAAGCATGGCGTCACCGCCATCGACGTCGAGCTGTTCTCCGTCAATCCGCGCGAGCGCAGCGCCTGCGGCCTCACGGGCAGCGTCGAGGACATGGACCTGACGCACTATGTGCTCTTCTCCACCGGCTTTCCCGGGCTGGCCATCACGCTGCTCTACGGCATGCCGGGCCAGACAGAGCTGATGCTGCGCAAGTCGCTCGGCCGCGCGGCGGCCTATGCGCCGCGCTACCTCTCCATGCTCCCCTGCGCTGGCGCCTCGCCTCTCACCGACACGGGCAGCGATGCCCGCGCGCTCGCCGACGCCTACCTGACGCAGCAGGGCTATGCCTGCTACGCGCCGGGGCGCTACGCCAGAAACGCGGCGCCGCTGCGCTGCTTCCTGCCCCCGACGGACGACGTCGATGCTGTCGGCTTCGGCCTCGGCGCATACACACGCATTGACGGGATGGCCTGCCGCAACACGCTGGTCCTCTCCGAATACATCGCGCACGCCGACGAGCCGGAGGCCATCCTCCGGCGCATCCCGTGATTTCGACACTCCGAACCGCTTTCTTTTGCGCGACGCATAAGAGGTCAGGTGGCATTGCCTCCTGACCTCTTTCGCTTCGTGCTTTTTTCTGCTGCAAACGGAATCACTTCATCTCCCCGGCTCTCGCCTCATCCTCCAGCAGCGGCGCGTAGAGCAGGCCCGTCGTCACGAGCGTATCGCCCTCTCGCAGGCACTGCAGCCAGCGGATCATGCCGCCGCCCTGCAGGCCGATGCCCTGCGCCTGCGCATAGCCGCGCACGCGCGCGACCGGTCCGCTCAGATCGGCGTGCGCGTCCTCCATGCGCACACCCGTCACCACGCAGCGCTTGGGCGGCAGGTACGTCATGTGCTGCGAGGGCATCAGTCCCAGCTCCAGCGCCACCTCCGCGTCCACCGCCGCACCGCTCAGCGGCGTGCGGTCAAAGTCCTCCCGCGTCATGTACGGCCCGTCGAGCAGGAGCGCCGCGGACAGGTGCGGCGCATAGCGCTCCACCCAGCCGCCGATCAGCGCATCGGCGTCCCCGCAGACAAACTGCTCGTCCCGGCGCGTCGCCAGAAAGTACATCGCGGGCTTGACGTCCGTCTCGCAGGCGTCCATCAGCCGCTGCGCGCGCTCCGCACGGGCAATCTGCGTTTTAAGGCTCTTGCGCTCGCGCATCATCCGCTCGATTTCCAGCTCCATCTCGTCCGTGCGCGCGCGCAGGGCACTCAGCTGCTCGGCCGCGTCCCCGCCGTCCATCAGCGAAGCCGTCTGCGGCAGCGTGAAGCCGTAGCGCCTGTACTGCACGCCGAAGCCCATCGCCAGCAGCTCCGTCACGCCGTAGGTGCGGTAGCCGCTCTCCTCCCGCTGCGGGCGAATGACGCCCTGCTTCTCATAGAGCCGGATGCCGTTGGGCGACATGCCGAACATGCGCTCCATCCCGGATGCCTTGACCTTCATACGCGCCTCCATGTCATCACTTTGTGAAGAGTTTTTCGATGTTCTCCCCGGTTTTTCCTGCAAAATCCGTCATTTTCCTGCAGATATTCCAAATTTTCCCCCGGATTTGCCGTTTTTCCGCCAGGTACAACCCGCGTTTGTGGTCTTGACACGTCACCGGGTGACGCATCTATACTGTTTTCAGAATGGACTCATTCTCAGAAAGGAAGGATTTTCATGAGCAAGAACGTCTCCCGCCGCAGCTTCCTGAAGGGCGCGGCGCTCGGCCTGGCCGCCACCGCCGTGGGCGTCCCGGTCCTCGCCGAGGAAAAGGGCATCTACACCCCCGGCACCTACTCCGCCACCGCGACCGGCATGTCCGACGTCACCGTCACCATGACCTTTGACGCGAACAGCATCACGAACGTCGTCGTGGACACCTCCCGCGAGACGACCGGCTTCGGCCTGGAGCAGGGCGGCGCGTTCGCCGAGAAGATCATGGCCGCACAGAGCGCCGAGGTCGATGGCGTCTCCGGCGTCACGCTGACGAGCAAGGCCGTCGTGGAGGCCGCCAAGGCCTGTATCGCACAGGCGAAGGGCGAAACCGTCGAGGTCGCGCCCGTGGTTGAGGCCCCGGCTGCCGAGGATACCGGCGATGACTGGCTGGGCGCCGAGCCGGAAATCCCCGCGATCGACGAGGTCGTGGACGTCGATGTGGTCGTCGTGGGCTGCGGCCTGTCCGGCGTGTGCGCCGCGCGTTCCGCCGCCGAGGAGGGCGCCAGCGTCGCCATCGTCGAGAAGAACGCCTCCTTCAACTGCCGCTCCGGCGAGTATGCGCTGCTCAACGGCCCGCTCAACGAGCGCTGGGGCCGCACCGGCATCGTGGACACCGACGTGGTCGTCAACCGCCTCATGCGCGAGTGCACCTACCGCAACAAGCGCTCCATCCTCAAGCGCTGGGCCGATCACGCCTACGAGGCGATGGACTGGTTCATCGGCGCGTATCCCGACCTGACCATCTGCGACACCACGCGCCAGGTCGTGACGCAGGAGCAGTTTGACAAGGGCATCCTCGTGCCGCTGGCCTGGCCGCAGCCCGAGCACTACGACTACCGCGAGGAGGAGTTCCCGACCTTCCCGTCCTCCATGGAGTTCCGCTCCAGCCGCCCGGACCAGCAGGGCTTCATCGTCGAGGCGAACCTGAACAAGGCGATCGAGGCGGGCGCGAAGACCTACTTCGGCTGCTTCGGCACCAAGCTGCTCAAGAACGATGAGGGCCGCGTGACCGGCGTGATCGTCCGCGACGCGCTGAACGGCAACCGCTACATCCAGTTCAACGCCGCCAGGGGCGTCATCCTCGCCACGGGCGACAACTCCGGCGACCCGAAGCTGATGAAGCACTTCGCCCCGGAGATCGTCGAGAAGAACATCTTCAACCTCGGCGCGATGGGCATGATGGGCAAGGACGTCGAGGGCAATCCCTCCCCGACCGGCGACGGCCTGCGCATGGGCGCGTGGATCGGCGCGAAGGTGCAGGACTTCCACGCCCCGATGACCCACCACATGGGCGGCGGCATGGGCGTGACCCCGTTCCTGCAGCTCAACAAGCACGGCAAGCGCTTCATGAACGAGTGCATCCCGGGCCAGCAGCTGGAGAACCAGATCGAGCTGCAGCCGGGCCAGACCTCCTTCCAGATCTACGACAGCAAGTGGCCGGAGCAGATTCCCTACATGCCGGCCAACCACGGCGGCCTGTGCTACATCATCCCCGAGGACGAGGACGAGAGCAACCCGAACTACAACGACCGCCAGTACACGAAGGCCTCCGCGAAGGAAAACGCCTACAACTTCAAGGCCGACACGCTGGACGAGCTCTTTGCGCAGCTGGGCTTTGAGGGCGAAGCGCTGGAGAACGCGAGGGCGAGCGTCGAGCGCTACAACCAGCTTGCGCGCGAGGGCTACGACGCCGACTTCGGCAAGCCGGCCGGCCGCATGTTCCCGCTGGAGAACGGCCCGTTCTACGCCTGCACCTGGAGCACGACCGCGATGCTCGTGTGCGTGGGCGGCCTGGAGTCCGATGAGGAGTGCCACACCTTCACCGGCACGGCCGACAACCCCACCCGCGACATCATCCCGGGCCTCTATGTGACCGGCAACGTGCAGGGCTCCCGCTATGCGGTCGAGTACCCGATCTGCTTCCGCGGCATCAGCCACTCGCTGTGCGTGTTCTACGGCTACATCGCCGGCAAGAACTGCGTCGCGGGCGTGTAACCGCCAAGCCGCTTCGCACCGCGCAAAGCCCCGGATGGCTCCATCGATCCCAATACTTCATCTGTTTCCCGCCGCCGGGCCGCAAGGCCCGGCGGCCTTTTCCTTGCGCGCCAAAACCGGTTGAAACGGAATTTGGCGGTTTTGAGTCAGAAACGTCCGCATTTTCATGCCTTTGCCCTTTTCCCCGCGCCCGCATTCTGCTATAATCAGGGCATCTTCAGGGCATCCTGTAAAGACCAGCAAGCAAGGAGGAGTTTCCATGTGCACCGCCGTCAACATGACCACCGCACATCATTATTTCGGCCGCAACCTCGACCTTGAGTATTCCTATCAGGAGGAGGTCGTGGTCACGCCGCGCAGCTATCCCTTCCGTTTCCGCCATGCGCCCGCATCCGACAGCCACTATGCCATGATCGGCATGGCGACCGTGATGGATGGCGTCCCGCTCTATTACGAGGCGACCAACGAGCGCGGCGTCAGCATGGCCGGGCTCAACTTCCCCGGCAGCGCCGACTACAAGCCCATGGCCGAGGGCAAGGACAACATCGCCCCGTTCGAGTTCATCCCGTGGGTGCTCAGCCGGTGTGCGGACATGAGCGAGGTGCGCGCGTGCCTTTCGCGCGTGAGCGTGCTCGCCGAGCGCTACAACGATTCCCTGCCGCTGCAGCCGCTGCACTGGATGATCAGCTGGCAGGACGAGTCCATCGTCGTGGAGTCCGTCGCGGACGGCCTGCACATCTGCGAGAATCCCGTCGGCGTGATGACGAACAATCCGCCGTTCGAGACGCAGCTCTTCGGGCTGAACAACTACATGTCCCTCTCCCCGGTCCAGCCGGAGAACGCCTTTGCGCCGGGCCTGCCGATGACGCTCTACAGCAACGGCATGGGCGCGCTGGGCCTGCCGGGCGATCTTTCCTCGGCCTCGCGCTTCGTCCGCGTCGCCTATACGAAGATGAACTCCGCCTGCGGCGACTCCGAGGCCGAGAGCGTCAATCAGTTCTTCCACATCCTCGGCTCGGTCGCGATGACCCGCGGCGCGGTGCTCGTGCACGGCAAGCCGGAGATCACGATCTATTCCTGCTGCTGCAACGCGGACACGGGCGTCTACTACTACACGACCTACGAGAACAGCCGCATCACCGGCGTGGACATGCACCGCGAGGACCTCGACGGCGACCGGATCGTCCGGTTCCCGCTGGAGAAGGGCCCGCAGATTCTGATGGCGAACTGAAAAAGCGCATGGAAAAGCAGCCGCTTCGTTCAACCGAAGCGGCTGCTGTTGGCATCCGTTTATTCCTGCGCGACACCCAGCGCCTGCGCCCACTCGGCCTCCCTGAAGCCCACGAGCACGCGGTCATTCAGAATCAGCATCGGCCGCTTGACGAGCATGCCGTCGGTGGCCAGCAGGTCGAGCTGCTCATCCTCGCTCATCTGCTCAAGCCTGTCCTTGAGCCCCAGCGCGCGGTACTGCAGACCGCTCGTGTTGAAGAAGCGCCGCAGCGGCAGGCCGCTCTGCGCATGCCATGCGGTCAGCTCCTCCCGCGCGGGACGGTCGGCCTTGATGTCGCGCAGCGTGTAGGCGGCGCCGTGCGCGTCGAGAAAGCGCTGTGCCTTCTGGCAGGTGGTGCATTTCGGATAGCAGAGAAAGATCATGTGCATCCCTCCGGCTGTTTTAGGAGAGCGCCGCCGGACACATGCCCGCCGCGCTCCATCATGCCTCCCATTATACGTTCATTCCCTCCGGCTGTCAACGCCCGCGAACCGCATGCAAAAAGGGGACGCAGGCCGCCCCGCATCCCCCGATTGTCCCTGGCTCATCCGCGCATCGTCCGGCGCAGGCCGGTCGCCAGCGTCACCGCGGCCACGGCCAGCATCGCCACACTGACCAGGCAGTGCAGCGCCCAGCCGGAGCCGAGCCGGAACACCGGCTGAATCAGATAGCCGATCGTGCCGACCAGGCCGCAGGCCGCCGGCAGCAGCGCGCACAGCGGACTGTTCACCTTCACGATACTCAGCACGATGCCCACCGCCGCGAGCACCAGAATCAGAATCGGCATGACGATCGTGTCGTTGATGGTGTAGTCCTCAAACTGCGCAGAGAACTGGCTTTCCAGATCCTTGTGGTCGCTGGGGAACCAGACATAGCCGCCGATGGATACCTGCGTATCCTCCACCGTCCAGAACGGCACAAACTGGAGCACCAGCAGCACCGCCATCAGCACGGCACACAGCAGGTTCAGGCCTTTGATGGGGTTCTTTTTCTTCATAGCGCATACTTCCTTTGAATCCCTCTCACGGCGTGAGAGGTTTTGTTTTCAGAAAGTATATCAAACCCCTCCGACAAACGCAAGCGCTTCGCACTGACCTGATCCAAATCACGCGTCATACCCGATCGCGGAGACGGGACAGCCCTCCGCAGCCTCCTTTGCCTTCTCCGCCAGCGCGCCGTCGATCTCATCCCGGACCGCCCGCGCAACGCCGGCATCCGTCAGCGTGAAGACCTCCGGGCAGGTTTCCGCGCACATCCCGCAGCCAATGCAGTCGTCGTTCACCCGAAATCTCATGACATTTCCTCCTTTCCAAGGGTTCCCTTCCAGCATTCCCCTGCGCGCAGCGGTTTATGCGGCCGCCAAGCACGGCTTTTTCAAAAAAACGGCGTTTCTTTTTTCCGCCCGCCGCGCGTATAGCCGCGTCGTCCGGCGTACAGCGCGCGTATGCCCGCGTCAAGCAGCGTCGCCCGATTGGCAAAATCTGTGCGGTTGACAACCGGCGCAATCCGCGTATAATGACAGATAGGAACGTTTGTTCGTATTCCGATTTTCTGTGCAAGGGAGGCGACATGCATGGACCGGGTCATCCTGCACTGCGACGCCAACAGCTTCTATGCCTCGGTGGAGTGCCTGTATCATCCGGAGCTGCGGGACAGGCCCGTCGCCGTCAGCGGGGACGCGCAGGCGCGCCACGGCATCATCCTCACCAAGAACCAGCTCGCCAAGCGCTTCGGCGTCAAAACGGGCGAGGCCATCTGGCAGGCAAAGCAGAAGTGCCCGGAGCTGGTCTGCCTGCCTCCGGACTTTTCGCTCTACGTCCGCTTCAGCCAGAAGATGCGCCGCATCTACGAGCAGTATTCGCCCCGGGTGGAGTCCTTCGGGCTGGACGAGGCCTGGATCGATCTTTCCAATCCCGGCGTCTCGTTCGCGGACGGCGTGCGCACCGCCGGGGAGCTGCGCGCGCGCATCCGGGAGGAGCTGGGCATCACCGTATCCGTCGGCGTGTCGTTCAACAAGATCTTCGCCAAGCTGGGCAGCGACATGAAAAAGCCGGACGCCACCACCGCCATCCCGCGGGATCGCTTCCGGGAGATCGTCTGGCCGCTGCCGGTGGGCGAGCTGCTCTTTGTCGGCCCGAGCACGCGGCGCAGGCTCGCCCGGCTGAACGTGACGACCATCGGCGATCTGGCGCGCTGCGATCCGGCGCTTTTGCAGCGCCACCTGGGCAAGAACGGGCTGCTGCTGTGCGCCTATGCCAACGGCGAGGACGTTTCCCCCGTGATGCCCGCCGATGAGCGCATGGCCATCAAGTCCATCGGCAACAGCACCACGCCCCCGCACGACCTGACCTGCGAGGACGACGCCCGCTGCATCTTCACGCTGCTGGCCGAATCCGTCGCCGCGCGGCTGCGCGCCGAGGGCCTGCGCGCCCGCTGCGTGAGCATCAGCGCGCGCACGACGGACCTTGTCACCGGCTCCTGCCAGTGCATGCTCGCCCGCCCGACCAGCCTGACCGGCGAGATCGCGCAGGCCGCGCTCCGGCTGTTCGACGGGCGCTTTTCCGGGCACTTTCCCTATCGCAGCGTCGGGCTGAACTGCTCGCACCTCACGCCGGACGATATGCCCGTGCAGCTCGACTTCACCGGCGACGAGGAGCGGCGCATGCACATGGAGCAACTCGAGCGCTCGATTGACGACCTGCGCCGCCGCTTCGGACACCAGGTGGTGCAGCGCGGCATCGTCCTGCGGGACGCGGAGTGCGCGCGGATCAACCCCGTCGAGGATCATACCATCCACCCCGTGCCCTTCTATGCGGGCTGATGAAAGGAGGCGTTTTCCATGCCGGAGCGCCGCGAATCGGACAGAAAGATCTATGTGAAGGTCCGGGCGGACTTCACGCTCGACGGGCGGATCATCCCGCTGATGCTGCGCCCGGAGGACGGTCCCGCCTGCCGCATTGACCGGATTCTGGATGTGCGCGAGGCGTCCTCGCTCAAGGCGGGCGGCCAGGGCTCGCGCTACACCTGCCGCGTCGGGGAGCGGACGGTTCTGCTCTTCCATGATGAACCGTACTGGTTCATCGAGGGGGAGTAGCTGAAAACCGCGCGAAGCGAGATGGGGAGTCTGAGGGCCTCAGACTCCCCATGCTCGCTTCGCGCGGCATCAAGCATTTTGGCGTGCTTTACCCTATTCCCTTCCCCAGCGACCGCAGGAAGCACCGGATGGACGTCTCGATCCAGTAGAAGAACCGCGTGCCGGGGCTGCGTATCTCCAGCGCCTTCATCCGCAGGTACATCGGCGCGCCGTCGGCGACGTCGTGCCACAGATCGACAAACGCGCAGTCAAACCCGTCAAGCCCCGCCTGCGCAAAGTCAAACGCATCCGCGCGCACGATGCGCACCTTGTCCCGGTGTGCAAACTGCGGCAGGATGTGCCGCTCAAACAGCGCGATCACGTCCGCGTCGCGCTCGATCACCGTCACCGCGCGCACGTCGTCCTTTTCGCTCGCCATGAAGGCGAAGTACCCCAGTCCCAGGCCCATCACCGCGACATGCCCCCGCACCTGCGCGAGCGCCGGGGCCATCGTTGCCACCTCGTTGGGCGTCACCGTCATCCACTCGCGCCCGCCCTCCAGCACCGCCGGATAGGCAAAGCGCTCCTCAAAATACCCCAGCTGCGGAATCTCCCGCCCGTCCGGCAGACAGAGCAGGTCGTCGCGCACAAACAGCTCGTAGGGCTCATACGCCATCCGCGTCATCGTCCAGCGGCCCTGCTTCGCCTGCGGAAAGCGGATGCGCCGCATGTACGGGTTATCGAGAAACGGCGCGGGATCGAGCCGCGCGAGCGAGGGCCGGATGTAGTCCGCGATCATCCGCCGGTCGAGCGGCCTGCGCTCGTCCAGACCGCACGCTGCGCACAGCAGCAGCACGACCGCCTCCTCCCGCGCCACGCCGCAGGCCGCCACCTCCTCCACGTCCCGCGCCGTGATGAAGCGCGGATTGTGCGTGAGATAGCCGCTCATCAGCTCCAGCGCCTGCAGATTCAGCTCCGAAACCGGCATGACCGCCTCACCGCTCATTGCGCATCCTCCGAAAACGCCTCGGCGCTGTCGCGCGCATGCGCCTCCTCCAGCACCTCGTAGGCGGCGGTCTTGTCGATGATCGCGCGCACCAGCCCCTCGATGGGCGAGCCCTCCGTGTAGTCCGCGGGCGCAAAGTAGCGGATGCGCCGGTCGCGCATCATCTTGTGCACCTTGCGCCGGTCCTCCGTCGCCGGGTCGTAGACGCCGATCGCGTGCCCGCCGTAGGTCGTCACCAGCTTCATGCAGGGGATGTCCGTGTCGCTGTCGCCGATGTAGACCATGTTGCGGAACGGCACGCGCATCTGCTCCGGCGGGATGTAGTCGTTGACGCTCGGGTCGTTCGGGTCGAGCACGCCCTTCTCGATACGGAAGAGGAACTGTGTCTTGTTCGTGTAGTTGACCGCCTGCGCCGGCCAAACCGCCACGCCCCGCTCGTTGAAGTAGAACGAGCACGCGTAGATGCGCTCGAACACGCCGCGCCGGGCGATGCTCGTGCCCTCGATCATCTCGCGCAGGCCAGAGGAGATGATGTAGTGCTCCACGATCACGCCGCGCGATTCGCCGTAGGCGCGGATGCGGTCAAACCAGGTGTCCACGCCGTCAAAGAGCTTGACGCGCGCGCCGTACTCCTCCAGCGCGCGCCGGGTGAAGACGAAATTGCCCTCGGCCTCCTTGACCATCTTGTACATGTAGGCGAGGTTGCTGTCCATGTCGTTGGCGCGGGCGACGGCGTTGGATTCCTCCCAGAACGCTTCCACCTTGTACCCCACGGACTGAATATAGCCCTGCGCCTGCATGTCGTCGGGCGAGAGCGTCTTGTCAAAGTCATAGCAGATGGCCAGGACGGGGCGCGCCTCCTTCTGCCTGCGTTCAAACTGAATCTCCATTGGGCCGCCTCCCTTCGTCCCTCCATTATACATCATTTGCGCGCCGCGTCAAAGGCCTTTCCCGCTTGCCCAATCGCGCGCCGGCGTGTATAATAGGAAATCATCACTGCACTTGGGGAGGATTTCCATGAACAGCTTCATCGACTTTGTCCGGCGCTCGCCGAGCGCCTTTCACGCGGTGGACGCGATCTGCGCACAGCTCGATGCCGCGGGCTTTGTAAGGCTCGACGAGGGCGAGCCGTATGCCGTCGCGCCCGGCAGCCGCTGCTATGTGACGCGCAACCGTTCCTCGGTCATCGCCTTCACCGTGCCCGCATGCGGCTTTGCGCCGTTTGCCATCGTCGCCAGCCACAGCGATTCCCCGACCTTCAAGCTCAAGCCGGGCTATGAGGAGGAGGCGCTCGGGCAGTACGTCCGGCTCAACGTGGAGCGCTACGGCGGCATGATCATGTCCACCTGGCTCGACCGCCCGCTGTCCATCGCGGGCCGGGCGCTGGTGCGCGAGGGCGGCGCGCTGCGCACGCACCTGGTCGACCTCAGGCGCGACGCCGTGCTCATCCCGAACATGCCCATTCACTTCAACCGCGAGATCAACGACGGCTACAAGTTCAACCCGCAGGTCGATCTGCTGCCGCTCTACGGCGACGCGCAGGCGAAAGGCGCGCTGGGGGCGGAGATCGCCTCGCTCTGCGGCGCGAAGCCGGAGGACGTGCTCGCCGCCGACCTGTTCCTGTATAACCGCACGCCGGGCAGCGTCTGGGGCGCGCATGGGGAGTTCTTCTCCTGCCCGCGCATCGACGATCTCGAGTGCGCCTACACGTCGCTGCAGGCGTTCCTGACTGCGGAGCACGCGGCACACATCAGCGTGTACGCCGTGTTTGACAACGAGGAGGTCGGCAGCGGCACGAAGCAGGGCGCGGACTCCTCGTTCCTGACCGATACGCTGGCGCGCGTGGGCGCGGCGCTGGGCGCGGACGATGCGGCGCTGCGCGCGGCGGCCTGCCGCAGCTTCATGGTCTCGGCGGACAACGCGCACGCGGTGCACCCGAACCACCCGGAGAAGTACGACGCGGAGAACCGGGTCTTCATGAACGGCGGCGTGGTCATCAAGCACAACGCGAACCAGAAGTACACGACGGACGCGGTATCCAGCGCGATCTTCTCGGAAATCTGCGCGAGGGCGGGCGTGCCGGTGCAGCACTTCTCGAACCGTTCGGACGTGCTGGGCGGCTCGACGCTGGGCAACATTGCGAATACGCACCTGTCGATGAACACGGTGGACATCGGCCTGGCGCAGCTGGCGATGCACTCGAGCTACGAGACGGCCGGCACGGCGGATGTGGAATATATGATCAAGGCGCTGCGCGCGTTCTACGGGACGGAGATCCGGATGACCGGCGACGGGGAATACCGGATTTAAGGGAAGCCGCTTCAAGCCGCGCGAAGCGAAGAAGGGGTCTGGGGACCCGGGAAACTCGCATAGTCGTGC
>CAMENN010000064.1 GCA_945928315.1 uncultured Clostridia bacterium
CCCTGGATACGGACAGCGAATTCCGGCTGGTCATCATGGCAGGTGTTGCACAGGACGAGATTCGGAAACTTTCAGAGCGACTGAAATTCGGTTTCCGGCAGGCCATCAAAAACGGTCATGTGCTGGGCAACGATAAGCTCTACGGCTACGACAAAAAGGACTGCGTTCTGACCATCAACGAGGAAGAGGCGGAGATTATCCGCATTATTTTCGACCTCTATGCCAACCAGAAGCTGGGCACCCGGAGCATCTCCAAAAAGCTCACGGAAATGGGCTACACCAGCCGGGAGGGCAACGCCTTCAACACCCTGACCATTCGGCATATTTTGGAGAATCCCAAGTATAAGGGCTGGTACTGCGGCAATAAGACCTCCAGCCTTGACTACCGCACCAAAAAGAAAGCCTTTCTGGATGAAAGTGAATGGGTCATGTACCCCGACCCGTCCATTCCCGCCATCGTCCCGGAGGAGCTATGGAACCGGGCGAATGCTCTGTACAAAAAAAGGAGAGAAGAAATGATGGAACACACCAGCGGTGAAAGCTTCCAAAACCGCTACCCCTACAGCACGAAAATCATCTGCGAGGAGCACAACACCACCTTCCACCGGCAGGTGCTGGAAAACAAAAGGGGAAAACAGGAGGTCTGGCAGTGCAAGGTATACCGCAGCCACGGCCGTTCCGATTGCTCTGCCCCCCAGATTCGCAGCAGTGAAGTGGACGCAATTCTCACGGAAATCTTCAAGGAGCTGATGAAGGATAAACAGGCTATCATCGATTCCCTGGTGAAGGTAATTACCAGCGTCCCCAAGGAGGTGGACTATGACAGACTCCGCAGCCGGGTGCAGGAAGAAATGGACGAGATTGAGAAAAAGAAGGATCGTCTGCTGGATTTGAGTATCGCCGGGGCGCTGGATGCACCCGAGTTCAAAAAGCGAAACGATGCCCTGAATGTCCGGCTCCGGGAGTGTGAAAGCCAGCTTTCCGCCATCCGGCAGGAGGAAGAACGGGCAGCCGACAGCAAGCTGAATGAAGCCGAAATCCGGCGGGTTCTGGAGCGGGAATTGCGCTTCGAGGGGGAGCCAAATTCGGCACTTCTTACGACGATTTTGGAGAAAATTGTTGTGAAAAAGGGAAGTACTAAGGAGGAAATCCATCTGGACATATACCTGAAGTTGGGACAGCAGTATGAGACGATTTACTCGCCCGGGGCCCTACTCACGAGCATCAACCGTCTAATAAAAGCTAAGCCACTTCAAACCGCGCGAAGCGAGGAAGGGTCCAGGGACGATGTCCCTGGTGGGGTCAAGGGGCAAAGCCCCTTGGCAGGGTTTGGGGCAGCCGCCCCAACGTTCCCATCGCGAAGCGATCAAAAAGAAAGCAGTCAGGGAGCGTAGCGATACCTGACGGTGAGTGATTGCAACGTCTGTCTGAACCGCAAAGCCGGTCAAGGCGAATCCGCGCAAAGCCGCATAACACCGCCGCGAAGCGAACCCTGACGGTGAACTTGTGTCCCCAAAAACCATCGTAAAGGAAGTCTTTCTCATGGATACCGCATCCCTCACCTCTGAAATCCGCGCCACGCTGCGCGCCGCTGTGGACGCGCTCTGCACCGCGGGCAGACTCGCACCGGGCAACCTGATCGTGCTGGGCTGCTCCACCAGCGAGGTCGCGGGCGGACGCATCGGCAAGGCCAGCGTGCCGGAGCTCGGCCCGGTCATCGCACAGGCGATGCTCGACGCCTGCGCCGCGCACGGCGTGCACGCCGCCTTCCAGTGCTGTGAGCACCTCAACCGCGCCGTCGTCATGGAGCGCAGCGTACTGCGCGAGCGGGGCCTCACGCAGGTCGCCGCAGTGCCCCAGCCCAAGGCGGGCGGCAGTGTGCCCGCCGCCGCGTGGAAGCTGCTGCATACCCCCGCGCTGGCGATGGCCGTACAGGCGGAGGCCGCCATCGACGTGGGCGACACGCTCGTGGGCATGCACATCCGCCCCGTCGCCGTGCCCCTGCGCATCGACACGCGGCACATCGGCGGCGCCAATCTCGTCATGGCGTACAGCCGCCTGCCCTATATCGGCGGCAGCCGGGCGGTGTACGAATAACCAAGCGCTGCAAGTCCGCTGCGCGTCCTTGCGCTCGTTACAATAGACCAAGCGGCCCCGGGCAAAAGTCCGGGGCCGCTTTTTCACTGTATAGGAAATTGCGTCAAATCAACGTGCAGCGAGCGCCAGAAAACAATGATTGGTCAAGCTGTTCGGGAGTGGGAGCGGGCACTGCCCGCTTTTTCATGCCGGATTGTCCAAAATCCCTGCTTTGAGCATCCCACCCGTTTCAATCGTAGGCTGCTACGCAGCCTGCTCTGAAACTACGTTCTTTCGGGAAGGATTGGGGCTGCCGCCCCAAACCCCGCCAAGGGGCGCTGCCCCTTAACCCCGCAAGGGACTTCGTCCCTTGACCCCACTACGCTTCGCGCTGCTTCAAGCTGCCTTTTCTCAATACGCCGTTAGCCACTGCGTCGGGTAGCTCTCCACCGCCGTGACGCCCGTGGATTTGTACGTCTTCTCGAGCTTCGCGCCGAGCTCCAGCAGCCGGTCCACGACCGCCTGCGCGGCTTCTCCCTCCTTGGGCGTGGGCTTGAAGTCGTTGACGCTCTCCTGCGAGGAGATCGAGCAGGGCACGATGCGGAAGCCCTCGTTCTGGGCCCGGCCGTCCGGATAGACGCGGAAGCGCTGCTGGAAGATGAAGGTGTCCATGTCGTCGGGCTTGATGTTGCCCGCGAAGGAGAAATTGCCCAGCGAATAGCAGATGTACTTGCCGTTGTATTCCTCGATCGGATTGATGCGGTGGCTGTGGTGACCGATGACCAGGTCCGCGCCCGCGTCGATGGTCGCGCGGCCCAGCGGCACCTGCCGCTCGTTGGGCAGGTAGTCCTTCTCCTCGCCCCAGTGGTAGGAGACGATCACCAGTTGGCAGCCCGCGCTGCGCAGCGCGGCGATGTCGCCCTCGATGGCATTGTAGATCACCGGATAGTTTCCGTTGAACGTCTGGTAGGAGAGCATGCCGATGGAGACGCCGGTGTCCGTCGTGTAGATGGCGCTGCCCAGGTGGCCGCTGTAGACGATGCCGTTGTTTTCGAGCGTCTGACAGGTGTCGGCGTAGCCCGCCTCGCCGTGATCCATGATGTGGTTGTTCTCCAGCGACACCGCCTCGATGTTGCCGGAGGTGAGCACCTGCACGTACTCCGGCGGCGCGGCGAAGGAATACGTGTTGCTCGTCGCGCTCTTCGTGGTCGTCAGCGTGCCCTCGAAGTTGACGATCGTCATGTCATCCGCCGCGAAGAGGTCCGCCACATTCTCCATCGGGAAGGACAGGCCGGAGGGCTCCTTCTCGAGCTGCTTGTCAAAGATGCTCTTGCCGCTCTTTCGCGTATCGCCGCCGATGGTCACGTCGCCGGTCGCGGAGATCGTCACGATCACCGAGCCGTCCTCCTGCACGCGCCAGTCGCTGCCGTCCGCGCGCTCATACCAGGCGCGGGTATCGAACACAGCGTCCTCCCATTCCTCCGCGGCGGGCGGCTCCCCGCCGGCAAACTGGGACAGGTCAAGCATCTCGCCCAGCGCGGGCGTGGGCAGCGCCAGCAGCGCGGCCATCATGAGCAGCGCACACAGCGCCGCGGGCAGCTTTGTCTTCATACGTTCCTCACTCTGTCTTACGGGTTGTTCAGCATGTCATGAAAGCGCGTTTTGTTCGTGCTCCAGCGGACGTTGAGCACCGAGGAGCCGTTCAGGCTGTCGTAATAGAAGGTGCCGTCCTGCGGGATGTAGTACTGCGTGAAATCCGCGTCGTGCGTGATCATGCTGTAGCCCTTGCTGATCGCCGAGAGGATCTGCATGGGGCTCAGGCTGATCTGCATGCCCTCGGAGACTGCGTTGTACACGTCCACCAGCTCAAACAGCGAGAGATTGCGGCACTTGTCCACCAGCTGGCTGACGACCTTGCGCTGACGCTCCGTGCGCCCGAAGTCGCCGCCGGTGGAGTAGCGGATGCGCATATAGGCCAGCGCGATGCGCCCGGTCATGTGCGTCATGCCCGGCCCTTGCGGGAGGTTCGGGTCGTCGTTGAGCAGGATTTTGCGGATGGCGGCTGCCTCCTCCGCGTCGATCTCGATGTCCACACCGCCCAGCGCATCGATGACGGGCTTGACGTTCTCGAAGTTGACGAGCACCGCGCCCTCGATGTCGATGTCCAGCTCGCGCTCCAGGCACTCGATCACGCCGTCCAGGCCGTAGGTCTTGTAGAGCAGGTTGATCTTCGTCGGATTGCCCTTCAGGTTGTTGATCTGGCAGTCGCGCAGCACGGAGGTCATGATGACCCGGTTGTACTTCTCATCGAACGTCACGATCACGATGGTGTCCGTGCGCGCGTCGCTTGAGATCTCGTCGGCGTAGCCGTCCTCGCCCAGCAGCAGATAGTGCGTCAGCTTGTCGTTGGTCTCCTCGCCCAGCGCACATGCGCCCAGCAGGAGCAGGAGCGTCAGGACGAGCGTCAGGATGCGTCTTAACATGCTTTCCTCCGTGATTGTGGATTCCCCTCTGATACAAAACGAGCGGGGGAGGAATTTTCTTCCCGTAACCGGATGATCCGTTCCCAAACAAAAGCAGGTGATGCGGAAAAACACCGTCAGGGATCGCTTCGCGATGGGGGAGACGTTAGGGGCCTTGCCCCTGAAACCCTGCTTGGGGCTTTGCCCCAAACCCCACCAGGGACATTGTCCCTGGACCCTTCCTCGCTTCGCGCGGCTATAAGCGGCTTTACTGCTCAAACAATGCGCGCAGGAGCATCGGGCCCTCGGCGAGGTGATCGCCGGTGGCGCGGGCGTGCGCCTCGTCGAACTTGACCGGCGTGCCCGGGGTGCGGCTGTCGTAGATGGCAAACGGCACGGCATGGCCGTCGTGGCCGCGGGTGGACAGCAGCGTCGGATGGTCCGAGAGGATCAGGATGCGGAAGTCCGGATCGACCTCGCCCAGCCGCTCAAGCAGCGGGCCGACAACGCGGCTGTCGAGCCGGCGGATGGCCTCGCACTTGCCCTCCACGTCGCCCGCGTGGGCGCACTCGTCCGGCGCCTCGACGTGCACGCAGGCGAAGTCCGCGCCCTCCGAGAGCGCGCGCAGCACGGCATCGACCTTGCCCTCGTAGTTCGTCTCCAGCTCGGCCGTCGCGCCGGGGACGCGCGGGGTATCGACGCCGCACAGCCCGGCGATGCCCCAGACCAGAGGTACCGCGGAGATGGCGCTGCCGCGCTTGTGATAGAGCGTCTCAAACGGCGTGAGCGACATGGCGCTGCCCGGGCCCCAGGGCCAGATGCAGTTGGCCGGGAGCTTGCCTGCGGCAACGCGCGCGCGGTTGATCGGGTGATCGCGCAGCACCTCATAGGAGACGCGCATGAGCGCCGTCAGCTCCGCGCCGAGCACGCCCCGGGGCAGGCAGCCCGCGATGGCGCTGCCCAGGACGTTGTGCGGCTCGGTGAAGTGCATGCCGGCGCGGTCGGGCTCATGCGCCGCGTCGATCACACCGGTATGGCGGAACGTCGGCGTGACGTGGATGGTGAACCCGATGGGCGCGGCCAGCGCGGCAAAGCGCGGGTCGGCGATCAGGTCCTCCATGAGCGTGACAGCCTCCTCACCCTCGATGCTGCCGCCGTTGTGGGAAAGGATGCGCGCGGCATCGAACGTCTCCCCCTCGATGGCGCAGAGGTTGACGCGCAGGCTTGTCTCGCCCGGGGCGAGCATCACGCCCATTCCCGCCGCCTCCAGCGCGGAGCGACCGGTATAGCAGGTGCGCGGGTCATAGCCGAAGATCGAGAGGATCGCGGTATCGCTGCCGGGCGCGACGCCCGCGGGCACGGTCTGGCAGGTGCCCAGCCGGCCCCCGGCCAGGCGGTTGAGGCTTTCGCAATCGACGGCCTCCAGCGGGGTCTTCCCGCCGAGCTGCGCGACCGGCTCATCAGCGATGCCGTCGCCGATCACAAGCACATATTTCATGGCAAAGCGCCTTCCTTCCTGGGCGCGCGCCGCATGGCGAAGCGCCGTTTCGTTCTATTATACCGCACTTTTTTCCATCAGGCAATGCCCCCGCTCGGCAAACGCCTCTCACGGGCGCATAAACCGCGCATACGGGTTCATAGACTGTTAGCACCCGGACATATTCCACGCAGACGGGCATGCACACGGTATAAAACACTCCATCAACGCGCAAGCTGTCATACAGGAGCGCCCCCTGCGGGGCGAGAATCCAGCATCATCGAGGGAGGGACAAGGATTGATGGACATGTCGGAAGGCTGCCCGCGTCCGGCCCCGGCGGGCAGGCCCGTGCGCGGCCCGCACGGCGGATGGCAGCAGCAGGAGATCGACGTGCTCGAGCGCACGGTCAGCGAGGCCGCGCAGTCCGGGCAGTCGCTGCGCAGCGTATTTGAACGGGTGAGCGAGGAGCTGGGGCGCAAGCCCAACAGCATCCGCAACTTCTACTACGCGCAGTTGAGGGCGCGGGAGGACGGCGGCGTCCCGCGCGCGCTGCCGTTCGAGACGTTCGCCCCGGACGAGGTGGAGCAACTGGTGGAGCGCGTGCTGACGGCGCGGGGGCAGGGAAAGAGCGTGCGCGCGTGCGTGCGGGAGCTCTCCGACGGGGACAAGACGCGCATGCTGCGCTACCAGAACAAGTACCGCTCGACGGTGCGCACGCGGCCGGAGCTGGTTCACCGCGTGATGGACCGCCTGAGCGAGCAGGGCATCCCCTATGTGAGCCCGTATCCGCAGGAAAACGGCGCCCAGGCGAGCCTGACGGCGCTGGCAGGCCGGGCGAAGGCGTCCGGCGATCCGCAGCTGACGCAGCTGTTTGACGGGCTGTCGCACCTGATGGATCTGGCGCTCTCGCGCGAAGAGGGGCCGCAGGCACCCGCCGCGCCGGAGGACAGCGCCGCGCTGCGCCGGGCGGACCGGCTGAACGCGCGCTGCGACATGCTGCGCATCGCGCTCTCGGATGAGCAGGAGCGGCGCAGGCACCTGGCGCAGGAGGCGGGCGGCATGGTGACGCTGCTCAAGGAATACATTGCCCTGCCGGAGGAGGAGCGCAGCAGCCGCACCGAGGCGTTCTGCCATCAGGCGGCGCAGCGGCTCTCGGCGGTGGAGTGCGCGATGATGGAGGAATAATACTTATCTCAGATAGAAACGAACCATAAGCGCGAAGCGAAGAAGGGGTCTGGGGACTGGTCCCCAGTCTAGGGGTTTGGGGGATGAAATCCCCCAACGTCCCCCAATCGCGAAGCGATCAAAAAAGCGTAGTCAGGGAGCGAAGCGTTACCTGACGGGTTGTTTTCGCATAGTTCGATTTGATTTGAGAGTAGTATAAGAGAACCACGCAGGAAGGAGGCCGAAGGGCCTCTTTTTGGTGTTTTGGGCGCATGCCGTACGAGGCCGGGCGTTCTTCGGCGTCGATGCCCTGCCGGGCACCGCCCCTCCCTTTGAAAAGCATGAAAAAAAGAAGCCCGCCCCTTCGGGCAGGCCCCTCGCTCCTTTCCTGTTTTCCTGCGCTTCATTCAGTCGGGGAACAGGATTTCATCCCTTCAGTCGCAGCAGTAATCCTCCTTGTCGTGATCCGAGCGCACCGCGGCGTACAGGCAGATCACCGTCACCAGCAGCAGCAGAGACGCCCAGAAGATGCCGCCCCAGTCCTCCTGCGTGATGCCCAGGAACGTCGGCCGGTACACGCGCATGGCCACCGCCTCGCTCAGCTGCGCCGCTCCGCCGTCCACGCTGTAGGCCAGCGATGTGCCAACCAGCTTCTCCTTCAGGTTCTGCTGCGGCTCCTCCGCCTTCACGCGGAGCTCAAAGACCTGCGTGCTCGCCGTCACGCCCGCGTCGCTCTCGCTCGCCGCATCCATATGCGCCGTCAGCGTCACCATGCCGTTCTCCGCCTCCGTGACCGCCGGCTCGCGCAGCAGCGTGCCGGAGACCGGAACGCCCTGCGTCGGCAGCGTACCGTCCGCGTCACCGGGCAATGCGCCCTCGGCGGGCGTCGCCACCTTCGTCTTCTCCTTGTCCTCCACCAGCATGAGGCCCCCCGGCAGCGCACAGGAGACCGTCACGTCCGCCGCAGCCAGACCCTCGTTGGTCAGCATCACGCGCAGCGTCGTCTCCTCGCCGGCCTTCAGGTCGTCCGTGTCCGGCACCAGCCGCGCGCTGATCTTCGGCCCGCAGACCTGCACGCGCGGCAGCGGCACCCGCTCGCCGTCCGCGAACAGCGCGCCCGTCATCAGACGCACCGCGTCTTCGTCGCCCGCAAGCGCATCCTCATCCACCTGCATGGCAAGCTCCACCGACACCGCACCCGCCGCCGCGGCATGCACCTTGCCCGTCAGCCGGCTGCCGCTGCGCTCCAGCGGGCAGTCCGCCTCATTGGTCAGCGTTACGCCGTCCGGCAGCGTCAGGCTCAGCTCCACGTCGCGCGCCGCCGTGCCGTCATTGCGCACGTCCACGCGCCAGAGGAACGCATCCCCCGGCTGCACGCGCCCGTCCTGCGCACCCTCCAGCGATGCCGTCACGGAAATATCCGCCACGCACAGCGCCAGCGGCTGCCGGGCACGATAGAAGCGCGTGCCCATGCTCATCTCGCAGACCAGCTCCACCGTCTCGCTCCCGCCGCCCGGCACGAGCGTCAGCGCCCGCGTAAACGTCGTCACCGACGGCGTCAGCACGCCCTCATCATCCGCCTGCGCCGCGGGCAGCACCGCCTCCCACGTCATCTCCTGCGCGCAGGAAAGGCGCTCCGGCAGGCTCAGCGCCAGCGTGACCGGGGTATCCGCCGCACGCGGGTTCACCGCGGTGATCGTCACCACGCGGGTCTGCCCCTCCTCGATGCGCGCGCCGTCGGCCGTCATCGTGAGCTCCAGCTCCTGCGCCATGCTCTGCGATACGGCCTCCGCGCCCTGCGCGATGCCCTCGCCCGCTGCTGAAAGGAAATCCGGCAGGCCCTGCGCCATGCCCGCCGCAGGCAGGACCAGCATGAGCAGGGCGATGGCCAGCATCCATGTCTTTTTCAAAGCAAATCAACCTCCTTGCGGGCCTTACTTTGGCCCGGGGAGGCTGTGATTATACGGAAAATGACGCGTTCGTCCCGGCCCTTTGCCGAAGATGCACACAGCAAAAAGCGCGCCGGCTTCACGTTCCGGCGCGCTCCCCTGTCTCGGGCGTGTGGTCACTCGTCCTGATTCAGGACGTCCTCCACGGCCTCATAGACCTCCTCGTTCTCCTCGACGACCTCTTCCTCGACCTCAAAGACGTCCTCCTCGCCCTCCAGCAGCAGGATGTCGTTCTCGGCCGCGTTCTTCGCCTGCACGATCAGCTCCATGGTATCCACGTCCACGGCGAAGATCGTCTCCGGGGAGCCGGAGTGCTCCTTGATGTAGCGGGCGACGGCCGCCGCCTCCTTGCGGTTCATCTTAAAGACGATCGCGCGATGCTCGCTGCTCGTCACGTTTTCCATGCAGAATTCCTCCTTTTCATCCCGTTTTCCCGGGATCAGCTCAGCATAGCATGTCCGTCCGGCGCTGTCAAGAGCGGCCGCAAAAAACGCTGGAAATCGCCGTCTGCCTGTGCTATAATCGGCTGCGAAAGCGGGGCGCGCGCCCCGGAAACAGGAGGCCCGCCATGCACTTTCCATCCAGCGTTCACACCCACACCACCTTCTGCGACGGCCGCGACACGCCGGAGGCGATGGCCCGTGCGGCGGCGGAGCAGGGGCTATCCACGCTTGGCTTCTCCGGGCACAGCTATGCGCCGCAGGAGGACTTCGGCATCGCGCCCGGGGCGCTGCCCGCGTACATCGCACAAATCCGCCGGCTGCAGCATGCCTGTGCCGGGCGGCTCGAGGTGCTCTGCGGCATCGAGCTTGACCCGGACGCGCCGCCGACCGATCTGTCGCCGTTCGACTATGTGATCGGCTCGTGTCACAGCGTGCAGGGGGCGGACGGGCGCATATACGTCGTGGACGGTACGCCGGAAAACCTGGCCGAGGCGATTGAGCAGGGCTTCGGCGGGGACGCGCTCGCGTGCGCGGCGGCGTACTATGACCGGCTAACGCGGTTCGTGCTCGCACTGAAGCCGACGATCGTCGGACACTTCGACCTGATCACCAAGTTCTGCGAGAAGCAGCCGCCGTTTAACGCGGAGAGCGCAGCCTACCGGGAGATCGCCTGCGCCGCGCTGGACAGGGTACTCGAGGCCGGGCTTGTGTTCGAGGTGAACACGGGCGCGATGGCGCGCGGCTGGCGCACATCGCCGTACCCGGCGGACTTCCTGCTGGAGCGGATTGCACAGGCAGGCGGGCGCGTCACGCTGACCGCGGACGCCCATGCGAAGGAGCAGCTGACCTTCGGGTTTGACGAAGCGCTGGAACGCATCCGGCGTGCGGGCTTTGCGCAGATCTGGACGCTGACGGGGGAAGGATTTGTGCCCATGCCGCTTTAGACGGCGCGTTCCCGTTTCATGAATGGCAAAGCAATGCCCGCCGGTACAGCTGTCCCGGCGGGCATTTCGTATTTGAGCGTAAAACGAGGCCTGATGAAATCTGGTTTTTGTTTCAGTGGGAAGCACAGGCCGTCAAAGAAACATCGCTCCCTGATTCCCCATGCCTTAGCGCAGCCTTCAAGCCGCTTGCCCGGAACCGGTTTCGTCGCCCCGCCTCCGGGGCGACTGCCGGTTCTTGCTTTTTCTCTTTGGGGACGGGGAATGTTGGGGACTGCCGTCCCCAAACCCCTGCCTGGGGCTTTGCCCCAAACCCCACCAGGGACCAGTCCCTGGACCCCTCTTCGCTTCGCGCCTGTTTCAAGCGGCTTTTATTTCATTCTTTCCGCGATTTCAGCGAGCTTTTCCCGGATGGGCAGGTGCTGCGGGCAGGCCTTCTCGCACTTGCCGCACCGCTGGCACGCCGAGGCGCGCTCCTTCTCCTCCATGCCCTTCCAGCTGCCCTGCAGATTGCGCTCGTTGCTGTACATCGCAAACTGATTCATCATCCGAAAGTTCCGCGGAATGTCCACGCCGAACGGACACGGCATGCAGTATTTGCAGGCCGTGCAGCCCACAAACACCCGCGCGCGGATCGCCTCGCGCACCTGCACGATCACCTGCTGATCCGCCTCGCTCAGACGGTTCTCCCCGCTGAACGTCGCCAGGTTGTCCGCCACCTGCGCCTCGTCCGACATGCCCGAGAGGATGATCCGGCAGTTGTCAAGGCTCGCCACCCAGCGCATCGCCCAGGAGGCCACCGACCAGTCCGGATGCGCAGCCTTAAGCGGCGCGGTGATCTCCTCGCTCAGCGTCGCCAGACTGCCGCCCTTCACCGGCTCCATCACCACGACCGGCACGCCGCGGCTCTTCGCCAGCTCATAGCCCTTCATGCCCGCCTGCACGTCCACGTCCATGTAGTTGAACTGGATCTGGCAGAAATCCCAGTCCCGATACGTCAGAATCCGCTCGAACGCCGCGTAGTCGTCGTGGAAGGAGAAGCCCAGGTGACGGATGCGTCCCTTCTTCTGCTCCTCCAGCAGGAAGTCGAGGATGCCCATGCGCAGCACCGCGTCCCAGCGCTCGCCGTCGAGCGCATGCAGCAGGTAGAAGTCAAAGTACGGCGTGTCCAGCGAGACGAACTGCCCCTCGTAGATCTCCTTCGCCTTTTCGAGCGAGTCGATCAGGCTCACCGGCAGCTTGGTCGCCAGCTTGAAGCTCTCGCGCGGGAACATCTTGAGCGCCCGGCCCAGGAACGCCTCCGCCGTGCGGTTGTGGTAGAAATAGGCCGTGTCGAAGTAATTGACACCCGCGTCGTACGCCGTCTTCAGCATCGCCGCGGCGCGCGGCTCGTCGATGGCCCCGTCCGGGGTCGTCGGGAAGCGCATGCAGCCAAAGCCCAGCCGCGAAACGCGCTCATCCAGCTTTTCCAGTGTGGTGTATTCCATAGTACCTCCTCGCGCGTATGCGCAGTAAAAAAGAAGCCCGCACGCGGCGGGCCTCGGGGTCATCAATAGTTTTCGGCGCGGACCTCGAAGTAGCTCTGCGGATGCGCGCACACCGGGCAGACCTCCGGCGCCTTCTTGCCCATGACGAGGTGACCGCAGTTGCGGCACTCCCACATGGTCTGCTCGCTCTTCTCAAAGACCTTCTGCATCTCCACATTGGAAAGCAGCGCGCGGTAGCGCTCCTCATGATGCTTCTCGATCTCGCCGACCATGCGGAACTGCGCGGCCAGCTTCGTGAAGCCCTCCTCCTCCGCTTCCTTCGCGAAGGTGGCGTACATGTCGGTCCACTCGTAGTTCTCGCCCTCGGCGGCGGCGGCGAGGTTCTTCGCGGTGTCGCTCAGGCCGCCCAGCGCCTTGAACCACATCTTAGCGTGCTCCTTCTCGTTCTCCGCGGTCTTGAGGAAGATCGCCGAGATCTGCTCGTAGCCTTCCTTCTTGGCGACGGAGGCAAAATAGGTGTACTTGTTGCGCGCCTCGGATTCGCCGGCGAACGCGGTCATCAGGTTCTTTTCCGTCTTGCTGCCCTTGAGCTCCATATCCATTTCCTCCTTGTCCGGCGGAACACGCTTGCTGCGCATTCCCCGCTCTACCAGATATTGTAACACGATCGTCACATCCTGTCAAAGCAATTTCCTTTACAAAAGCCGCGCTTTGGTTTATAATGAGGGCGAAAAAAATCGAATCCACACAAGGAGGATGCCCCTCATGATGAGTCTCATCGAAGTCTTCTTTACCACCGGCGTGGAATTCATCATCCACATTCTTGAAATCATGGGCATTGTCGTCATCTGCGTCGGCGCGGTGCGCGATTTCATCGACTACTTCACCGGCCGCGACAAGAACGTCAAGCTCGACCTCGCGGAGTCCATGGCGCTGGGCCTCGAGTTCATGCTCGGCGGCGAGATCCTGCGCACCGTCATCGCGCACGAGTTCTCCGACATCCTGCTCGTCGGCGCGATCATCGTGCTGCGCGTGGCGCTCACGCTGCTCATCCACTGGGAGTCCAGCCACATGGAGCACAGCAGCGGCCGCTCCATCGTCAAGGGCGACAAGGCCGAAAAGAAGGCCGAATAACGGCAAGACGCCTCCCCGTCCGGGGAGGTTTTTTTGTTATGCCCGTTCCTCTCCCTTTGCGCCACGGCGTTTTCGTGCTATAATGGCTGTGCATATCCCAGAGGAGGACCACCATGAAGATTTCCAAAAAAGACGCGCTGATGTGGTTTGAGTTTTTCGCCCAGCTCCCCGAGGAGGAGGAGATTCTCCCCCACCAGCAGGAGCTGATCTATGCCACGCTCGCCCAGATCGAGGCGGCGGTCGATCACCGGCACGCGCAGCTGATGGCCGAAATTCCCGGCCTCAAATCGCTGCAGGGCCGCACCTATTACGTCGGCGAGGACAGCCGATTCCCGCGCGGTTGCTGCTCCTGCCTGATGGGCACCGGGCTGAGCGCCATCCGCAAGACGAACAGGTGCAACATCCACTGCAAGTTCTGCTACAACTACGGCGAGCTCGACTGCCAGCCGCCCATCGGCGAGGGCATGTGGGAGATCGGCGGCACGAAGTTCTACGAGCAGGACCTAGACCTGCTGCTCTCCATCCAGAAGAAGCCCACGGGCGTTTCCTACGTCTATCTGGAGCCGTTCATGGAGATTGAGCTGTACTACCCGGTCATCCGCCGCTTCCGCGCGGCGGGCGTCCACCAGCACATGTACACCAACGGCACGCTCGCCACGGAGGACAACCTGCGCGCGCTGGGCGAGGCGGGGCTGGACGAGCTGCGCTTCAACCTCGGCGCGTCCGGCTGCGCGGACAGCGTGATCGAGGCCATCGGCATCGCCAAACGCTACATCCCACAGGTGGGCATCGAGACGCCGATGACGCCGGAGTTCTTCGACGCCTTCATGCGCAAGAAGGAGAAGATCCTCGCGACGGGCCTCGACTTCATCAACTGCGCGGAGCTGCACCTCAACCCGAACAACATCGGCAACTACGAGGGCGTGCCGATGTACATGGCGCGCCGGGGCTACATCTCCCCGATCTTCAGCCGCGAGCTGACGCTGCGCTTCATGCGCATCGCGTCGGAGGAAGGCTGGCCCATCGCCGTACATGACTGCTCCAACCGCACAAAGTTCGCGCGCGACCTGAACCTGCGCGCCCACGAGGGCGGCTGGTTCGGCGCCAGCAGCTACGGCTGCGAGTTCGACCGCCTGCCGTTCGAGGCGTTCCTGCCCACGCTGCGCGACGAGGGCTTCGCGTTCCTCGAGGAGGAGCCGCTGCCCGCGGGCTACCGGGCCGGGGAGATCGTGCTCTGATGAGCGGCCAAGCCGCGCAAAGCGGTCCCTGACGGTCTGTCTGCGCGGCCCGATCAGCAGAAAAAAACAGCGGAGGAACCGCCCACCGGCGATTCCTCCGTTTTGTTATGCGTTCTTCCGTCGCTCCCTCGCCCATGCCAGATACCCGTCGAACGTCACGGCGTAGGTGTGCAGACGCCCGGTGTCCTCCGCGCAGGTCAGCCCGCAGGCGCCCGCCGCACGGATGGAGCGCAGGTTCTGCGGGTCGATGCGCGCGATGATCTCGTCCGCGCGCCACTCGAGAAACGCCATCGACAGCGCCGCCTCGATCGCGCCGCGCCCGTAGCCGTTGCCCCAAAGCCCCTCCTCGCCGATGACGAAGACGATCTCGTAGCTGCCCGGGCGCAGGGGCTTCAGCTTCACAAAGCCGATCGCCCGGTCGTCCCGTCCGCAGATCAGGAAAAAGCGCCCGCTCTGATTGAGCTGCAGCGCCAGCAGCGGCTCCGGGGTCGTCATCATCAGCGTGCGCAGCGACTGCACGACATGGTGCTCCTCGTTCAGATACCGCACCACATGCGGGTTTTCCATCCACAGGATCATCCGGGCGACGTCGCGCCGGAAAATTTCCGCGCGCAAAAAAACAGAAGCGGCTTTCATCATACGTTACCTCTCAGCCTCATACTCAAAAAGCCCTTCCATGTGCGCCGCACATCGACGGTTCTTTTTTATGTTTTTGTAAGAAAAGGATACCATGCCTCTGCTGTTTTGTCAAGGCGCGGAGCGCGCTTTTGAACAAACGTCCCTGGGGACGCGGGTTCTGCGCACTCCTCGTGTCAGGCCACTTTAGAAAAGCAAGCAGACCGCTGCGCGGGTCCGATCAAAAGCAAAAAACGGGGCGTCGCAGCCCCGCTGCACGCCCTGAAAATCAACTCACTTCGCCGCCAGCTCCGGCACGGTGAACGCCGCGCCCTCGGTATAGCCGTTGTCCGGATTGACGCCGGACCCCATGTAGGGATTGGGCGCGTACTCATACTTCTTCGCGCCGGATGCGTTCATCAGGCAGAACTGCTCGGTGCTGTAGGCGTCGCCGGTCGTCACATCCACCTGATACCACTTGCCGTTTTCCAGCTGCACGTAGTTCCACATGTGCGCGGAGAGGCTGGTCATGCTGCCGCTCACGCAGATGCAGGGCACGCCCAGCGCATCGCAGAGCACCTTGAACGCGCCGGCATAGCCCTCGCATACCGGCTCGCAGGCATCGCCGGGGAGGATGGCGCTGTACGCCGAATGCGCCGCGAGGTACGCGAACGCGACCGGATCGCTCTCCTTCTTGTGCTTGCTGGTCTGCGCGTCATTGTAGGTGTTGTTCTCGCACAGCCACGCATAGATCGCGCGCACCTTCGCCTTGGCATCCGCCTTGGCGGAGAGCTTCGCGGAGATTTCCGCCACAGCGCGATCGACGCCCTCACAGAACGCAGCCTGAAGCTCCGGCAGGGTCGTGCCCTCGGGCAGCACGACGCCGCCATAGTGCGGCTCGCTGCCGGTGTCAAAGCGCAGGATGGCGTCGGAATCGATCCAGTCGATCCAGAAGATGCGCGGGTTATCCGCCTTGATCATGCAGGCGAGCGCCTGATGCCGGCGGTCCCTCTCTGCCTTCTGCTGCGCGGGATAGCTCAGCGCGTTGGCCACGTCGTCCGCCCACGCCGCCCGATGCTCGGGCGAAAGCTGCTGGTAGTAATACTGATCCGCGGAGAGCCAGTCCGCCCCGTCCAGCGCAAGCGCTGTCGCGCCGCACAGGAGCGCCAGCGTCAGGAGCAGCGCCATCGTCGTTTTCATGTCTGCACATCCCCTCTCTTTTGTATACATTCATTATATAGCCGGAGGAGGGGCTTGTCAATCGGCAACTGCTCCGCGCCGCTCCCCGGGCACGCAAAAAGGCCATCCCCATACAGGACTGGCCTCGTGAAACCCTTTGAAATTACTTGCCGAAGTACCGCTTGAGCAGGCCCTCGAACGCCTTGCCGTGGCAGGCCTCGTCGCGAGCCATCTTATCAAAACCTGCGCTAAAGCTTGGTTTTGCGTACAACTTTCTACAACTTACCTAC
>CAMENN010000065.1 GCA_945928315.1 uncultured Clostridia bacterium
CCGGCTTCCCGACCGACCTGCAGCAGCCGATGAGCGCGCTGCTGTGCACGGCGACGGGCACCTCCACGGTGGTGGAGAACATCTTCGAGTCGCGCTTCCGCCACCTGGCGGAGATGGAGCGCATGGGCGCGCGGGTGCGCATCTTCGAGCAGACCGCCGTCATCGAGGGCGTGCCGCAGCTGCACGGCGCGGCGGTGGAGGCCACGGATCTGCGCGCGGGCGCGGCGCTGGTCGTCGCGGGCCTGATGGCGCAGGGCACCACCGAAATCTACAACACGCACTTCATCGACCGCGGCTATGAGCACCTGGAAAAGAAGTTCCAGGGCCTCGGCGCGAAGATCTCGCGCATCCGCGACTGACCGGCGGACCTTCCGCCTTCCCCGCCGCGAGGGCGGTTCTCCACAGCATGCTCTCCCGGGCGCTTCGCACTTTGCCGCGAAGCGCCCGTTTTCTATGCGCAGCACATGACGGATGAAAGAAAAGCCGCGCTCCGCACATGACGCCGCGCCAAACTGCGCAGACTGAACACGACGAGAACGCAGGGAGGCTTGACATGCGATGATCAGACGATTTTGGGAGGCACTCTGCCGCTGGCCCTACAGGTTTCTGGCGGCGGCGGCGCTCATTGCGCTGCTGCTGTGTCTGCTGCCGGTACGGGTGGACGCGCCCGGTCAGCCGGAGAGCGCAGAGCTGGCCGGCGCGCCCTCCCCCTCGCCGCAGGGGATCGCAGCGGGCATTGACCTGTCCGAGCGGACGGGCAGTGCCTGCCTGCTCCACCGCACGCTCTTCTACGCGCCCTGCGGGCACAGCGTGCAGCGTCGGGAGGAGCTGCCCGCAGCGCTGACGGGCCTGACCCGCACGGCGCTTTGCGCCCAGCTGGAAACCGCGCTGCCGGGCGCAAAGCTCACCGGCTTTTCCGCGCAGGAGGTGGACATCTCGCAGGAGCTGTCCATCCCCTGCCCGCTGCACTGGGTGCTGAAAACCGGGGAGAACGGCTGCCTGACCGTGCTGCAGAACCTGACCGGCGAGTCCCTTTCCCCCGTGCGCACGACGGAGCTGCGCGCGGGCACCCTGTCCGATGAGGCGCAGGCGGAACTGTCCGCCGGGCTGATCTTCGACGACGTGCAGACGCTGGAGGGCTACCTCGAAAGCCTCATCAGTTAGGCGCCTCCTCAAGCCCCGGCCCGCCCGACATTTTGAGCGGGAAAACGATGCTTTCGCGCATGCCACGAATGGGCTGTCAGGATAATTCCGAACAATCCGTTCAGCAACTTTCTAAGAATAATTAGCTTTTTCGAGCTTGGGGCTCTGCGACCTCCGCCCCGCCAAAGGGCTTTCCGATCGGTCCGGGAATTGCAATCGTCGCAGCAAGCTGCTCCTTTGCAATTCCGACGCTCCGCCTGCCTTCATCCTCCGGGGAACCCACATAGTCGCGGCTTTCGCCGCTCCTTGTGGTTCCCGACGTTCCGCCTGCCTTTTTCCCGCACAGCGGGCGGCAGGCTCCAGTCCCACTGGCGGCGGCAGGCTCCGGTCCCTTTGGAAACCTTCGGGCGCAAACCCTCTTGGTTATTGCCTGGAATGTCTGGATTCTTCGCCTGACTACCCCTCCTTTTTCCCCGTTCCGGCGCAGATTTTCCGTTTCCTTGAAAAAGGGCATAGTGTGAGCTAAAACCCGAAAATTGACATTTGAGACAGAAGAGCGTATCGTTGGGCGCTTATCCCTTGCGGGGCGTACGCCGCCGGCATACAATACACCCATCAACAGAAACAAGCACACGGCCAACGGACCATCCCCCCGCGGCCCTCACCCAGAATCAAGGAGGAATCACGATGCGCGTCGTCAAGAAACCGGAAGAACGCAAGGCAGAGATGGTCGCCGCGGCGGCGAAGCTGTTCGCCGAGCAGGGCTTTGTGCGCACGTCCGTGGCGGAGATCGTCTCCGCGGTGGACGTGGCCAAGGGGCTTTTCTACTACTACTTCACGACCAAGGACGACATGGTCCGCGCCGTGGTCGAGGGCTATTGCAGCTATCTGGGCACGCTGGCCGACACCATCGCCGACGGCGAGGGCACCGCGATGGAAAAGCTCGACCGGCTCCTCTCCCATGAGGCATGGGAGCAGTGCTTCACCTCTCCGCTGGTCGCCGACCTGTGCATGCCCCAGCACGCGGCGCTCTACGCCGACATGTGCGACAGGGTGTACGCCCACATGGGTCCGGCGCTCGAGCGGCTGACCCGGCAGGCGCTGTGCGAGCAGGGTGCGGACGAATCACAGGCGGCGACGCTCTCCGGCGTGGCGCTCTACGGCATCCTGATGATGGCCCGCACGGGAAAGATCACCATGGAGCAGGTCGGTCAGACCGTGCACGGCCTGCTCGCCCAGGCTGCTTGACGAATCCGGGACAAGCAGCATCGAACAAGCGCGAAGCGAAGCAGGGTCCAGGGACTGGTCCCTGGCGGGGTCTGGGTTGGAACCCCAGGCAGGGGTTTGGGGGCGAGGCCCCCAACGTTCCCATCGCGAAGCGATCCAGGAAAAAAGCAGTCAGGGAGCGAAGCGAACCCTGACGGGGACTCTGCTGAAAGCGGCAATGATCCTCAAAACAGCTTCCGTCCCCCGCTCTCCCGCCATCCTTACAATAGAAAGCTCCCCGTTTCCCCAAACGGTTCACATATACACCGGAGTTTCCCGTTTTCCCAAAACGGTTCACATAGATTTCCGACAGACAGGGTTCAGTCCCTTTGATATAGATGGATACCTCCCCTCTCTCTCCGTAACGCAGGAAGCACCGCAAAAGCGCGGTGCTTCCTGCGTTTGGGCGACAATCTCCGCGCCCCGTTTTTTCTCCCGTCCCGCACATTTCCCGGCGGGAAAAGGAAATTCCTTCCCTCCTGCCAGGTTTCTCTCCCGGCGGGATTGACAAGTTCATGACAGTGATGATACAATATGCATGCTTGTGCCCGGCCCATCCGTGTCGGGCAGGCACATTGTTTTTTCCAGAAGAAGGAGGCTGTTCTTTGATGAAGAAGCTTGCATCCGTGATGCTGGCCGTGCTGATGCTCTGCGTCATGCTCGCCGGCGCGTCCGCGGAGACCTTCACCGGTACCGCCAACGGCATCGGTGAGGTCACCGTCACCCTGACCGTGGAAGACGGCAAGATCACCGCCGCCGAGGTTTCCGGCGAGGGCGAAACCAAGGGCATCGGCTATGAGCCGTGTGCCGACGGCACCTATGCTGACGCGATCGTCGCGGCGCAGGGCGCCGGGATCGACAACATCTCCGGCGCGACCGTGACCAGCGACGCCGTCAAGGCCGCCACGAAGAAGGCCATGGAGGCTGCGGGCCTTGCCGAGGCCGAGGCTGTCGTCGTTGAGGACGCGACCTGTGACATCGTCATCGTCGGCGCCGGCGGCGCGGGCATGACCGCCGCCCTGCAGGCCGTTGACTGCGGCGTGGAGAACGTCATCATCGTCGAGAAGGCCGGCTCCACCGGCGGCAATACCTCCCGCGCGACCGGCGGCATGAACGCTGCCAAGACCGAGGCGCAGGACAAGAACGCGTGGGCTGACGCCACCACCACCGCCGTCGAGGCGACCCTCGCCAAGGCGAAGGCGGCCAGCTATGCCGACAAGATCGCCGACCTGATCGCGACTGTCGAAACCCAGTTTGACACCTACAAGGCCAACCAGACCGGCTACTTTGACTCCGTCGAGCTCTTCGCGCTCGATACCATGGTCGGCGGCTCGGGCATCAACAACCTCGATCTGGTCATGACCCTGACCGGCAACTCCGCCGAGGCCATCGACTGGCTCGCGACCAAGAACGCGTTTCTGGTGGACGTCGGTTCCTTCGGCGGCGCGTCCGTCAAGCGCATCCACCGCGCCGTGACCGACGAGGGCAAGACCACCCCGGTCGGCGCGTACCTGGTCAAGGTCCTCACCGCTGATGTGGGCGAGGAGAGCAAGATCGACCTGCGCCTCAACACCGCCGCGACCGAGCTGGTCGTGACCGACGGCAAGGTGACCGGTGTGAAGGTCACCTCCGAGAACGGCGACTACACCATCAACGCGAAGGCCGTCATTCTGGCCTCCGGCGGCTTCGGCGCTGACCTCGACCGCGTGGCCGAGTACCAGCCCAGCCTCAAGGGCTTCGTGACCACCAACGTCCCGACCATCACCGGCGACGGCATCGACATGGCCGTGGCGGTGGGCGCGGCGACCGTGGACATGGACCAGATCCAGATCCATCCGTCCGTCTACACCGAGACCTCCGCGCTGATCACCGAGGGCATCCGCGGCGACGGCGCCATCCTCGTCAACCAGAAGGGCGAGCGCTTCGTCAACGAGCTGGAGACCCGCAATGTCGTCTCCGCGGCTGAGCTGGCCCAGGAGGGCGGCTACGCCTACACCATCGTCGACCAGAAGATGATGGACGCCTCCGCGACCTACGCTGGCTACTACACGAAGGGCTACGCCGTCAAGGGCGAGACCTACGCGGAGCTGGCCGAGGCCATCGGTCTGGACGCGGCGACCTTCGAGCAGACCATGAACGACTGGAACGCGGCCGTCGAGGCGCAGAATGATCCGGCGTTCGGCCGTCTGTCCTTCGCCAAGCCGCTCGATACCGCGCCCTACTACGCGATCAAGGTGGCCCCGGGCATCCATCACACGATGGGCGGCCTTGTGATCGACACCAGCGCCGAGGTGCTGACCGAGGCGGGCGAGGCCATCCCGGGCCTGTTCGCTGCGGGTGAGGTCACCGGCGGCGTGCACGGTGCGAACCGTCTGGGCGGCAACGCCGTGGCGGACATCGTGGTGTTCGGCCGCATCGCGGCGCAGAGCGCGGCGGCGTACATCGCGGAGTAATACTATACTCAGATAATAACGAGCTATAAGCGCGAAGCGAAGAAGGGGGCTGGGGACTGGTCCCCAGGCTAGGGGTTTGGGGGATGAAATCCCCCAACGTTCCCATATCGCGAAGCGATTAAGGAAAAAAGTAGTCAGGGAGCGAAGCGTTACCTGACGGTCGGTTTTCGAACAGCTCGGTTCTATTTGAGAGTAGTATGAATCCCCCTGTAACACGCAGGCCCCCGGAGGAATCTCCTCCGGGGGCTTTTTGTCGTGATTGAACCCCGGCCCTGCCTGTGCTATAATGATGATACTCAGCGGCGCGCAGGACGCACGGTGCGGCGCAAATTAGTGAAAGCGAGGTTTTTCTCATGCTCAAAGGGAATTTACCCGGTTATCAACATAGGTTGCCTTAAGTTCTGGCAGAGATAGCGCACGACACATTCATAGAGCGTGCAAAGCGGGTCTACGCCGCAGTGCAGACGGGCGAAACCGCGCTCTACGGGAATATCCTCATCCGTAAGGGCGCGGTGAGAACACAATGACTACTGTTCGCAAAAGGAGAAACATATGAAAAAGATATTATCAGTTTTAATTTTTCTTCTTGTTTTCCCTATCATTGGTTTGGCAGACAGCACACACTGGAAAACATACAGATTTCCCACACACCCAGAATACATATTCGCATTTCCATCAACATATCATGTTTTGTACGAGGAAATGCCTGAAGACGCACCTGCGCTCAGTTTTTTGGGAATTACCACTGAAAAAGCCGAACAGATATTACAATTCAACAGTGCATTTGTTCTTGCCTATACAGATGATTTTTCTTCATTTGTTTGCGTTTCTTCTTTCGCGAATTCCGAAGCTGACGGTTTTGATTTTCGAGACTTAACTGATAATGAACTTGAATTCTTAAAAGACTATTATGCAAACTCCATTTATGACATTTTTTCTGAAACAGGTTGTACTATCAAAAACGCAAACGTATCTGTTTTCAAAACTGATTATACCAGTTTTATCAAAACTGCCCACGATTTGCAACTAGGAACGCAGATTATACCCCAAATACAGTATTTCACCGTTTTTGATGGGTGCGATCTCATAATATCTTTTACTCCGACTGCCAATAATGAATTAGCACCATACACAGAAGAAGTCGACTGGATTGTTCAAAACTTTATTCCCCTTAATCCTCAATAAAGGCAGAAAACCGTTGCCAATCCAAGCAACGGTTTTCTTAACTTACTTCTTCTTCAGCGGCGTCAGGTGCCAGATCTTCTCGTTGTACTCCTCGATCGTGCGGTCGGAGGAGAACACGCCGCTCTTGGCCACGTTGATGATCTCCTTGCGCGTCCAGGCCTTCTGGTCGAGGTAGTCGTTGCCCAGGCGGGTCTGCGCCTGCTGGTAGGAGCCGAAGTCCTTGAGCACCAGGTACGGATCGGCCATGCCGCCGTTGTCGGAGAAGACCAGCGCGCGGTAGAGGCCCTCGAACATCTTCGGGTTGTCCGGTGTCAGGCTGCCGTCAAAGAGCATGTTCAGCGCGCGGCGCAGCTCGGCGTTCGTCTCGTAGATGTCGAGGCTCCGGTAGGTGCCGGCGGCGTAGAGCGCCTCGACCTCCTTGGAGCGCATGCCGAAGATGTAGCAGTTCTCCTCGCCCACCAGCTCGGCGATTTCCACGTTCGCGCCGTCCAGCGTGCCGATGGTCACCGCGCCGTTCATCATGAACTTCATGTTGCCGGTGCCGCTGGCCTCCTTGGAGGCGGTGGAGAGCTGCTCGCTGACCTCGCTGGCCGGCATGAGCATCTCGGCGGTGGAGACGTTGTAGTTCTGCAGGAAGACGATCTTGATCATCTTGCTCGCGCGCGGATGGCTGGCCACCTTGCCCGCCAGCACGTTGATGAAGTGGATGATCTCCTTCGCGCGGCGGTAGCCCGGGGCGGCCTTTGCGCCGAAGATGAACGTGCGCGGCGCCATGGTGTAGTTCGGATCGTCGCAGATGCGGTTGTAGAGCACGAGGATGTGCAGCGCGTTGAGCAGCTGGCGCTTGTACTCATGCAGGCGCTTGACCTGCACGTCGAACATGGTGTCCGGATCGAGCGTGAGGCCCTGATGGCGGTTGATCCAGCGGGAGAAGCGCGCCTTGTTCTCATGCTTGATCTTCGCGAACTTCTCGACGAACGCGGCGTCGTCGGCGAAGGGCAGCAGCTTCTCCAGCTCCATGGTGTCGCTGCGCCAGCCCTGGCCGATCGTCTCATCGAGCAGCTCGGAGAGCGCCGGGTTCGCCAGCATCAGCCAGCGGCGCGGGGTGATGCCGTTGGTGATCGCCATGAACTTCTCGGGCATGATCTTGTAGTAGTCGGCGAAGGTGCTGCGCTTGAGGATCTCGCCGTGCAGCTGGGAAACGCCGTTGACCGCCTTCGAATAGGCGATGCACATGTTCGCCATGTGCGCCTGATCGTAGGCGAGGATGGCCATGTGGCCGATGCGGTCCCACTCGCCCGGGAAGCGGTCGAACAGCTTCTGGCACAGGCGGCGGTTGAGCTCCTGCATGATCGCGTAAATGCGCGGCAGGGTCTCGCGCATCATGCTCTCCGGCCACTTCTCGAGGGCCTCGGCCATGATGGTGTGGTTGGTATAGGCGACGCACTCGCGCGTGATGCGCTCGGACTCCTCCCAGGGCAGGTGCTCCTCGTCCACGAGGATGCGCATCAGCTCCGGGATGACCATGGCCGGGTGCGTATCGTTGATGTGGAAGGCGACCTTCTCCGGCAGCTGGCTCATGTCCGTGCCGTAGACGCGCTTGTAGTCCTTGATGGCGTACTGCAGCGTCGCGGAGACGAGGAAGTACTCCTGCATCAGGCGCAGTTTCTTGCCGTTGTAGGTGTTGTCCTCCGGATAGAGCACCTTCGAGATCTGCGCGGCGATGGAGTCGCTGTCCTCGGTGGAGCCGTTGTAATCGCCGGCGGAGAACTTCTCCAGGTTGAAGTTCTTGGGCAGCACGGCGCTCCACATGCGCAGGCGGTCGACGACGTCGCTGTTGTAGCCGACGATCGGCAGGTCATACGGCACAGCGATGACGTCCTCGGTGTTCTGGACAGAGACGTAGTTGTAGCCGCCGACCCAGTTTTCCACCATCTGGCCGCCGAAGCGCACGGTGACCGCGTCGCGCTGGGTCGGAATCTCCCAGGCATTGCCGTAGGTCAACCACTCGTCCGGCACCTCGACCTGCTGGCCATCGACGATGCGCTGGCGGAACAGGCCGTACTCGTAGCGGATGGTGCAACCCATGGCCGGCAGATCGAGCGTCGCCAGGGAGTCGAGGAAGCACGCGGCGAGGCGGCCCAGGCCGCCGTTGCCCAGCGCGGGTTCCGGCTCCTCGTGGAGCACGCCGCGCAGGGTCAGACCCAGCTCCGCGAATGCTTCTTCGTATTCCTTGGTGGAGCAGAGGTTGAGCAGATTGCTGTGGAGCCAGCGGCCGGTGAGGAACTCGATGGACAGGTAGTAGAGGCGCTTGGCCTTCTCATTGCGGCGGGCTTCCTTCTCAAACCGCCACTTGAGCATGATCTGGTCGCGCACAGTGGACGCCACAGCCGCATAGATCTGCTTGGGAGTCGCTTCCTCGATGGTGCAGCCGTAATAGCGCAGCAGCTTGTTGAGGATGGATTCCTTGATGGTGTCCTTGTTGTACTCGTTCATCAGAGGCATAGATTCGTAACCCTCCTAAATTTATGTGCTGATTGCGGCCAAAGGCCGCCGGACGAACAAAACAGATGTGCGGAAATCCGCACAGCCAACAGTCATTATAGCATAGAAGAAAATGGGGTTCAAGGAAAAAATGTGACAATATTTGAGTTTTTACGTCTGAAACCGTTCTTTTCTGCAAAAAAAGGCGCATTTTTCGGCAGAAAATGCGCCCTGATCGGACAAATGTTCGGGGTTTTCCGGCCGAAAACCGGACCGGACTGCCGGGAAATACGCCGTCGAAAGGACCGTGCAGCGGCCGGAAAGGACGGAAAAGGGAAACGGAGCGCGCCACGCGGCCCGGCACTTTCGCCGCCGCAGACCGCCTCCGGCGACAACGGCGAAGCGGGAGTTGGACGGAAAGCGATTTTCTTTATGGGACTGGGAACGTTGGGACTGCCGTCCCAAACCCTGCTTGGGGCTTTGCCCCAAACCCCACCAGGGACCAGTCCCTGGACCCTTCATCGCTTCGCGCTGCATCAAGCCGCTTCGCGCTTTCGCCGCCGTAGACCGCCTTCGGCGACAACGGCGAAGCGGGAGTTGGACGGAGAACGATTCTCTTTACGGGGCTGGGACGTTGGGACTGCCGTCCCAAACCCTGCCCGGGGCGCCGCCCCGGACCCCGCAAGGGGCATTGCCCCTTGACCCTTCCTCGCTTCGCGCTGCATCAATCCGCTTCGCGCTTTCGCCGCCGTAGACCGCCTTCGGCGACAACGGCGAAGCGGGAGTTGGACGGAGAACGATTCTCTTTACGGGGCTGGGACGTTGGGACTGCCGTCCCAAACCCTGCCCGGGGCGCCGCCCCGGACCCCGCAAGGGGCATTGCCCCTTGACCCTTCCTCGCTTCGCGCTGATCTTCCAGCCTTTACATGCCCAATGGCTTTTTTCCCGGCGTGCCGGCCTTACGCGGGTAGATCGCCGGGGTTTTGCCCGTCTTATCCGTGATGAGCAGCACATGCTGCCAGTCCTCCCGGCCAGGCACGGGCGCGTCGAGCACCCCGCGCACCTTCCCGCCCAGCAGGAACGCCGCCCGGCGGCCCGCTGTCAGCTCCTGCGCGACGCCCGGGCCCTTCCACGCGATCGACACGCCGCCCTCGCGCACAAACGGCAGCGTCAGCTCCTGCAGGACCGCGCAGCTGGCGACCGCGCGGGAGACCGCCGCGTCATAGCGCTCCCGATGCGCCTCCATGCGCGCCGCGTCCTCCGCGCGCGCGTGCAGCGTCGTCGCTGTCAGCCCGAGACGCGTCAGCGCATCATCCAGGAATGAGACGCGCTTTTGCAGCGCATCGAGGAACGTCATGCGCAGGTCGGGCCGCAGGATCAGCAGCGGCATGCCGGGAAAGCCCGCGCCCGTGCCCACGTCGATGACCCGCGCATCCGGCGCAAGCAGCCCGTGCGCCAGCGGTGCCGCGCTGTCCAGATCGTGCCGGTCCACGCGCTCATCCTCATCGAGCACCGCGGTCAGGTCCATCCGCGCGTTGTATTCGTCCAGAATCGCATGGAACGCTTCGAAGCGCTCCATCGCCCGCTGATCAAAGGCGACGCCCATCTGCGTGAGGCCGTTCGCCAGCCGTTCTCTGTTCATATCAATTCTCCTGTGTGCCCAGCAGCATTTGGGTCCAGAGCTTCACCCAGCTCAGGCCTTCGCGCAGGTGGTTCTTGATGAAGTATTCCGGCTTGGAGGGGCTGCCCTTGCCCGTGGCGGAAATGCCCTCCTGCCGGCACAGCGCCAGCGCACGGGCGACATGATAGTCGCTCGTCACGACCAGCGCCTGCGTAAGGCCGCGCTCCTCCATGATGGCGCGGGCGTAGCGCAGGTTTTCGCGCGTGTTGACCGAGTCCGTCTCGGCGACGACGTCCGCCTCCGGCACGCCCTGCGCGAGGAGCCATTCGCGCATCACGTCGCCCTCGGCGCGCGGCTCGTTGCCGCCCTGCCCGCCGCAGACGATGAGGATCTGCGGCTTCGCGCGGTAGCTCTCCAGCGCCGCCGTCAGCCGCCGCTCAAGCGCGACGGAGGGCGTGCCGTCCTCCTTGACCTGCGCGCCCAGCACGATGATGACGTCGCTCTCCCGCACCGGCGGCAGGTGCGTCTCCTGATAGTAAACAAAGCCCATCAGGCCCAGCGCGCACAGCACGCCGAGCAGCACGATGACGATCAGCACGCAAAGCACTCTCCTTCCCATGCGCAGCATGGCGTTCACCCCTTCATTCCTCCGGCCGCAATCGCGGCGATCGCCTCGTCCAGCTGGCGGTAGAACGCCGCCAGATGCGCGCCGTCCACCAGCGCGTGGTGGCAGAGCAGGGAAACCGGCATCATCAGCCGCCCGCTCCCGTCCGCCTGCGCGCGTCCCCACGTGATGCGCGGGTTGGAATCCTGCGCGCCGCCCGTGGGCTGAACGAGCGCGGTGTAATGGAGCCACGGCAGCGTCGAGATGAACAGCAGGCCCTCCGCCTCCCCGTCCTCCTCCAGGCCGCCGTGCGCGCGGCACGCTGCCTGGCGCTCCCGCGCGTCCTCGATGTACTGCGCAAACGGCATGTCATGCCGCAGTGTGCAGTAGCAGTAGGTGCCGTCGCCGACGCTCTCTGTGTGCGACGTGTCGCAGAAGTCGTACTGGACGATCCCGTCCCCGCAGATTCTCTGCCGCAGCTCCGGCACCCGGTTTGCCGCCAGCGCCGCCGCGTGAATCATCGTCAGGTAAAACGAGCAGCCGCGCGCCCTGCAAAAGCGCATCAGCGCCGACACGTCCACATCGACCGTCACGCCCACGTGCGGGCTTTGCAGCGTGCGGAAGTACTCGAAATGCGCCCTTCTCGGGTAGGCGCTCAGGTCAATCACCGTCTTGTTCACAGTCTCCCTCATTCCTCCGGCCCGTCCAGCTCGCCCAGCAGCGGATAGACCTCATCCCCGTCCTTATCCGGCGCCTCGCGCAGCCGTCCGTCGGACGCGGCGGCGTACTGCTCCCGGCGGCGGTACTCGATCTCCTCCGCCCCGCCGCGCGTGCCGCGCGTCACGGAGCAGGCGCTCTGCCCGCTGATGACCAGGTGATCGACGAGCCGCACGCCCACAACGCTGAGCGCCTGCGCGATCATCTGCGTCACGGACTGGTCGGCCTGCGAGGCGTGCGCATGCCCGCTGGGATGGTTGTGCGCCAGCAGCACGGCATGCGCGCGGTGGCGCAGGGCCAGCTCCACGACCTCGCGCGGATAGATCGTCACGCTGTCGATGGTCCCGCGCCGCAGCAGCGCCGGATGCAGCACACGCCCGCCCTGATCCAGGCAGATGAGGTAGATCTCCTCCTCGCGCGCGCCGTAGAACAGCGACAGGCAGTAGCTGACCGCCTCGCGGAACGTCGTAATGACCGGGCGTTCGCCGAGGAGGCTGCGCTGATAGCGGCCGAACAGCTCCGGCATCAGCGCAATGAGCGTCGCCGCATTTTCACCAACGCCGGGCACGCGCATCAGCTCGCCCGCGTCGGCCTCCAGCACGGCGGCCAGCGTGCCGAAGCGGTTGAGCAGCGCATGCGCGGTGGGGTTGACGTCCTTGTGGGGAATGGCGTAGGTGAGCAGCAACTCGAGCGCCTCGTGCTCGGCAAAGCCGCTCAGTCCCTGGGTGCGGAACCGTTCGCGCAGGCGCTGTCTGTGGCCCGCATGGATGTCCTTTTCGCTCACACGCATCCCTCCGTCAGCCTGTTGAGCAGCGCCCCGCAGCTGTCCACGACCGGGAAGCCCGTGCGCAGCAGCCTGTCGACGCTGTTGTGCCCCCAGGGAACGAGCACGCAGCCGGTGCCCAGCGCGCGAGCGAGCGCCGCGTCGGCCTCCATGTCGCCCACGAGCACGGTGCTTTGGGGATCAAGCCCCAGCGCCTGTATCTGCCTGCGGCCGATTTCGGTCTTGGGCTCGGCGCTCTCATCGTGGAGGCCGTTGATGGCGCGCATGTACGGCACGAGGCCGAGATGCCCGCACTGATGTAGCAGAGACGGCTCATAGCTGGCGGAGAGCACGGACTGGCCGACGCCCGCGTCGTGCAGCGCCTGCACGACGTCCAACACGCCGGGCACGAGGCCGGCATCGACGGCCAGCCGGTTGAAGCGGTCGAGCCACAGGCGGCCGATCGTCTCATAGGGGTAGCGGTCTAGGTCGATGCCCAGCGCCGCGTAGAAGTTGCGCACGGGCATGGTCATATGCCGGCGGTAGTCGTCCATGGTGATGCGCGGCAGACCGAGCGCGTCGAAGACGTAGTTGTCGGTATCGACGGAGAGCTGCGCGTCGCACAGCAGCGTGCCGTTGAAGTCCCAGATGATGTGGCGGTTCATAGGCGCTCCTTGGTCGAAAGGGAAAAGGGAAAACTGAAAAGCCGCTTCAAACAGCGCGAAGCGAAGAGGGGGAGTCTGAGGGACTCAGTCCCTCAGGCAGGGGTATGGGGGCGAGGCCCCCATCGTTCCCCCTTGCGCGAAATCTCCCCACAAGCCGCAGATCTCCGATTCGCCGCTGTCGCCGAAGGCGGTCTACGGCGGCGAAAGCGCAGAGCGGCTTCTGTCGCCTGACGGTGAGCCTGCGCAGAAAAGCATCCGGACGGAAAGCGAAACAGGAACGGGGCTTTGCGCATCGCTTAACTCTGCGCAACCGACCCGTTTGGGTCGTAGGCTGCTTCGCAGCCTGCTCTGAAACTGGACTTCTTGATTGGGGATGATGGGGAGACGTTAGGGCTGCCGCCCTAAAACCCGCTTGGGGCCTTGCCCCAAACCCCACCAGGGACATTGTCCCTGGACCCTTCCTCGCTTCGCGCCGGTTTTAAGCCACTTTTCATTCAAACAGGGCCCGGATGTCGTCCTTCGAGAGCTTCGTGGGCATCTGCTCGCCCGCGGTGATCATCTGATCAAACAGCTCCCGCTTGCGCTCGCCCAGCCGCACGACCTGCTCCTCGATGCTCCCGCGCGTGATGAGCCGGATGACGTTGACCGTGTTCTTCTGCCCGATGCGGTGCGCACGGTCCGTCGCCTGATCCTCCGCCGCCGGGTTCCACCACGGATCGAAGTGGATCACCGTGTCCGCGCCGACGAGGTTCAGCCCCGAACCGCCCGCCTTCAGCGAGATCAGGAACACCTGCCCCTCGCCGCCGTTGAATTCGTCCACCAGCTCAATGCGGCGCTTGGGCGGCGTCTCGCCGTCCAGATACAGGCACCTGATGCCCACGGCCTCCAGCCTGCGCTGCAAAATGCGCAGCATGCGCGTGAACTGCGAAAAGATGAGCGCCCGGTGCCCCGCCTCCAGCGCGCCGGGCAGGATGTCGAGCAGCAGGTCGAGCTTGCCGCTCGAGGCCGCGTATTCCGGCAGCACCAGCGACGGGTGGCCGCAGATCTGCCGCAGCTCCGTGATCGCGGCGAGCACCTCCACGCTGCGTCCGCCGGAGAGCATGCCGTCCACCTGCGGGCGCAGGCGCAGCAGACTCGCCTGATAGACGCGGCGCTGCTCCTCGGTCATGTCGGCCATCATCTGAATCTCGTTCTTCTCCGGCAGCTCGCGCAGCACGTCGCCCTTGAGGCGGCGCAGCAGGAACGGCCGGATGCGCCGCCTGAGCACATCGAGCTCCTCGCCGGTGCCGAAGCGGTGCATGAACTGCGCGAACGAGAGCAGGTAGCCCGGCAGCACGAAGTCGAAGATCGACCACAGCTCGCCGGGATGGTTCTCCATCGGCGTGCCGGTCAGCGCAAAGCGCGTCTGCGCGCGCAGCTGCTTGACCGCGCCCGCGCCGACGCTCATGGCGTTCTTGATGTACTGCGCCTCGTCGAGGATGGCGAAGCGGAAGGTGATGCCCGACAGCTGCGCAATGTCGCGGCGGATGAGCGGATAGCTGGTGATGTAGACGTCCGTGTCGCAGCCGGGCGCGGCCAGCCGGGCGATGGCCTGGCTGCGGGCGCTCTGGTTGCCCTCGCCCACGACGACGTTCAGCTCCGGCGCAAAGCGGCGGATCTCGGAGAGCCAGTTGTACACCAGCGACGTCGGCGCCACGACGATGGACGTGCGCGGACCGCCGCCGCTGCGGCTGGCCCAGAGCAGCAGCGCGATGACCTGCAGCGTCTTGCCCAGGCCCATGTCGTCGGCGAGGATGCCGCCCATGTGCAGCCGGTCGAGCGCCTGCATCCACATGAAGCCGCGCAGCTGATACGGCCGCAGCAGGCTGCCAAGCGGCTCGGGGCAGGGCTCGCCATCCTCGTCCATGCTGTGCACAAAGCGTGTGACGGAGCTGTCCGCCTTGACGGGCAGACTGCCGTTTTCCAGCAGGCTCGTCATGTACGCCGCGCGGAAGGACGCAATCTCGACAATGCCGCGCGCATGGCCCTCCTCCGGCGCTTCCTCCTGTGTGGCGTCCGCGGCGGCCTCCGCCAGCTCGCGCCACTCGTCCATGTCCGTGAGGTCGAGGAACGAGCCGTCCCCCAGCCGGAAATAGCGCTTGCGATCGCGCAGCGCCTGCAGAATGGCCAGCACCTCCGCCGCCGGCTCGCCGTCCTCGCGCATCTCAAGCTGGAGCGCGCCGTCCTGCATGCGCAGCGTGCCGGTGAAGTGCGGCTTGCGCGGGGTCATGCGCTTGAACTCGTCGGAGCAGTAGACCTCTGCGGCCTCGCGCAGCGCGTAGATGCCCTCGGTGAGGAAGCGGTAGATCAGCTCCTGTCCGGCGAGCACGACGCGGCCCTTCTGCATGCGGAAGCCCGCGGCGGCGAGCTGATCGAGCGCGGCGCGCTCTCCGGCGGCGTCGCGCAGCATGAGCAGATTTTCCTCGCCCGGCACCGCAGGCGCGGGCGGAGCAAACGGATCGATCTCCTCGTCGCCGTAGCGGAAGACCATCTTCGCGACGACTATGCGGTCCTCGCGGTCGAAGTACGCGCGCACGTTCAGCGGGCGGCGCACGATGCGCTCGGCCAGCGCGCCGTCGAGGGTGACGCTTCCGGCGCGCTCAAGGGCGGGCAGCAGCTCGGAGATCACGCGCGTGCTCTGCGATGCGTCAAACCGGAAGGACGCCTGCCCCTCACGCCCGGTGGCAAGCATCACGCGCACGATGCCCTGCTGCTCGCGCGGCAGGCGCAGCACGTCGCCCTCGCAGTAGACAAACCGGCAGTCCGGGTCGAGCGGGCGCAGGGACGCGGGCATCTGTGCGCGCACCTCGATCTCCCGGCCGCTCCCGGCGACGCCGAAGAGCAGCTCCGCCTGTCCGTCGAACACGCAGGGAATGGCATCGACCTCCTCGCCGAAGGAGATCCTGAACGGCTTGGCCATCAGCAGCTGCATGAGCCGCGGCATGAAGCGCGGCGGCAGCGTGAGGTACTTGGCCTCAAGGCCCGTCTGCGCCAGATGCCCTTCGAGCTGGCAGACGTAGGCAGCGTCCTCCAGCAGGCGGATGATCTTCTCATCGACGCCCTCAAAGCCCATCCACTCCGGCTCGAGCACGAAGCCCTTGCCGAAGGACATGCTGGTTTTGCTTTGCAGGCCCGCGAGGAACTGCGCCATCGACTTGACGACGTACATGCGCTCCTGTCCCACGCGCAGGCTGACGCGCACGGGCTCCGTCTCGCCGATGACGCGCAGCGTCA
>CAMENN010000066.1 GCA_945928315.1 uncultured Clostridia bacterium
GGTAGCCCCTGTTTTTGAGGCCGTGGAGCAGGCTGTTTTCCACGATGGGCTGCAGAATGAAGTTCGGCACCAGCGCGCCGCCCAGCTCCGGGTCGATGTCCACCTCGCACTGCAGCTCGGGGTAGCGGCTGCACATCAGCTCCATGTACGCCTCCAGCAGCTCAACCTCGTCATCGAGGGTGACCATCGGCCTGTCCACCTTGACGCTGAGCCGGAAGAAGTCCACCAGCCGCATGAGCAGGTCAGCCACCTTTTTGTCGCCGTTCAGCTGCGCCTGTATGCGGATGGTATCCAGCGTGTTGTACAGAAAGTGCGGATTCACCTGACTTTTCAGGTAGAGCATGGACATCTTCTGCTCCGTCAGCTCCGCGCGCAGGATGTCGGGGTTTTCAAGCGTCAGGTAGAACGACAGCGTCATCAGCGCAATGCCCATGCCGCTGATCAGCCAGGTGTGGTGCAGGCCCTGCAGCGCGCAGACCGTCACCTCGATGAGCAGCGCCGAGCCGATGGCGCGCTTTCGTTTCGTGTCGATCTGCCTCCAGTTGACCATAAGCAGCCCGGCGCACAGCAGCAGATAAAACGCCACAGCGCAGTACGGCACGAGCATGTACGGCCCGGAGGAGTAGTTGCCCTCCGCGGTCACCGTGTAGGAGATCGGCAGCAGGAAGTTGCAAAGCTCTGCCGCCGCCAGAAAGACCTTCGCAGGCGCGTCCAGCCGCCGGGGCCTGCCCGTCTCCTCCTCCACCAGAATGGCGATATATTGGTAAAACAGGTAGATTACCAGCACCATGCTGCCCAGGAACAGCCGGTGAACGGCGTCGTTCACAAGCCGCGGCACGGCATCCAGACGGTTCACCGTACAGACGGTCACGCCGTCCAGAGCCAGGTGAACCAGCACGACAGCCAGCAGCACGGCAAAGGTTCTGTGCAGCGCCGTGCGCTCCTTGTCGGCGGAAAAGTACATGCAGGCCACAAAGGCCATCACCAGAAACAGCGCGATCTCCATCCGCAGCACGGTCATCCCCCCTGATGCCTATTGTAAGGCCTCCGGCCCGATCTGAACAGCCCTTTCCGCAAAAGAGCATTTTTCAGGCGACCGCCGCGGCCTCACACCGGCTTTCCAAACGAAGGAACGGGCTTTGCCGGGTCGGGCATGGTCTGTTTCCGCAGGCCGGATGCCGCAGATCCGCTTCGGACCTCTTCTTCCCGTTCCTCATCGTAAGCCGTCTTCCGGATTCCGGTGCCGGCAGCCAGGCCAATCAGCATGCCGAGCGCAAGTCCCATGCCGCTGTTGTCCCCAAAGGAGATCTCGAGGCACAGCCCCAGGCAGATGCCCAGGCTCATTCCCTCGGCGCCATAATCGGCCGGTCCGTCTCCGCCGCGGCGCCCCTTTGCGCGGCGGACCCGCTCCTCGCCATACGGCCGGTTCATCCCGGCTGCCTCTGTATTGTACAGGAAGTCTCCCGCCGCATCTAGGGGAGTTTTGCATCTGAATGTGTCCGTTTTAGAGGTATGCCGGCAGGTGCGCGCCCGTGCGGACGGAGAAGCGGCACGATTTCCCGCCAAGCAAAAACCACCGGTCCCCGGTGGTTTCAGACTGTTGACATCTCGAAAGAATCGCTCAGGAGACGGAGGAAGGGGCCGCTCAGTCCCGCCTGAAGATGTCCCGCGTATACACCTTCTCCTTCACGTCGTCGAGCTCCGCGTGATACCGGTTCGCGATGATCGCGTCGCAGGCGCGCTTGAACTCCGCGAGATCGCCGATCACCCGGCTGCCGAAGAACAGGCTGCCATCCGGCAGGGTCGGCTCGTAGATGACCACCGACGCGCCCTTCGCCCGTATGCGCTTCATCACGCCCTGTATGCTGCTCTGGCGGAAGTTGTCGGAATTGGCCTTCATCGTCAGCCGGTAGACGCCCACCGTCACCGAGCGGCTCGGGCTCACGCCGTTGCGCCCGTTCTCGTCCTCGTCGTAGTAGCCCGCCAGCTCGAGCACCCGCTCGGCGATGAAGTCCTTGCGCGTGCGGTTCGCGTCCACAATCGCCTTCATCAGGTTCTGCGGCACGTCGTTGTAGTTCGCCAGCAGCTGCTTGGTGTCCTTGGGCAGGCAGTAGCCGCCGTAGCCGAAGGACGGATTGTTGTAGTGGTCGCCGATGCGCGGGTCGAGGCACACGCCGTCAATGATCGCGCGCGTATCCAGCCCCTTGACCTCGGCGTAGGTGTCCAGCTCGTTGAAGAACGAGACGCGCAGCGCCAGATACGTGTTGGCGAAGAGCTTGACCGCCTCGGCCTCCGTCGGCGCGGTGAAGAGCACCGGCACGTCCTGCCGGATCGCCCCCTGCGCCAGCAGCGAGGCAAACGTGTGCGCCGCCTCGATCAGGTGCGGCTCGTCCTTCGGCGCGCCGACGATGATGCGCGAGGGGTACAGGTTGTCGTACAGTGCGCGGCCCTCGCGCAGGAACTCCGGGCTGAAGATAACGTTTTTCACGCCCAGCCTGCGCCGCACGCCCTCCGTGTAGCCCACCGGTACGGTCGATTTGATGACCATCACCGCGTCCGGATTGACGCGCAGCACCGTCTGCATCACCGCCTCCACGGAGGAGGTGTCGAAGTAGTTCTTCACCGGATCGTAGTTCGTCTGCGTGCTGATGATGACGAAGTCCGCGCCGCGGTAGGCGTCCTCGCCGTCGGTCGTCGCCCGCAGGCGCAGCGGCTTCTCGCGCAGATACGCCTCGAGCTCCGCGTCCACGATGGGCGAGCGTCCCGCGTTCACCATCGCCACCTTCTCTTCGATCAGGTCCACCGCGACCACGTCGTTGTGCTGCGCGAGCAGCACCGCGTTGGACAGGCCCACATAGCCCATGCCCGCCACGGCGATCTTCCACTGCTTGTCCATGCTGTGCCTCCTGTCAGTCGTCCTCGAGCGGCCCGCGCCCGAATTCCCGTTCATGTGCCTTGAAGAAGTCGTAGTATGCGCGCACGTTCGCCAGCTGCGTCCAGGGCTTCACCGTGACGACCTCCTCGTCGAGGTCGTAGATCTTCGCCCCGCGCATCGCCAGCAGGAACGGCGAATGGGTCGAGATCACGAACTGGCAGCCGAAAAAGCGCGCCGAATCCGACAAAAACTGCACCAGCTCCTGCTGCAGCGCGGGCGACAGGCTGTTCTCCGGCTCATCGAGCAGGTACAGCCCGTTTTCCGTGATCTTGTTCGTGAAATAGCGAAACGCGCTCTCGCCGTTGGAGTAGGTGCGCACGTTTTTGCCCAGCTCCTCGCGCACATAGCGCGACTGTGTGCGGCTGCGCGCCTTCACCGTGCGGCTGAGCGCCTCGTAGTCCTCCATGGAGTGCAGCTGCACCTTGGCAAACTTGGCCTCCATGTACTCCTCCATGATGTCGCCGCGCCTGCGGTCGATGCCCTCGTTCAGGCTGCGGATGTCGAGCATGTAGTTGAACACGTCGTCGCTGGTGATGATGCGGCTGCCCTCCGGGATGTTCTCGCGCAGCTCTGCCGTGCACATGTCCACATAGTCCTGGAAAAAGCAGGTATCGTTGAACGGCGCTTCGCGCTGAAGGCGCAGCTTCTGCGCGATGACGTTGAGCGCGGTCGATTTGCCGGTGCCGTTGCCGCCGTAGAGGATGGTGACGGGTTCGAAGTCGATGCGCTCGAACTGGTGATGCGAGAGCACCTTGAAGGGATAAAAGGACGTATAGCACTTGAGCTTCACGCCCAGGCAGTAGTCAAACTCCCGTCCATCATCCGGAAAGGTGAAGGTATCGAGGTAGATCACGAACTCACCGCCCGATGTGTTTTTTCCATTATACCACCTGCGCGCAACGTTCACAAGATGCCCCAGCGCACGGACGGCTGCGCCGCTGACCGGAGCTGCTGGTCAGAAGTCGAGGCTCAGCGCGCAGGAATTGCGCGGCCCATCCTGAACGATGCTCTCGATATAGCTGGCGGTGAAGCCGGGCTGCCGCTGCCAGCGGCGCAGCAGCGCCTCGTCCATCGGGAACAGATCCAGCCGTCCGGCGAAGTACGCTGCGTTGAGCTCCGCGAAGAATCCGGCAAGCGCCTCGGGGTCCTCGTCCTCCATGATCGCGGCAAGCGCCTTGCTGCGCGAGATCTGCTTGAAGAAGTCGTCGGCATAGCGCGCAAAGTCCAGCAGGTTCGGGTCGTCCAGCCCCTGTGCCCGTGCCCACGCGGCGACGTCGACGGACTCAGTGCGGTAGGTCATCCCCTCCGGGGTGAGCGTCAGCACGCCGTACTGGTTCGGCGAGACGGCCAGCGACGAGGTGGCGATGTCGAACAGCCCCTCCCCGTCTCCGCTGATGTGCTGCATGTGCACATGCCCGCTGAGATTGCACAGCACCGGCCGGGACGCGTAGAGCCCGCGAAGCGCATCGGCGTTGCCGATCGTGAAGCCTGCGGACAGCAGGCTGCTCTGGTCGAGCAGATTCTGGTGGCTCACGGTGATCACGCGGCACCCGGCGCGCTGCGCGTCGGCGAGCTGCACGGCCGCCCAGGCCAGCGTCTTTTCCGTCACCTGGTTCGGCGCGCCCGCCGTGTTCGTATCCAGCATCAGCACGCGCAGCCCGTCGCCGAGCGCGGACACAAAGCTCAGCGACGCATCGTCCCGCGACAGCGCCTCCGTGAAGCCGAACGGCGCATAGATCTGCGCGAACTCCGCCGCCGTTACGCTCTCCACCCGCTCATACCCGTCGCCCGAAAAGCAGGCGGCGCCGCGGTTATTCAGGTCGTGGTTGCCGGGCAGGACCAGCACGGGGATGCCCGCATCCGCGATCCGCTGCAGCTTTTGCGCCAGCGCCTCATGGCTTTTGCGCGCCCCGTTGAACGTCAGGTCGCCCGAGAGGATGAGCGCGTCGGGCCTGCGCGCGATCACCTGAGCGACGAACGCCTGGGCGAGTTCCTCGCTGTAATCCATGACCTTGCCGTCCCCGCGCCCGATCAGCTGCTCAAAGAACGGCCCGTGATCGGTCAGCTCCGGCGCGAGGTAATGCAGATCCGTCGCCACCATGACGGTCATCCCCTCGCCCGCCCCGCACAGGCCCACGGCCGGCGCCAGCAGCAGCAGCGCCAGCAGCCCCATCATCCATCGTTTCATTCCGTCCGCCTCCTTCAGCCCTTCCAATCGTCCGGCTTCCATTATAGCGCAAAACCTGCCGCTGCGAAAGGCCGCATCCGGCAAACGCGGCGCAGAAATCCGTCACGAAAAGCGGGCAGTGCCCGCTCCCACTTCCGAACGGCTTGACCAATCGCTGTCTCCTCGTGCTCGCCGCCCGTTGCTTTGATGCAATTCCTATACAGCGATAAAGCGGGCAGTGCCCGCTCCCACTTCCGAACAGCTTGACCAATCGCTCTCTCCTCGTGCTCGCTGCCCGTTGCTTTGACGCAATTCCTATACAGCGATAAAGCGGGCAGTGCCCGCTCCCACTTCCGAACGGCTTGACCAATCGCTCTCTCCTCGTGCTCGCTGCACGTTGCTTTGACGCAATTCCTATACAGCGATAAAGCGGGCAGTGCCCGCTCCCACTTCCGAACGGCTTGACCAATCGCTGTCTCCTCGTGCTCGCCGCCCGTTGCTTTGACGCAATTCCTATACAGCGATAAAGGGCTGTTAGGCTCAATCTGAACCTGACAGCCCCTGGACCCCGTCAGCTCCGCGCAACCGTCACGTCAAACGGGAAGACCGGCAGCCCGTTTTCCCCCATGAGAACAGCCTCGGGCCAGTTCTCCTGCGCATAGCGCACGCGGACGGTGGGGCCCGCTTCTTCCAGCGTCAGCACCAGCGCATCGTCGCAGCCGCAAAGCCGCTTCAGCGCCGCGCCCTCCACGCGCAGCGAGGGAAGCCCTTCCTCCGGCACGTCAAGCCCGCCGCCCGTGCATACAAACCGCAGGGTCAGCTTCTCCCCGGCAAGCCCGGCGCGCGCAAGGCGCGGCGCGTCCGCCTGCACCGGCTCATCGTAGACATGCGCGAGCGCCACCGCCGCCAGCCGCTCTCCAGGCGTCCGCTTGTCCGTGGGATGCACGTTGTCGCGCTCGCCGCAGTCGAGCAGGCAGGTCAGCGCCGCACCCGGCGTGCTGTCGACGACCGCCTGCTGCGCCGCGCGGATGGCGGGCCAGTCCTCGTCATCCGGCTCCGGACCGAAGCGCGGGAGCTGCGCCGCGGCAAAGAAGAGCGTCTCATCCTCAAACAGTGCCCGCCACTGCGCGATCATCGCCGTCAGCAGCGCCGCATAGCCGGGCGCCCGCGCCGGCGTCGAATCCTGCTCGCCCTGATAGAACAGGAATCCGCGCAGCGCCACCGGCGCGACGCGCTTGAGCATCGTTTCAAACGGCCCGGCCGGCCGGCGCAGCATCGTGCGTCCCCAGGGCGGCGGCCAGGGAAACGCCCCGGCGCGTGCCGTGATGTCCGCGAATGGAATGTCCGGATTCTCCACCTTCATCGCGGCGACGGCGGCGTTCTGACCCTTCCTTTTTTTGCAGACTGCATCAGTACCGCTCAAACGTCGGCACGTCCCGGATCGTCACGGGCAACTCCACCGCGGCGCCGCCCTCGAGCACCTCGCCGTTCCACGCGCGCCAGGTGCCGCGCGGCAGCTGCACCCGGCGAACCTGCGCGCCCTTCTCCAGCACCGGCGCCACGAGCAGCCTGTCGCCCAGCATGAACTGCGTCCGGCAGCGCTCAAAGCCCTCGCCCGGGAAGACGTAGGCCATGTGCCGCACGATCGGCTCGCCCGTCTGCGCCGCGTGCTTCGCCAGCGCCAGGAACGTGTCCCCCAGCGCCGCGTGCGCCTTCAGCGCGTCGATCACCAGCGCTGCGCTCTCCTCGCTGAGCACGCGCCACGGCGCAATCGACATCTGCATCATGCCCATGTAGATGTTGGCCTGCGCCCAGCGCACGAACAGCTCCTCATCCAGCGGCTTGCCCGCGGCAAAGCTCGCGAGAATGCCACCGCCCACCATGTCCGGGCAGCAGTAGGCGTAGCCCAGCAGCCCCTGCACGACCGTGTGCGGAATCAGCGTGTTGAGGCCGAAGGAATCCCAAGTGTGGTACTTGTCGTGCAGGCGCGCGACGATCGGCTGTCCGCCAAACTTCCAGGCGGCGCGGAACTCGTTGAGCCGGTAGTGCACGCCGACCTCGTTGAACGTGCGCGTGTGCTCCCGCGCCTGCATCGGCGCGAACGCCCTGTCGTCATCCTGATAGAAGTACGCGTCGCCCGCGTCAAACTTGAAGCCGTCCACATGGGTGCGCGCCATCATCTCCCGCAGCTGCGCGTGATACCACGCGACCGCCTCCGGGTTCGTCAGGTCCAGCACGGCGCTGTAGCCGTTCCACCAGGAGCGGATGGCGATGCCGCCGTCCCGGTCCCGCAGCAGATAGCCCCGGTCCCGCACCCGCTTGAACTGGTCCCCGGCGCAGCCCACCAGCGGCGTGACCCACAGCATCACCTGAAAGCCCAGCGCGTGCAGCCGGTCGATCATCTCCTGCGGCCGGGGGATCTTGCGCAGGTGAAACTCGAAGACGCCGTAGTCCTCCTGCCAGCCGTCGTCGATCATCAGGATGCCGGCGGGCAGGCCGTGCGCCACGATCTGCTCCGCATGGCGGACGATGGCCTCCTGGGTCTGGTTAGTGCCCAGCTCGATCCAGGTGTTGTACTGCGGGCGGGTGAAAAACGCCTCCGCGGGCAGCTCGCCCGTGAAGGGGAAGTGCCTGCGGCAGGCCGCCAGGTACGCGCCCTTCAAGCTGCCGAAGCCCTCCCCCAGCTCCACATCGACGCAGCCCTCGCAGGTGAGCACGCCGCCCGCCGCCGTCACATCGAAGGGGCGCTCGCTCCACAGATAGCGTCCCGCAGACGAGACATACAGCGGGGCAAACTGGTCGTTCTCGCGCCCGCCCACCGGCGAAAAGCGCTCCTGTGTCCCCTCCGTGATGGGCATCCTGTGCGCGGCATTGACGCAGCCGCCCCACCAGCACTCGCCGGGCAGAACCGGCACGACGATCGAAACCATCCTCATTTCCTCCTTCACCGGACGGCACAGGGGCGAACCCGGGGCGCGCCGCCGTCCGGAGCGGCCCGCTCAGTGCAGCATCACCATGCCGCCCTCCTCCACGCGGGGCAGAAGAACGCGCCGCCCCTGCACGGTCAGCGCAGTCTCGCCCTGCGGCGTGGCCCAAACGGCGGACGTGCAGTCGAAGGCGAGCTGCAGGGATGCGCCCTCCACCGCCTTCCGGGCGGGATCAATGTTGACCACGAAGACGCACTGCCCCTCCCCGCCTGTCAGACAGCCGGCCATCAGATGGCGGCAGTCCGCGCGGACCCACGGCGCGATGCCGCCGTATTCCAGCACATCCTCCGTCTCCAGGTTGCCGCGGAACTCCAGGGTGCTCGTGGGCAGGCGGGGCACCTGCCAATACCACCAGCCGCCGGGCACAGTGGACGCGAAGGTCGTCTTCTCGTTCAGATAGCAGACCCTGCCACCCGCCTGCACAAAGGCGTCGATCTGCGCGCACTCCTCCCCGCTGAGCCATTCCTTGCCGCAGGGCACCAGCAACAGCCGGACGCCCAGACGGTTCTCGCGCAGGTGGCGCGCCGCCACGAAGTCTGGACAGACCCCAGCGCGGCGCAGCTCGCGGTAGGTGATGTGCAGCATGTCGATGGCGCGGTTGCCGCCGTCGCCCGAGAACGCGTCGCCATAGGCCATGGCCGTGTTCGAGTACAGCACGGCGACGCCCTCGCGCTTCTTCTCCATCTGCGCCAGCATCCCGCCGTAGCGGTTCACGAAGGCGATCATCTGCACGGTGGCCCTGTAATGGGACGAGGGGGTACGATCATTATAAATCAGGCCGCAGTTGTCGGGCAAGGGGGTATTTTCGCCAGGGTAATCGCCGCGCCAGGCGTAAAAGACAATGCCCTTGTGCCCCGCGCCCAGCAGCGCATAGATCTCCTGACAGGCCTTGCGGGGCGGCATGTGCGTGCGCGCGTCGATCTCCTCGTACCAGGCGTGCTTGCCGCAGAGCGCGGCGGCGCTCTCCGCCAGGGCATACTGGCAGCAGGCGGCGTAGGCGTCCGCGCCCTCCACCTGCGTGTAGGAGGTGATGCGCACCGTGTCCATCGCGCTCTCGCCGTTGGCGAAGTAGTCGATGCCCATGTTCATCACGCTGGTGTTGAGCGCGGAATTGGTCATGCAGGTGTAGGTCTCCCGGCCGGGCACGGCATCCCGGGCCGCGCGGGCGCTGTCGTCCAGGAAGCGGCTGAGGGCATTCATCGTGAACAGCCGCCAGCGCACCCACGGCAGCGGGTCCTCCCCCACGGCGGGACGCGCGCGGGGCGGGTCCTGCGGCTCGATGCCCTGCTGCGCAAGCCAGTCACGGTAGGCCGCGACCGTGAGCGGATGGTAGTCGAACACGCCGTTGTAGGGATAGTGGGGCTCGTTGTAGATCTGATACGCCACCACGGCGGGCAGCTGCGCAAAGTGCCGCGCGACGGCGGCGGTGGCCTCGGCGTTGTCCGCCATCATGCCCGGGTGGAACAGCGAGGAGCGCAGGAACGCCGCCCAGTCGAAGACCATCTCCTCGTCCCGGTGGTTGCGCATGGCGTAGCCGGTGTGCCCGTGCAGGTTCATCGCATAGCCCTGCAGGCGCACGCTCGCGCACAGGCCGATGGCGCCGGCCTCCCGGCAGATGGCGTCGATCAGCGGCGTGCGCACCCTGACCTCGCCGTCCTCGAGCCGCACGTCGCCCAGGGCGGCCGTGCGCACGATGTGCAGGCCGATGCGCTTCATGTGCGCCAGGTCCGTCTTCATCTCGCCGATGCGGTCGCCCTCCGGCGGGACGGGATACTTGCCCTCGTGAAAGGAGGGATAATAGGCCGCGCCCAGGCCGATGACGGGCTCGCCATCGATGTGCAGCAGGCCGTTCTTCATTTCATACATGGTGAATCTCCTCCGGCATATCAGCCCTTGACCGAGCCGAGCATGACGCCCTGCACAAAGAACTTCTGAACAAAGGGGTAGACCAGCATCATGGGCAGCGTGGCCACCACGATGACGGCGTATTTGAGCAGCTCCGCGCGGGTCTGGGCGGCGGCCTCGGCCGCGGCGTCGCTGACGTCGTTGCTGACGCTGTTGACGATCAGGATCTCGCGCAGGATGTTCTGCAGGGGCAGCTTCGCCTTGTCGGTCAGGTAGATCATCGCGTCAAAGTAAGAGTTCCAGCGCGCCACGGCGTAGTACAGCGCGATGACCGCGAGCACCGAGCCGGACAGCGGCAGCACGAACTGCGTCAGATACCGCCACTCGCCGCAGCCGTCGATCTCCGTGGACTCGCGGATCTCGGTGGGAATCTGCGTCGCGAAGTAGGTGCGCATCACGATCATGTTGTGCACGTTCAGCGTGGCCGGCAGCAGGAACGACCACATGGTATTGAGCAGCCCCAGCTGCTTTTCCCACAGGTAGGTCGGGATGAGGCCGCCGCCGAAGTACATCGTGAACACGCACAGCGCCATGGCCACCCGCCCGAAGCGGAACTCCCCGCGGGAGAGCGGATACGCGCACAGGATGGTCACGACCATGGCCAGCCTGAGGTTCATGCCGTGGCTGCGGCTCATCCTGTATTCGTTGAGCTTCATCACCAGAACGCCCATGATCAGGGCCTTCGTCTCCGATGCGCCCACCCGGCTCAGGTCCACGATCGTGTTCTGATCGAAGAGCACCATGTCCTCGATCTCATAACCCGAGCAGAAGATGCTGCCCATGATGCCGTTGGTCATCGAGCTCACGCGGGTCACCAGCGCGCCCGTGTAGTCCCCCTGCGTGTCCTTCGAGTAGCTGGATTCGCTGATCACCCGGGGCAGTTCCCGGAGCAGATCGGCGAACGTCGGGAAGACCCTGTCGCCGACCGGACAGCGCCGCGAGCGGACCAGATCCCAGCCGCAGCTCACATAGGCACGCTCCACCGCTGCCTTCAGGATGGCCGGCATGGCGGAATAGAGCGGCCAGCAGGCGTTGAAGATCTCAATCAGCCGGTCCATGTGCTCGAGGATGTGGATGCCGTCCGGGAAGCTGAACGGATTGAGCCTGAGCAGCCTGTTCTGTGAGGGATTGGTCCAGAAGATGTTGACGCCGGGAGATTGCCGAAGGCGAATTTGTACTCGCCCTTGGCCGGCTCCACGACCAGGAAGGGAATCTGCCGCTGGGCGAAGCACTCCAGCAGGTGATAGGAGGTGTTGGATTTGCCCGAGCCGGTCGAGCCCGTGATGAAGCAGTGCGAACGGAACTCCTCCAGCTCCAGGCTGACCTGGACGTTCTGCCGGATGCCCTTGTGCAGCACCACGCCCAGCTCCAGCGTCTCCGCGTCGGGGCGGGCCTGGGGATTGAACACCGCTCGGCCGAACGAGGCCATGTGGTCCACGACCAGGCCCGGGACCAACCGCTGCGGCAGCCCCATGAACAACGGCAGCTCCTTGCCGCTGACGAGCACCGTCGGCTTCACGTTCTGCTCGTCGTACTGGTTGGCCCGGGGAAGGTGCACCACCGGATGCATGCCGGAGGCGATGCTCGTGAGCACCTGGCTCACCGTCTGCGAGTTGGCGCTGTCCCAGGTGTTGATGAAAGCCCGGTCGATCTGCGTGTCGTCGCCGGCGAGCAGCGCGCGCAGCGTGCTCGCGCCGATCACGGACGTCTGGATGTCCTCCGAGACGAAATAGGCCGAGGTGGACCACAGGCCGAAGGACTCGCATTCGCGGATGCGCTCGAGCTGTCGGTCGATGTGCTCCATCAGGTCCGTCACCGACTTGTTCACATGCTTCACCGTCAGCGTTCTGTTCTCGCCGATGGTGTTGGTGATGGTCTGATTGACGCCGGAGGAATCCGTCTTGGTTTCGCCGCTGGTCACCGCGCGCGACCACGAGGTGCTCGTCCCGTAGGATTGGCTGTAGGAGGAGCTGCTGCCGAAGCCGAAGCTCGACCCGTCCGATGGTGTTGGTGATGGTCTGATTGACGCCGGAGGAATCCGTCTTGGTTTCGCCGCTGGTCACCGCGCGCGACCACGAGGTGCTCGTCCCGTAGGATTGGCTGTAGGAGGAGCTGCTGCCGAAGCCGAAGCTCGACCCGTCCGAGGAGGAGCCGAAGTTGGTGGAATCGGAGGTGCCGGTCGTCGTCGTCTCCGACTGCGTCTCGCTGTTGCTGTTGGTCACGCTGTTGTTGATCGACTCGGAGAACGAGCTGAACGTGCCGTTGGCCACCGCGTAGCTGGCGTTCTTGCCGTAGGCCAGCGTCGTCTCGGAGAGCGGGGAGAGCGTCGCGTACAGCTCCTCAAAGCCGCGCTTCTTCTCCTCGATCATCTTCTGGCCGAGCGGCTCAGCGATCAGCACCGCCGTATACGCGCGCCCCGCCATGGAGTCGATGAGCTTCTCGATGCCCTGGACGTAATTCTCCTTTTCCTGATCGCGCATCGACGGCACCAGCGTGACGGTGGAGACGTTCTTCGCCGTGCCGTTCTCGCGGGAGAGGATGGCCTCGTGCATGGTCCGGCTGATCTCCGCGTTCCGCAGCGGGGTGATCTCGCTGCCCGCAAAGTTGCCGCGCAGCGCCTGCTCGAGGATGCTGCCCGCCGTCGAGCTCTGCGTGCACCTCGTGCCCACATAGAATTCCACGCCGGAGGCCGTGGAGCGGATGACGATCATCACGGTGGCGCCGATGCTGTTGAGCGCGCCGTAGACGCTGATCAGCTTGTCGTTCGTATTCTCATTGACGTCGAACACCAGCTTGCTCAGCCGGAACAGGCGCATCTGCGCGTAGTTCTCCTCGCGCCGCTGCACGGCATGAACGTCGATATTGGAAAGATACTGGCGGTTGATGAACCGGTCGGCGTAGATCAGGCCCTCGATCAGCTGACGCTCCTGTTCCTTCTCCGTCAGGCTCATTTTCTCCATCAGCGATCCCCTCCATCACGCAGTTGCTTTCGTGGTTTTCTGCGGTTTTGCCCCGTTCACGGCGCAGAGCCGGATGTGAGCTTCGCTCTGCACTCCGCAATCAGCCTGCCCAGGAGGCAGAGGCTCTCCGCCTCGCTGAACATGGCGGTCTTCATGCACCACTTCAGGAAGAAGCCGCTGAAAAAGCGGCTGAAGCCTTCGTCCCGGTACAGCAGCTCCGAATGGCTGTCCTCCACCTCAAAGGTGTAGTGCGAATTGCGCAGGATGAGCGAGATGCCCTCCCCCTCGTACCAGGTGATCTCGCCCGGGATCATGTCCGTGTCCGGCCTGAAAAAGGCGAGATGGAAATGCGGGGAGGCCATCATCCGCTTTTTCAGATCCTCCAGGATGCTCAGGCGCTCCTCCAGGGTGAACGGCCGGAAGCCCCAGAAGTGATCGCTGAGCATTCCGGTCTGAACAAAGCGGGCCATGGCGCTGTATGAGAACAGGTGGTACTGCTTCTGTCTCTTCTTCAGGCAGTTGTGGTAGCGCTCGTCCTGAATCTGATAGAGCTGATCGAGCACCCCGCAGGGTTCCGGCATGTCCCGCAGCGCGCCCTCGCACAACGCCGCCAGCTGAATCTCCGCGGGAATCATGTCCAGGCCAATATCGGACTTGATGCGCACCACGCGGTGATTGTGCTCCAGCCTGCTCGCGAACTGAAGGTACCGGGCGTAGTCCTGCACGGTTTCCCGCGCGATGCTCAGCGGCCGCACGTCCTGCTCGCGGACCGCCAGAAGCTGGCGATAGGGCAGATGATCCGGCGGAATATCGAGCCGGACCATGGCGTTCTCCCCGAACGGGAGGAGCGTATAGCTCTCCCGCGCCCCCGAAGCATCCTCTGCATCCACCAGGAGAAGCTGGGCGCCCGAGAGGCCCGGGAGCTCCTCCCCGTCCTTCCGGCTGATCTGATACGGGTGAAACCATGCGCTGTGGATCATCGGCCAGATCGTCTCCAGAAATCGGATGCTCTGGATCAGATCCACACCGTCGGAGCGGTAAAAATCAACCTGCAGCCCGCATTGTCCGGACAGCTCCATCAGCATGCGTCCAAGGCCGGGCATGGTGCAGTTGACTGCCGTGATATGGACGCGTACGGCATCCATCAGGACGTCCTTCAGCCCGCCAATCACGCCGCCCGCTGCATGGTGCATGACGATTCCGGAGCTGAGTGCCGGCGCCCCTCCATCCATAATCAAGGCAAAGAAGCGCTTCGCGCAGGAGAGATTGTCCCTTCCCCACCCCAGCTCGAGGCAGCTGTCGAGAATGGCCTGCTTTTCCGGCTCCGTGAGCCCCAGCTCCTCGCTGTGCTCGATCAGCCGTCGGCCAAAATCGAGCATCAGATCGTCGCTGACAGCGCCCTTCAGGATGCGCGTCAGCTGATTGGCCGAACGGAAGCCGATGATCCTGCAGATGCTTCTCTGGGTCAGGTGGTGCGCCTCAAGAATGCAGAAAAACACGGATGTCAATTCCATGATAATCCTTCCTTTCTGCACAGAGGCCCGGATGGAATGACAGCCGGATCGAAAGCCGGTCGGGGCAGCGCGGGCATTTATTCATACGGGAAGCGAAGAAATGAAACCTGTCCGGCTTTTGCTGTCATGCTTCATTTATGTGAAAAAACTGTATGATCCTGTTGATTATATCCCATTTTTCCCTTCCTGGTATCGCTTTTTATCCACATCCGTTGTGTATTTTTATTCTCTGATGCCGGAAAAGCGCATATTCCGGGTAGAGGGCCCTTCTCCGGCAACAGCCGCAGGCGCTATAGTCCGTCATATCCACTTTTTTCATTGATATTGGAGAAAAAGAAAACGGCGAGGGTCAGTCGGGCCTGAAGCCGGATTCCCCGCGTAAAGGTATACAAAATAACAGACCCAGCCGGAGCTGAGTCTGTTTTGCGGCTAAATGCTTTATGCAGCGCGAAGCGAAGCGGGGTCATGGAGATCCTTGCGGGGACTGGGGTGGAATCCCAGACAGCGTTTGGGGCGGCAGCCGTAATAACCACCAGAGAAAACGCTGTCTCAGAGTAGGCTGCGAAGCATCCTGCGATTGAGACGGGTGCTATTCGTGAAGCAGGAGTTTAGACGAGACTGCACGTTAGCCGTTTACGGCCCAAGCGCGCACTCCCGGGCGTTCGGACATAGATGCTTTGAGCATTGGAAATGCACGCGAGCGTCGTCCGCAACCATTGGTATACTGAGCAGGCGTTCAGCCAGCTTCAGCGCCTGTGTCCTGCACTCCCGGGCGTTTGCCAGCCGCCTTCATCGGTCCGGGGAACCTGCATAGTCGTGCCGCATGCGGCACTCCTTGCAGTTCCCGACGCTCCGCCTCGCTTCTTCGCCCACAGGGCGCGCTCGGCTCCGGTCCCACAGGGCGCGCCGGTTTGCGAACCTAGCCAAGTACAATGCTGCACATGGTAGTGTCAAGAGTTATGCGCAAAATTGATTCTGGTATCTGGTAGAAATCTAT
>CAMENN010000067.1 GCA_945928315.1 uncultured Clostridia bacterium
GCCGCGCGCGGGCTCACCGCGCTTGCGCTGCCGGGCGCGGCGCTGTGCGCGCTGCTGCCCGTGCTGCTCGTGCGGCTGCTGCTCGCCCCTGCGGGCGAGGCGTGCTTTGCCCCCGCCGCGCAGCTGATCGCCGCCGGAGCCGACGGCGCCGTCTACGCTGCGCTCAACGCCGCCATGCTCGCGGGCACGCTGCCGATGCTGCTGCGCCTGTCCCCCGTGCGCAGGCGATGGGCCGCCGCGCTGTTCGCGCTGTTCTTCGGCGCGCTGCTTGCCCTCGCTGTCGCCACGCTCGCCCGGCACCGGCAGGCCGCCATGCTCAATCCGCTGCCGTTCGTCTCGCTCTCCCGGCTACTCGGCCGGGGCGGCTATCTGCTCTGCGCCGGCGCGATGCTCGCCGCTGCCCTCTCCACGCTCTGCGCGATGCTCGCTGCGCTCCTGCGCGCGCTGCCCCAGGGCCGGGGCGCACCCTGGCTCGCCGCGGCACTGTGCCTGTTCTTCTCGCGCTTCGGCTTCACCGCGCTCGTGGAGCGGGGCTATCCGATGCTCGGCGCGCTGTGCGCCGCGCTGCTGGTGCTGCTGTGCCTGCCGCTTTACCAGGTCAGCTCGTCCTCCAGGTAGCCGTCCCAGCGGCTGCCCGTCGCCGCATCAAGCGCCGCCTCCAGCGCCGCGCGGTCCGCGATTCCTCCGGCGTTCTCCCGCACATACGCCTGCAGCGCGTCAAGGAACGCCTCCTCGCCGACGGCCTGCTCGATGCCGATCATCATCGCCGCGCCCTGATCGCGCAGCACCTGCGTCATCTCCGCGTCGCCGCCGAAGTGATCGGTGCCTGCGCCCACGGTCACGCCATGGGGCCGGGTCAGCCGCGTCGCCACCTCGATCTGCTCATAGTAGCGCGTATAGAACGCGTCCTCGCCCTTGCGCGCGCGGTAGGCCAGAAGCTCCGCCGTGGAGGCGAGCGTCTGGCTGAGCCACGGCACCTGCCACGGGTCGTTTTCCACCAGCACGCCGAACGTCTGCCGCGCGACCAGCCGCGTCATCCGCCGCAGCAGCGTCTCCCTGTCGCCCTCCGCGCTCAGCGCGCACAGCCCGGAGAGCGCCAGCCCGTCCTCGCGCCCCGCGTCCGCCTGCGCGACGGTCAGCGATGCGAACGGATAGGCAAAGCCCGCTTTGTCGAGCGATTCAAGCGCCTCCTGCGCGCGGGCAAGCAGCGCGGAGGCCGTCGCGCTGCCCCCGGCAATCGCCGTCACAAGCACGCCGTCCACCTGCCGCTGGCGCACCGCGCCGCCCTTGCACAGCGCGAAGGCAATATCCCGTGCGCCCTGCATCTGCGCGGTGTAGAGCGTCTCGCCCACGCCGGTTTCCCACCGGCTTTTGATGAGTGCGCCGCCGAACGCCGCTTTCGCCTCATCCGGACTGACTAGGCTGATTGTGCAGTCAAACGCCTCGGCGTAGCTGGGGTCGGCCAGCTCGTCAAAGGCATCCGTGCGCCACGCGCCGTCCTCGAAGACCGCCAGCGCGGGCAGCGTGATCAGCGCCGCCGCGTCCATCTGTGCGTGCTTGATCATCACGGTGAAGCCGACCTCCACCGTCTGCCCCGCCGCCCAGTCAAACGGGATGCGCAGCACGGTCGGGTCGTCCTCCTCCTGCGAGCAGGAGACGCTCCGGCCATCGACCGTGACGCCCGACACGGACACGCTCGCGCCCGCCTCGCCGTTCATGTAGAGCCGGAGCACAGCCTCCGTGCGCGCTTCGCCGCCGCGGTTGGTCGCCGTGAGCGTCTGCGTGCCGCGCAGCGTGCGCGTGCCTGGGTCATAGGTCAGGCTGGCCTGCATGAAGTCGCGCCCGTCCTGCGCCGCAATCGGCTCCTGCTGCGCCGTCATCGTCCTTGCGTCGTGCAGGCGCAGCCCCAGCGCCAGCGCGCCCAGCGCGAGCAGCGCCAGCAGCACCGCCGCGCACATGGCATGGCGTTTCGCTTTTCCGTTCATCATCTCTTCAGCCTCCGGCCATGAATCGGCAAAAAGGCGGGCAGCCGCCGGGGCCGTCCGCCTTTGTACATCAAGCCTTCTTGTCGAATTTGTTCCCGCAGCTCTTGCAGGTGATCGTCACGCTGCCCACACCGCGCGGCACACGCAGGCGCGCCTTGCACTTGGGACAGGTGAAGTAGCGGTACTTCTTGCTGTTCTTCACCCGGTTGACCCACTCGGTCACCGCCCGGCGGAGCTTCTGCGTCTTCTGCAGGTATTCTGCGTTCTCCTGCGCGCGCTTCAAGTGGTTCTTGCTGAGCATGCGGTAAAACGCCAGCAGGATGAGTGCGTCGGCCATCAGCGTCAGCAACCCGATGCCCGCGATGCCACCGATGATGGTCATCACCAGCGCGGCAATCACCATCGCATAGCTGAGCTGATCGACGCCCGTCCGCCCGGACATAAAGCGCGCGAAGCCCGCACGAATCTTATCAAAAAATCCCATGGAAATCATCCTCCTCGTGCATCCGCCGCATTGCTGTGCCGGATTCCCTCACAGCATAAGACAAAATGCCGGGATTGTCAATCGTTTTCCTGCTCCGGTCAGCGCGAAAAGCCGCGCAGCGCCACGCGGTCGAGGAAGCCCGCGCCGTAATCCGCCAGCTCCGCCTGCGCGCGGTCCCACTGGGTGGAATCGGACAGCTCCAGCGGCTCGTGCGCATCCAGGCCGATGACCACCTGCACGCCCTCCTTGCGCGCGATTTCAAAGAACTCCGGGTTCGGGTAGCTCACCCGGCGCGTCAGATAGGCGATGAAGCGGTCGTGGACGTTGTACTCCATCGGCATGCCCACCTCGCGGCACGCCTGGCACAGGTCGCGCGCAGCGGCGCGGCAGTTGTCGTCAAACGGCCGGTAGCTGCGCAGGAACAGGTCCGGGTGCGCCAGATACGTGAACAGCCCGGTCTGCACGCCGCGCACCGTGCTCTCCACGTAGCGGGAGAGCTGCTCCGCCGTGCGCGTGCCGCCGAAGTACATGCCCGTCTCGTCACTGTTCTCGTAATGGTTGCCCAGAATCAGGTAATCGAGCTGCTTTTCGCAGGCCATGTCGGTAAGCCAGCCCATGTACGCCGGGAAGTACTCGCACTCGAAGCCCGCGTAGATGCGGATGCGGTCCGCATACTTGTCCCGCAGCGCGCGCACGCTGCGCAGGTACTCGTCGAGCCGGCGCACGTCCATGCGCACGCCGAGGTTCAGAAATCCGGATTGGTACGGCCACGGCACGTGGTCGGAAAAGCCCAGCTCCTCAAAGCCCTGTTCGATCGCCGCGAGGACATACGCCTCGTCCGAGCCCTCCGCGTGCCCGCAGCGCGCGGTATGCGTGTGATAATTTGCCTTCATCTCTTGCTCCTCACTCCAGACCGATCCTCGTGCAGGGGACGCGGCCCTCGACCAGATCGCTGATGCGGTGGCGGCCATGGCCGATGATGACGGTCGTGCCGCGCCGCGCCGGGCCCAGCGCGTATTCGAGCTTGGCATGCGCGCCGCCCGCGCCCGCGCGGGACGCACCGACGCAATTGAGCTGAAGCGCGCGCACCTTGCGCTCGAGCTGCTCCGCGTCCGGCGCCAGCACCTCGCGCACAAGCGATGCGGGGTCGGCCGGGTCGGCGTAGATGCCCTCGGTGGAGGTCATGATCAGCAGCACGCGCGTGCTCACCAGCCCCGCGATGACCGCGGCTGTCTCGTCGTTATCGACGCACTCGTGCACCTCGCGGCGCTCCCGGCGCAGCGCGGACAGCTCCCACTTGCGGTTCTCCTCGTCGGAGACGGGGTCGTTGTAGTTGACGATCGGGATCGCGCCCTGCTCCTTCGCCCGCAGGAACAGGCGGCGGATGTGTTCGCGCTTCTCCGGATCGTTGAAGTGCTGGTGCTCGACGAGCACCTGGCGCACGGAATACTCCTGCCGGATGAAGTGCCGGTACTGCTCCATCAGGATGGACTGGCCCTGCGCGGCGTAGTCCGTCTTGGCGTCCACGCTGTCGCAGGACAGCTCATGCCTGGTGCGGCGGATGTAGTCGAGCCGCCCGATCTCTGCCGCGCCGGAGGTCACCCAGATCATGCCCGGGCGCAGCTCGCGCCCCAGCCGGGAAAAGATGTTATAGTCGATGTCGGCGTCCTCGCGGCGGATGAGCGCCATCGAGCCGATCTTGCCGACCAGATCAAAGTCATACTGCACAGCCATACCTCCACCCCGACGGGGCAAACACGCGCCAACTCTCTTCAAGCAGCGCGAAGCGAAGAAGGGAGTCTGAGGGACACTGTCCCTCAGGCGGGGTTTTAGGGGCGAGGCCCCTAACGTTCCCATATTGCGAAGCAATCAAAGAAAAAGCAGTCAGGGAGTGAAGCGTTACCTGACGGGTTATTCTTACATAGCCCGGTTTCATCTGAGAGCAGCGTCCGTCAACCTCGGATTCACTTGTGGTACCGCTCCCCCGCGTTGATCTTGCAGGCGCGGTAGACCTGCTCCAGCAGCATCACGCGCGCAAGCTGATGCGGGAAGGTCATCGGGGAGAACGAAAGCTTCATGTTCGCGCGCGCGACGACCTCGGGCGAGAGGCCCAGCGAGCCGCCGATGACGAACGTCACGCGCCGCCCGGTATCGCCAAAGCGCTGCATCTGCGCAGCCAGCTCCACGGAATCGAGCCGTTTGCCGTCGATGCACAGGGCGATGACGATGTCGTCCGGGCGCAGCTTCGCGAGGATCGCCTCGCCCTCCCGGCGGCAGATCTGCGCCTCGAGGGCCGGGGAGGCGTTTTGAGGCTCCGGCAGGTCGCCGACCTCGATTGTCTCGAATTTTCCGAAGCGGGACAGGCGCTTTTCGTACTCCGCCGCCGCGTCCCGCCAGTACTTCTCCTTCATTTTGCCTACGCAGACGATCGCCGTGTTCATGCCAGCACCCCCGAAATCAGCTGCGCCGCCGCCACGGCCAGGATGGCCGCCAGCAGGTACAGCAGTTCCTGCACGTTCAGGCGCAGCGCTCCGTCCGGCGCCATGCGCGTCCCCTTCGCGGCGAACGCGCGGCGCAGCGCATAGGCAAAGCCCGCGCAGCCGATCAGCCGCAGCAGGCCGGAAACCGGCGTCAGCCCAGAAAACAGCGCACCCAGACCGCACGCCGCCAGCAGCACCAGCGCCGCATTGTACGCCATGTGCACCAGCAGCGGCGCGAGCACGGAGCCTGTGCGCAGCGTCAGCACACCCAGCAGCAGCCCCATCAGGACATGGCACGGCAGGTTCAGCGACAGCCCGTGCGCCAGCGCAAAGAGCAGCGCCACGGCGGCGCAGGCCCGCCCCGCGCCGAAGCGGGACAGCACGCCCTGCAGATAGCCGCGGAAGAACAGCTCCTCACACAGGGGCGCAAGCACCGCGCTCTGCAGAAGCAGCGGGAGCAGCGCGCCCGTCCCGCCGCCCGCGGCGTCAGCCAGCGGCGCGGCAAAACGCCCGGCCAGCGCGGCAAGCACGTCGGCAAGCAGGCTCTTCGGGCAGACAGCCAGCACACCGGTCAGCCCGAGCCAGAGCGCCTGCCCGCCGCTGAGCGCACGGGCGGGAATCAGGTGGGTCTGGTCGCCGTCAATCACCAGCAGCCCGAGGAACGCGGGCAGCGCGATGAACAGCAGCGTGCCGAGCGTACCCAGCCACGCGGGGCTGCCCGGCTGCGCGGCCACAAGGCGCGTGAGCATCAGACCGGCGAGGGAAAACGCGCACAAGAAGAGCGCGGAGCCCGTGCGCACACGGCGCCGCGCGCTGAGTTTCTTTTTCTTCATTTACTCTGTAAGTCCATCTGTAAAGCTCCGGCCTCGAGCGCAAAGCACCTGGAATTACATCACCTCGGAGGGCTTGCAACCGGTATCATGCCGGTTTACTTGCCAAAGACGTAGTCCCGCTGGATGATGTAGCTGAGCGCGAAGAGCACCAGATCGACTGGGATCTTGATGACGGCTGCGGAGATCGGCAGCACCGTCGGCAGCAGCTGCACCAGCCCCGCGCCGATGGCGCCCTGCACGACGGCCAGCGCGTAATACTTGGCCATGGAGTGCTTGCCGCCGCGGCCGGAGAAGACCGTGTGCTTGTTCAGGTGATAGTTGACCTGCGAGGACACGAGCCGCGCCAGCGCGTAGCTGATGAAGCCGGACAGCCCGAACCACAGGCACAGCCAGTAGAGCGCGTAGTCCACCGCGAAGGAGGTGATCGAGGAGAACAGGTACTTGAAGATCACCATGTAGATGCGGAAGGCGTCGCGCACAGGGTTGAAGTGGCTGCCCGCGTTGTCGTTGATGTAGATCGTCTCGATCGGCACCTCGAAGACGCCGAGCTTCATGTCCCGCAGCTTGAGCAGCACGTTCATCTCGTACTCGTAGCGCTCGCCGTCGATGCGCAGCATGTCGTCAAGCGCGCAGCGCGGCAGGGCGCGCAGGCCGGTCTGCGTATCGTAGATGTGCACGCCGCTCGCCAGCCCGTAGACGGTGCGGGTGATGCGGTTGCCCCAGCGGCTCTTGAAGGGCACGTCGCCGGTGAACTTGCGCGAACCGAGCACCAGCGTGTTCGGATGCGCGTCCACCGCGTCGATGAGGCGCAGGATGTCCTTGGGGGTATGCTGGCCGTCGGCGTCGGCGGTGACGATGGCGCGCAGGTCGGGCCATCGCAGCAGCGCCGCGTTGATGCCGGTCTTGAGTGCGCGGCCCTTGCCCAGGTTGACCGTGTGCACGGCGACCTCGGCACCCAGCTCGCGGCACTGCGCAAAGAGCGGCGCGTAGGGCTCCTGTCCGCCGTCGTCCACGAGCATCACGTCGAGGTGATTGTCGCGCAGCTCGCGCACCAGCTCCACCATGCGCGCGTCGGGCTTGTAGGCCGGAATCAGAACGATAATGCCGGATTGCTTATCCATAAACGCTCCTTCAGGTTTTCTCCTGTAATTTCACCCGTCCGCAAACGGACGGAGTATCGCAAGTATAGCGCCGTTTTGGAAAAAAGTCAATGCAATCCGCGTTTTTTGAGCACATCGGCGCGCTTCGCCTTGCGCCCCCTGTTCCTTTGTGATACAATAGGAAAAACAAACGACACGACAATCGCGCGCCTGCGCGTTTTCTCGTTCAAAGGAGGCTATTCCATGGAACAACAGGTGAAAAAGCAGCGGATTCTCTCGGGCATCCAGCCTTCCGGCACGCCGACGCTGGGCAACTACATCGGCGCGATGCGCAACTGGAAGCTGCTGGAGGACGAGTACGACTGCCTGTACATGATCGCCGATCTGCACGCCATCACCGTGCGCCAGGAGCCGGCGAAGCTGCGCCAGCAGTCCATGCAGCTGCTGGGCCTTCTGCTGGCCATCGGGCTTGACCCGGAGAAGAACGTGCTCTTCTTCCAGAGCCATGTGCCCCAGCACGCGGAGATCGCCTGGCTGCTCAACTGCTACACCTACATGGGTGAGATGAGCCGCATGACGCAGTTCAAGGACAAGAGCGCCAAGCATGCGGACAACATCAACTGCGGCCTGTTCACCTATCCGATCCTGATGGCGGGCGACATCCTGCTCTATCAGGCGAATCTGGTGCCGGTGGGCAAGGACCAGACGCAGCACCTTGAGATCTGCCGGGACATCGCCACCCGCGTGAACGGCCTGTACGGCAACGTGTTCACGATTCCGGAGGGCTACTATCCGAAGGTCGGCGCGCGCGTGATGAGCCTGCAGGACCCGTCGCGCAAGATGAGCAAGTCCGATCCGGACGACTGCTTCATCAGCATTCTGGACACGCCGGACGCCATCCGCCGCAAGTACCGCCGCGCGGTGACGGACTCCGACGGCGAGATCCGCTACGACCCGGAGAACAAGCCGGGCGTATCGAACCTGCTATCGATCCTGTGCGCGCTGACGGGCGAGCCGATCGAGGCGCTGGCGGAGCGCTTTGCGGGCAAGGGCTACGGCGAGCTCAAGGCGTCGGTGACGGACGCGACCATCGAGACGCTCGCGCCGATTCAGGAAAAGTTCACGCAATACATGAGCGACAAGGCGTATCTGGAGACGGTCTACCGTCAGGGCGCGGAGCGCGCGGGCCGGCTGGCCGAGCGCACGCTGCAAAAGCTGATGAAGAAGATCGGATACGTGCAAAAGTAAAGTCTCTTGAAACCGCGCAAAGCGAAGAAGGGTCCAGGGGCTTAGCCCCTGGCAGGGTTTGGGGAGCCGAAGCCTGCCGCCGCCAGTGGAACCGAAGCCCACCGCCGCCTGTGGCGGAAGAAGGTGGGCGAAGCGTTGGGAATCACAAGGAGCATCCGCAGGATGCGACTATGTGAGTTCCCCGGAGGAAACAGGCAGGCGGAGCGCTGGAAATCGCAAGGAGTTCCGCTTGCGGAACGACTATGCGAGTTTCCCGGACTCGCGCCCCAAGCAGGGTTTGGGACGGCAGTCCCAACGTATCCCCCATCGCGAAGCGACCAAAGAAAAAGCAGTCAGGGAGCGAAGCGAGCCCTGACGGCCGAACCTCGTCCACCCGAACAGAACATACACGCAGGGCTTCCGACGATTGTCGGAAGCCCGTTTTTATGCGGTTGACGCGGCGGTTTACTCTGTAAGTCCTTCTGTACAACTCCGGCCTCGGGCGCAAAGCATCGGGATTTACAACACTTCGTCGGTGATGCAACCGGCATCATGCCGGTTTACTCTGTAAATCCTTCTGTAAAACTCCGGCCTCGGGCGCAAAGCATCGGGATTTACAACACTTCGTCGGTGATGCAACCGGCATCATGCCGGTTAGACGCAAAACAGCATCAAGCGGCGTTGGCACGGCCGGAATTGTCGCCTTCGGCTCCTCTCCAGCCTGCATTTTTTATCGCTTCGCGATTGGGAAACGTTGGGGGATTTCATCCTCCAAACCCCTAGCCTGGGGACTGTGTCCCCAGACCCCCGCTTCGCTTCGCGCGGTTTTCAGCCACTTTCAGGATCAAAGATCCAGCTTCAGATCATTCTCTCCGATCCAGCCCCACTTTTTGAGCACGACCGTGAACGCCGTGCTCAGCACCGCCGGCAGCACGAAGCACACCAGCGCCATACCGACCCAGTCCATCGGCGTGATCGCGGCCTTGAGCCCATTGGCCACGTCGCTGACCCAGCCGGTGTACACGCCGATCTGCCCGACAAACCCGCAGGTGCCCATGCCCGCGGATACCGGCGAGCCGTTCATCTGCAGGCGGAACACGCAGGTCGCAATCGGCCCGGTGATCGCCGAGGCCAGCGTCGGCGGAATCCACACGCGCGGATTCTTCACGATATTGGGCATCTGCAGCATGCTCGTGCCCACGCCCTGCGCGACAAGTCCGCCCCAGCCGTTCTCCTTGAAGCTCATCACGGCGAAGCCCACCATCTGCGCACAGCATCCGGCGACGGCCGCGCCGCCCGCCAGCCCGACGAGCCCGAACGACGCGCAGATCGCCGCAGAGCTGATGGGCAGCGTGAGCGCCATGCCGATGAGCACGGACACCAGAATGCCCATGAAGAACGGCTGAAGCTCCGTCGCCCACATGATCGCCTGACCGACGGCGTTTGCGGCCCGGCCGATGGGCGCGGCGACGAGCGCGGCAACGCCCACGCCGGAGAGAATGGTGACGATCGGCGTGACGAGGATGTCGATGCGCGTCTCCTTCGAGACGAGCTTGCCCAGCTCACAGGCGACGATCGCGACGACATACACGGCCAGCGGGCCGCCGGAGCCGCCCATGGCGTTGGCCGCGTAGCCCACCGGGATGAGCGAAAACAGCACAAGCGGCGGGCAGTGCAGCGCGGAGCCGATGGCCACGGCGATACCCGGTCCGACCATCAGCGAGGCCAGTCCGCCGATCGTATAGCCGATGGACTGGCCGCCGGAGCTGATGGTGACGACCGTCTCCGTGAGGAAACCGATGTGAAACTGCTGTCCGAGGGTATTGAGAATCGTGCCGACGAGCAGCGTGCAGAACAGGCCCTGCGCCATCGCGCCAAGCGCGTCGATGCCGTAGCGCTGGAACGTACAGGAGACGTCCTTGCGCCGCAGCCAGGCTTTCCATTTTGTCATGTTGGCAAAACTCCTTTGCAGAAGATGAACAGGGCCTATTATACACCCGGAGGGGCCGGAGCGCAAGAAATGAAACGCCGCGCAGCGCACACAAAAAGGGACGCCGCAGCGTCCCTTTGTTCATTTGATCCTTATCAGACTGCGCTCAAACAGAACCAAGCTGTGCAGCAGCAACCCGTCAGGTATCGCTTCGCTCCCTGACTGCTCTTTCTTTGATCGCTTCGCGATGGGGGATTGATGGGGCTGCCACCCCATACCCCGCCTGAGGGACAGTGTCCCTCAGACTCCCTTCTTCGCTTCGCGCTTAGGAAAGCAGTTCAGCATGCAATCAGGCTCCGACCGCTCCGCATCACTTGCAGAGCATCGCCGCGCCGATGATGCCCGCGTCCGGGCCCAGCTGCGCCAGCTCGATGTGCGCATGCGGCATGGTCTTGTAGAAGATGTGCTTCTCGACCTCCGCGCGCACCGCGTCCAGCAGGTATTCACCCGCCGCGGACACGCCGCCGCCCAGCACGATGACCTCCGGGTCGAGCACGTTGATGATGCTCACAATGCCGTGTGCCAGGCCCCGGACGTAGCCGTCAAACACCGTAAGGGCCGTCGGGTCGTTCGCCTTCGCGCAGTCGATGACGATCTTGGCGTTGATCTTCTCCGGGTCGCCGCCGCAGGCCTCCATGATCGCGCTCTCCGAGTGCTTCTCCACGGCGCGGCGCGCCTCGCGGATGATCGCCGTCGCGGAGGCGTAGCGCTCGAAGCAGCCCTGGTTGCCGCAGGTGCACATCTCGCCGTCCATCTTGAGGATCATGTGGCCGATCTCCGAGCCGACGCCGTGCGCGCCGGAGTACGGACGGCCATTGATGATGATGCCGCCGCCCACGCCGGTGCCCAGCGTGATGAACACGCTCGCCTGCGAGCCGGCGCTCACGCCCGCGACGGACTCCGCCAGGCCCGCGACGGTCGCGTCGTTGTCCACGCGCACGGGCTTGTCGATGTGCTTGTGCATCTCCTCGACGAAGGGGATCTGATGCCAGCCCAGGTTCGTGCAGAAGGGGATGACGCCCGTCTTGGGATCGCAGATGCCGGGAACACCCACGCCGATGCCCGCGATGTCGTCCATCGTCAGCCCGGCCTCGGCGGTTACGCGCCCGCACAGCGCCGCGATGTCCGCGATGATCGCCTGATACGGCCGCTCGATCATCGTGGGGGTCGAACCCTTCGAGAGGATTTCGCCCTGCTGATTGACCACGCCGGCCTTGATGCCCGTTCCGCCCAGATCCACGCCGATGTACATCATGATAATCTACTCCTTCATCTGTGATACCCCGGTCACCGGGGATTCCTACCGTTTTTCGTCTCCGTCCTGGCAGCCATACATCCGCGCCAGGCGGCGGTCCAGCTCGTTCACCGCGTCATAGCCCTCGCTCCTCAGGCGCCAGTTGCGCGCGGCGATCTCCACGATGATCGCCAGATTGCGCCCCGGCCGCACGGGGATTTCGATCAGCGGAACGGAAATCCCCAGGATGTCCATCTGCCGGTCATGCGTGCCCAGGCGGTCGTAGTCCTTTTCGGGGCTCCACGCCTCCAGATGGATGATGATGTCGATGCTCTTGCGGCGCATCGTCGCGCCAATGCCGAAGATGGACTTGATGTCCACGATGCCGATGCCGCGCAGCTCCATCAGGTCGCGGACGACCTCGGGCGACTCGCCGCGCAGCTTGCGCCCCACGCGCGCGATGTCGACCACGTCGTCGGCGACGAGCAGATGTCCGCGCTTGATGAGCTCCAGCGCGCACTCGCTCTTGCCCACGCCGCTCTCGCCCGTGATGAGCACGCCCACGCCGAACACCTCGACGAGCACGCCGTGGCGGGTCGTGCGCGGGGCGAGCACCTCGCTCATGTAGGAGATGGCGCGGCTGGTGAAGGCACTCGTCTCCTCCTGCGTGCTGTAGATGGGCACGCCGTGCTCCCTGGCCTTGGCCAGCAGCGCGGGCGGACAGGTCATGCCGCGCGCGATGACGATGCAGGGCATGCGGTAGGAGAAGTAGCGTTCCAGCCGCTCGTCGCACTCCTGCTCGGAGAGGCTGCACAGGTAGGCCATCTCGGTCTTGCCGATGACCTGCGGGCGCTCGTTGGCGAACACCTCGAAATACCCGGCGAACTGCAGGCCGGGGCGGCAGATGTCCGCGACGTTGATGTGCATGCTGCTGGGCGGCGCTGGACAGATGACCTCGAGGTTCAGCGCCTCGGCAAAGCTCTCGGGAGAGATCACAGCCCTTCCTCCTTGGACAGAGTTTGTCTATATTATAGCCGATTCGCGCGCTTCTGACCAGTCCCATCCGGCGATTTTCGCGCAAAAAGCCCCGGCAGCGTTCTGCTGCCGGGACCGCTTTGCTCCCTGACCGCTTTCTTCTTCGACCGCTTCACGATATGGGAACGATGGGACTGCCGCCCCGGATTCCTCAAGAAGCTTGGCTCACCGCCCCTTCCCCGCTTTGCGCGGCTTCGGGCTGCCCGGTCAGTGAATCACCGGCGTTCCTCCGGCCACGACCACGCTCAGGCCCAGCCTGCGCAGCGCCCCTGCGGTCAGATACGCCTCCTCGCCGAAGACGTACACACGGCACTGGTCGTCCGCCAGGAAGATCGCGCCGCCCGCGGAGCCCATCGCGGCCTCGCACAGCCCGTCCTGTCCGTCGGTCATCAGCGCGATCTCGTGCCCGGTTTCCCGCTGAACCAGCTGCCAGCTGCCGGCGGCATACGAGCTGTCGTAGTCGAGCCAGCCCAGCACGCCGCACAGCGGATAGAGCAGCTCGCCCGCCCCGTCGCGCCCGAGCATGAGCGTCGCCTCGCGCTCGTCGATGTAGAGCAGCGTCTCCTCCAGCGCGAACGGCGCCCGCTGTGCATCCGGCGTCGCGCTGGCGCCGGGCGTGGGCTTGGGCGTGGGCGTCGGGGTCGGCGTCGGCTTCGGGGTCGGCGTGGGCGTCGGGGTCGGCGTCGGCTTGACGATCACGTCGTCGCTGAACAGCCGTCCGATCGTCTCCGGGCCGACCTTGCCGTCGATCTTCTCCAGCCCGTGCGCCCGCTGGAAGCCGTAGACCGCCGTGCGCGTGCCCAGGCCGAACACGCCGTCGATCTCGCCCAGATAGTAGCCCAGCTGATACAGCCTGCGCTGCAGGACGGCCACGTCCTCGCCCTCCATGCCGCGGAACAGGATGCGCTCGCCCAGCCCGGCGGCGTCCCGCTCCTCCTGCGTGATGGGGGCCATCAGCGGGTCCTCCCGCGCGGCCTCGCCGGGCGTCGCCTCCTGCGCGGGCGCCGGGCTGGCGGTCGGGCCGGCCGTCGGCGCGGGCGTATCCTTCACCTGCACGCCCAGCATCGTGAGCGTCCCCGTCTCCTCGCCCGCAGCCCAGGCCGGGCAGACCATCGTCAGCGCCAGCAGCAGCGCCGCTCCCCTTGCGATCCTCATGTCCATTCCTCCATGCCGCCCGCTTGTCTCTCCCGGCGGACCTCTCTTCTATCTTATATAAAGAAACGATCCATCATGCCATTTTCGTGCATGTGAAAGCCGTGAATTCCGGATTTCATCGCGCCCTCGACGTTGGCCAGCGTGTCGTCGATGAACAGCGTGCGCTCCGGCGTGAGGCCGCATTGATCGATCAGCGTCCGGTAGATTTCCGGCTCGGGCTTGAGCTGATGGCAGTCGCTGGAGATGCAGCCGCCGTCAAAGAGGGCGAACCGGTCGGCGAACTTCTCGCGCATGCGCGCATAGCCCTCGCGGGGATAGTTGGAGAGCAGATAGAGCCGCTTGCCCGCACGGCGGCAGCGTCCGGCGGCGCGCCAGCCCTCCTCGACGGGCGTCTTGAGCTCGATCCAGCCGCGCAGCGCGTGCAGATACTCCGCCTCCGTGCGGCCGAACTGTGCGCTCAGCCGCCGGGCCGCCTCTTCGTAGTCCATCGTGCCGCGGTCGAACTCCGGCCAGTACGGCCCGCCGAACACATGCTCAAGCATATGCTGCTGCGCCGCCTCGTCCCCGGGAAAGAGCTGCTGCACGAAGTCGTCCGGCGCGTAGCGGATGAGCACGTTGCCGATGTCGAAGACCACGGCGTCCACCTTGTGCCAGGGCATGGTCTCATAGGTCAGGTCAAAGCGAATTCCCTCGTTCATTGCATCCTCCGTGATGGGATTGTCGTCTTGTTTTATTCGTTCCCGTCCCGCGCATTCCCTGCCCCGTCCGCCAAAAAGAAGGAACGGGCCGCGCAGCCCTCGCCGCCGGCCCGTTCCTCCCGGGGGTAGATTTCCTTTATGCCTGACGGCACGGTCATGGGGGGACGCCCTCCCGCGCCGGATCACAGGTCATGTCCAAGGCTTCACGCTTTTCAGTCGTCAAAGGTGTACGGCTTGATCTTGCGCACCACATCGAGGAGGGTGCCGTCTCGCGCCTCCAGCACGGCGACGACCTGGTCCTCAAACTGCACCTCGTCCGGACGGCCCACGATGCTGTAGGCCTTCTCCTTCAGGCTCTCGATGCTCACATGCGGGATGCCCGCCTTGTCCAGGCACTCGATCAGGTCCGGGCGGCGCGGGTTGACCGCGATGCCGTAGTCCGTGACCAGCACGTCCACGCAGTCGCCCGGCGTCGTCACCGTGACCACCTTCTCGCATACCGTCGCCATGCGGCCGCGGATGAGCGGGGTCACGATGATGCAGCACTTGCTGCCCGCCGCGGTGTCCGGGTGTCCGCCCGGGGCGCCGCGCAGCACGCCGTCCGAGCCGGTGAGCACGTTCACGTTGAAGTCCGTGTCGATCTCCAGCGCGGCGAGCACCACGAAGTCGAGCTTGTTGACGAACGCACCCTTGTTCGCCGGGTTGGCGTACTGGCTGGCGCTCATCTCGAAGTGGCCCGGCGTCTGGTTGATGGAGTTGACCGCGTCCAGGTCAAAGTCCTGCACGTCGATCACCTTGCCGACCTTGCCCTTCTGAAGCAGCTCGACCATCGGCTTGCAGATGCCGCCGATTGCCCAGCCCATTTTGATGC
>CAMENN010000068.1 GCA_945928315.1 uncultured Clostridia bacterium
TGGCGCTCTCCTTTTGAGGTGTTCTTCGGTGTTGCACTTGCTTGACAATCTACCCTTGCCCCTAAACCCTGCCTGGGGCGCCGCCCCAGACCCCGCAAGGGATTTCATCCCTTGACCCTTCCTCGCTTCGCGCTTATCCTCGTGACTTGATCGGTTTACAGCGCGTGTGTCGCGGCGTCGTCCATGCACAGCTCGCACAGGGCGATGGCCAGCGCGCTCTCAATGACGACGACGGCGCGCGGGACGATGCATGGGTCGTGCCGCCCGGTGATGGAAAGCGTGGTGTCCGCGCCAGTCGAAAGATCGACGGTGTGCTGCGCGCGCGCGATGGACGGCGTGGGCTTGATCGCCGCGCGCAGGAGGATGGGCATGCCGTTGGTGATGCCGCCGGTGATGCCGCCGTTGTGGTTGGTCAGTGCGACCACGCGCCCGTTTTCGTAGGTCATCTCGTCGTTGGCCTGGCTGCCGGTCATGCCGGGGAGCGCCACGCCATCGCCAAACTCGACGGCCTTGACGGCGGGCACGGAGAAGAGCAGCTGGCTGGTCACGCTCTCCACGGAGCCAAAGTACGGCGAGCCGATGCCCGCGCGCACGCCGGTGGCCGCGCATTCGACCACGCCGCCGACGCTGTCCTGGTTCATGCGGGCGGCCTCGACGGCCTCGCGCATCGGGACCTCCTGTGCGGGATCGAGCAGGGGGAAGCGGCGCTCGCGCAGCGCGCGCAGGGTCTGCGCGTCCACATGGACGGGGTCAAAGCGCGCGTCCTGCACCCCGCCGATGGCGGCGATGTGCGCAGCGATCTCGACGCCCTGCGCGGCGAGCAGCGCTCGCGCGATGCTCCCGGCAAAGACGAGCGGCGCGGTCAGCCGGCCGGAGAAGTGGCCGCCGCCGCGGGGATCGTTGAAGCCGCCGTATTTGACCTGACCGGCGTAGTCCGCGTGGCCGGGGCGCATCTTCGTTTGCAGCTGCACGTAGTCGCCGGAGCGGGTGTTCGTGTTCTCGATCATGCCGCACAGCGGCGTGCCGGTCGCCCGCCCCTGATACAGCCCGGAGACGATGCGCACGCGGTCGGCCTCTTTGCGGGCTGTGGCGGTGGGGTCAGAGCCGGGGGCGCGGCGCGCCATGTCGCGCGCGATGGCCTCCTCGTCGATGGGCGTGCCGGCGGGAATCCCGTCGATGACCATGCCGATGGCCGGGCCATGGGACTCGCCGAAGATCGAAAGCCTGAAGTGTTCGCCGAAATGTCCTCTCATCGCGCCTGTCCTCCCAGTGATGCGTATTCCTGCCAGAACGCCGGAGCCGATTTGGCGACGGCCTCCGCGTCCGAAATGGTGATCTCTCCGTCGCAGAGCGCCGCGGCGACGGCCATGGCCATGACGATGCGGTGATCGTTGCAGCCATCGACGGCTGCGCCGTGCAGCGGCTGTCCGCCGCAGATGACGAGGCCGTCCGGCAACTCACGAACCTGCGCGCCGCAGGCGCAGAGCGCGGAGGCGATGGCGCTCAGCCGGTCGCTCTCCTTGATGCGCAGCCGGGCCGCGCCGGTGATGCGGCTCTCGCCTTGCGCGCCCGCCATGGCGACGGCCAGCACGGGCACGAGGTCAGGCACCTGCGTGACGTCCACCTGCGCGCCGTGTAGCGCGGAGGGGAAAACGGTCAGCCCCTGCGAAGTCTCCTCGATGCGCGCGCCCATGCCGCGCAGGATGGGCACGATGGCGCGGTCGCCCTGCGTGCTGTCGATGCAAAGGCGGCGCAGCGTCAGCGGACCGGCCTTGCCCAGCGCGCCCGCGACGAGATAGAACGCCGCGTGGCTCCAGTCGCCCTCGATGGCAAAGCTGCCGGGGGAGACGGGCGTCTGTCCGCCGGGGACGAGCAGCGTGTGCCCGTCTGCCCAGCGGGAGGTGACGCCGAACGCCGCCTGGATTCGCCGGGTCAGCTCGACATAGCCGCGGGACTCGAGCGCGGTGGTGATGCGGATGACGCTGTCGCCGGACAGCAGCGGCAGGGCCAGCAGAAGGCCCGTGATGAACTGGCTGGAGACGTCGCCGCGAAGGGCGTATTCGCCGCTTTGAAGCTGCCCTTCGACGGTCAGCGCATCGCCGGAGAGCGCCCAGCGGACGCCACGCGGGACGAACAACTGCTCATAGACGGAGAGCGGGCGCTGCATCAGCCGTCCGTGCCCGACAAAGCGCACCGGCCCGCGCCCGTCGAGCGCGAGCGGGATGAAGAAGCGCAGCGTGGAGCCGGACTCGCCGCAGTCGAGCGTACGCAGTCCCTGCGGAGCGTCGTGCTGCCCGAGGCCGAGCGCCGCGGCGCAGGCGAGCGTCGCCTCGATGTCGCGCGAGCGCTGGAGCGGGGCGAGCCGGGTGTCCTCTTTGCACAGCGCGGCCATCATCACCGCGCGGTGGGAGGCGGACTTGCTGGGGATGACGTCCAGCGTCCCGCAAAGCGAGGCGGGGGAGACAGTCTTTTGCATGGGGCCTCCTTTACAGCAGCGCGCGGAGCTGGTCAGGCGTCAGCGGCACGGCGGTGCACGCGCCAATCTCCGTGAGCATCACCGTGCGCACGACGGCGCCCTCGGCCTTCTTGTCGAGCGCCATGGTCGCGGCCAGCGCGTCGGGGGAGAGGCCCTCCGGGCGCTCGGTCATCAGGTCATAGGCGGTGAGCAGGCGCCTGATGCGCTCCGCGCAGCCCGCGGGCGTGACGCCCAGCGCCTCGCCCCAGCGCGCGGCGGCGACCATGCCGATGGCGACGGCCTCGCCGTGCAGCAGCGTGCCGTAGCCCATGGCGTTTTCCAGCGCGTGCGCGAGGGTGTGCCCGAAGTTGAGCTGCATGCGCACGCCGTGGTCGAACGGGTCGCGGCGCACATAGTCCGCCTTGATCTCGCAGCAGCGGGCGATGACCTCATCGAGCGCGGGCAGCAGGGCTTCGCGGGAGCCGAGGGCTTCGATCCGCTCAAAGAGCGCGGCGTCGGCGATGCAGCCGTACTTGATGACCTCGCCCAGGCCCGCGCCGACCTGGCGCGCGTCGAGCGTGCGGAGCGTGTCGCAGTCGATGAGCACCAGCTCCGGCTGATAGAACGCGCCCAGCAGGTTCTTGCCGCGTGGGTGGTTGACGGCCACCTTGCCGCCGACGGAGGAATCGACCTGCGCCAGCAGCGTGGTGGGCACCTGCACGAAGTGCACGCCGCGCAGATAGGTGCAGGCGGCATAGCCGGTGATGTCGCCGATGACGCCGCCGCCCAGCGCGATGACCAGGTCGGTGCGTGTGAGGTGCGCGTCGAGGAAGGCGTCATAGAGGCGGGAGAGCTGCTCCGGGCACTTGGTCGTCTCGCCCGCAGGCAGCGTGGTGAGGCCGGCGGACACGCCCGCGGCTTCGAGCTGGGCGAGGAGCACACCGGCGTAGAGCGGCGCGGTGTGCTCGTCCGCGACGATCATGGCGCGGCGGCCGCGGTAGGGCGCAAAGAGCGGTGCGGCTGCGGCCAGCAGGCCATGGCCGATGTGGATGTCATAGCGGGATTCCTGACCCGGCGCGCTGACGGTGACGATGGGCATGCGGATTTCCCCTTTCGCTTACTTGTAGAGCGGCGTTTTGGAGGGCTCGGGGCTGCGGAGCCGGTCGAACGCCTTCTTGCGGTCGCTCGACTCGGTGAGGCGGCGCAGCAGGGCGTCGCGGTCGTCCCCACGCAGCAGCGCGCTGTATTCGTGCAGCTTTACATCGAGCTCGTCGGTGAGGTCGGCGAGGGTTTCGCGGTTGGCCCAGAACAGCTCGCACCAGAGGTTCGGGTCGAGCGCGGCGACGCGGGTGGCGCCGCGGAAGGAGTTGCCCTCGAAGCCGTAGCTGTCAAAGAGCAGGTGCTGGTCGCACAGGGCGAGGGCCATGACGTGCATGAGCTGGCTGGTGTAGGCGATGCGCTCGTCGTGGGCCTCGGGCGTGGTGTGGATGATGTCGCAGCAGCCCATGGCCGTGACGAGCTGCTCCATCAGGTGCACGCTCTCCGGCGGGGTGGTTTCGTCGGGGGTGAGGATGTAGTGCGAGCCGCGGAAGAGGTCGGCGGAGGCGTTGGCAAAGCCGCCGCGCTCGCGTCCGGCCATGGGATGACCGCCGAGGTAGGTGAAGCGGCGGTTTTCCACGGCCTGCACGGCCTCGTGCAGCGGGCGCTTGACGCCGCACACGTCGGTCAGCAGCGCGCCGGGCGCGATGCGCTGCGCGTGGGCCTGCACGAAATCGGCGGCGGCCTGCGGGTGCAGGCAGAGCACGACGACGTCCATGTCCTCAAGGGGCGCGTCGGCGGCGTCCTTCCAGCAGGCGCGCACGGCCCCGCGGGAGAGCGCCTCAAAGCGCGTGGTGTCGTCGCAATCGACGGCGTAGAGCTCCAGCTCCGGCTGCTTGCACAGGGCGAGCGCCATGCTGCCGCCGATGAGACCGAGGCCGACAAACATCATTTTCATGGCAGTTCCTCGTGAGGCGGCAAAGGCGCCGTCTGCGGTCGATGGGGGACAATAGAAGAGATGGGGGATAGGCGCGAAGCGAGGAAGGGTCAAGGGATGAAATCCCTTGCGGGGTCTGGGGCGGCGCCCCAGGCAGGGGTATGGGGGCAGCCGCCCCATCGTTCCCCAATCGCGAAGCGATCAAGGAAAAGCAGTCAGGGAGCGAAGCGTTACCTGACGCTGGGGTTTCTCAGACTCTGTGAGTGCATCGAAAGGAATGATCCAAGGTAAATATGAGGACGGTCTTACAGGGAGTGCCGGGGAGAAAACAGTTGCCCCTTCTTTGCTTCGTACGCCATAAAGCGGCTTGTCCGGAATCGCAATTGTCGCCTTCGGCTCCGCTGCGATTCTTGCATTTGGGGCGCTTCGCGCAGGGGAACGTTAGGGGCCTCGCCCCTAAAACCCCGCCCGGGGACCAGTCCCCGGACCCCTTCCTCGCTTCGCGCGGTTTCAAGCATCTTTTTTACAGACTCCGCTCGACGATCGGGGCCATCGCGCTGATCTTGCCCACCAGCTGCGCGAACTGCGGCGGCGTCAGGCTCTGCGCACCGTCGCACAGCGCGCACGGCGGGTTGTTGTGCACCTCGATGATCAGGCCGTCCGCGCCCGCGGCGATCGCCGCCAGCGACATGCGCTCCACCATCCAGTTGAGGCCCGTCGCGTGACTCGGATCGACGATCACCGGCAGGTGCGAGAGCCGCTTCACCGCCTGCACCGCCGACAGGTCGAGCGTGTTGCGCGTGTACGTCTCAAACGTGCGGATGCCGCGCTCGCAGAGGATGACGTTCGGGTTGCCCGCCGCCATGATGTATTCCGCGCTCATCAGCCACTCGTTGATCGTTGCGGAGAGGCCGCGCTTGAGCAGGATCGGCTTGCGGGTCTGGCCCAGCTCGGTGAGCAGGTCGAAGTTCTGCATGTTGCGCGCGCCGACCTGGATGACGTCCACGCGCCGGTCGAATTCCTCGACCAGCTTCGGGCTCATGATCTCCGTGCATATGGGCATGCCGGTGAGCGCCTTGGCCTGCTCCAGCAGCGCCAGGCCCTCCAGCTTGAGGCCCTGGAACGCATACGGCGAGGTGCGGGGCTTGTACGCGCCGCCGCGCAGGATGGACGCGCCGCTCGAGCGCACCTTGAGCGCGGTATCAGTGATCTGGTCGTAATTCTCGACGGAGCACGGGCCGGCGAAGAGCGCCAGCCTGCGTCCGCCGACGGGCACGCCGCCGCAGTCGATGACGCTGTCCGTCGGATGGAACTTGCGGTTGGCTTTCTTGAACGGCTCGGAGACGGGCATCACGCGCTCGACGCCGGGCTGGATGAGGAAGTCGTGCGGATCGAGGCTGGCGACGTCGCCCAGCACGCCGAGCACCGTGCAGTCAACGCCGGCGTTGCGCTGCACCTGCATGCCGTGGGCTTCCAGGGAGGTGCACAGGGAGGCAATCTGTTCTTCGGTGGCCTTGGGCTTCATGATGATGATCATGGGAGGATTCCTTCTTTCTCTTGCTTTGATGGGGAGGATCGCTCATGCCTGACCGGGGAAGCCTGTGCCCGCGCGGGGATAAAAAAGGCTCCTGCCGGTGTGTGGCAGGAGCCTGACGGATCGAGTCAGTGAGAATGGGGGCAAGCCCCATGCGTTCTCATGCGCGCACGACAGCAAAACCATGGCCAAAGCGGACATAGCTGCTAAATCGCACGAAAGAGAACCTGTACATGTTGCCGACCTCCACGGGATTTGTGGTCAGTATACCACGGCGCGGGGGAAAACGCAAGAGGGCTTGCGCACTTTTGTAAAAAGTTGACAAAATGTCACGAAGCGTCAGATCTTGCGCAGGAGCTTTCTGGCGTCCTCCTTGGACATGAGGGCCAGAACGTGCTCGTCCCCGGTAAACAGATAGTCAGCACCGGGCATCGGGCGCAGCTCGTCGTCGCGCTTGACGGCGAGGATGTTGATGCGGTATTTGTTGCGGACGTCCAGCTCACGCACGGTATGGCCGGGCCAGTGGGGCAGCGGGGGAATCTCGTAGATGGAGTATTCGTCCGTCAGCTCGATGTAGTTGAAGACGTGCTCGGCGCTCAGGCGCACGGCGATGCGCTCGGCGCTGTCGCGCTCGGGGTAGACGACCTCGTCCGCGCCGTTGCGCAGCAGCAGCCGGGCGTGGATGTCGCGGTTGGCCTTCGAGATGACGCGGCGCGCGCCCATGTCCTTGAGCAGCGCGGTGATGAGCAGGCTGCTCTGGAAGTCCGAGCCGATGCACACGAAGCACAGGTCGAAGTTCTGTACGCCGAGCGAGCGCAGCACGGTTTCGTCCGTGCAGTCGGCGATCTGCGCGCTGGTGACGTCGCCCGCCAGCGCGGTGACGGCCGCCTCGTCGCGATCGACGATCATGACCTCGTTGTGCAGGCTCATGAATTTCTGGCACAGGTGGCGGCCGAAGCGCCCGAGGCCGATGACCAGGATGGATTTCATGGAAAGGCTCCTTTCGTGACGGGGATCAGCCGATGAGCAGCTGTCCGGCGGGGTACTGCACGGGCGCGGGGGTGCGCCTGTGCGCGATGAGGATGGCGAAGGTGAGGCTGCCCAGGCGGCCCGCATACATCAGTGCGATGAGAATCAGCCGCGAGGCCGTGCCCAGCTGCCTGGTGATGCCGGTGGTCATGCCCACGGTATCGACTGCGGAGAAGACCTCCAGCAGCACGTCGCGCAGGGCCAGCTCCGGCTGAAGCGCGCAGAGGGCAAGCGTGGAGACCATGGCCAGCGAGACGTAGATGACGACGATGGCGCAGGCACGGCGCATGAGGCTCATGTCGATTCGCCGGCCCATGATGTGCACGTCCTCCTCGCGGCGGAGCATGGAGGTGGCCAGCAGCAGGACCAGCAGCATGGTGGTCGTCTTGGCGCCGCCGGCCGTGGAGCCGGGGTTGCCGCCGGTGAGCATGAGCAGCAGCGTCAGCAGCGCGGAGGCATCGGAGAGCTCCGCCGTGGCGATGGTATCAAAGCCTGCGGTGCGCGGGGTCACGGCGGAGAACAGCGAGGCCAGCACGCGCCCGCCGGTGTCAAGCCCCGCCATGGCGTTCGTGCGCTCGAAGGCGTAGAACAGCGCGGCGGGCACCAGCACCAGAAGCGCGCTGAGCAGCAGCACCAGCCGCGTGTGCAGCTGCATGCGCTTCCAGCGGAAGCGGCACTCGATGAGGTCGTCCCAGACGAAGAAGCCGATGCCGCCCACGAGGATGAGCGCGATGACGGTGAGGTTGACGAGCGGGTCGGAAACGAACGATTCGAGTGAGGTGTACGGCCCGGAGATCGTGCCCATCAGGTCGAAGCCCGCGTTGCAGAACGCGGAGATCGAATGAAACAGGCTGTAGCCGAGGCCGCGGGGCCACCCGAGCGACGGCACGAAGCGGAAGGCGAGCAGCACTGCGCCCAGCCCCTCGACGAGCGCCGTGCCGATCATCGCCCGGCGGACGAGGCGGACGATGCCGCCGATGTGCAGCGAGGCGACGCTCTCCTGCAGCAGCGTTCGCTGGCGCAGGCCGATGCGCTGCCCGAGCAGCATGGAGACGAGTGCCATGACGGTCATCACGCCCAGGCCGCCGATCTGGATGCCGGTGATGAGCACCAGCTTGCCGAAGAGCGACCAGTGTGTCGCCGTGTCCACGACGACCAGGCCCGTGACGCACACGGCGCTCGTCGCGGTGAACAGCGCCGTCAGCGGGTCGGTCATCGTGCCCGCGGCGGAGGAGACGGGCAGCATCAGCAGCGCGGTCACGATCAGGATGATCGCCAGAAAGCCCAGCGCGATGATCGACTGTGCACTCATGGGCACGTCGCTGCGGATGTGCCGCCTTTTCTTTTCTGCGGTTGGTTCAGACATCGGATTCCTCCCTTTCCTCCAGCATCGCCGTCAGACAGGCGAGGCTCTCCGCCTCACTGAGGCAGGCTTCGGGAATCAGGGCCTCGCGGCAGCAGGCCATCAGCGCGTCCGCGAAGGCGGGCAGGCTGATGAACGCCTCGCCGTGGTGTGCTCTGAGATCATAGGTGGTGTGGTTGTCGCTGATCTGCACGCCCATGTCCGCATAGCCGCAGAAGCAGGCGACGGGCGCCATGGCGTATTCACGCTCAGGCCGTTGCGCTCCATCACCCGGCGCAGGCACTGGCCGTAGGTGAGCGGGCAATCCGTGACAATCACCTCCCGGGATGCAAATACATCTCTATTATACCAAAAAACCGGGGGAATGCAATTCCATCTTTGCCGGGCCAGTGGGCGGCGCGGAAAAACGGCCGTCCCGGGCAAGCATGTCCGGCAATGTCCGGCCCGGACGTGGTAATATGGCATCGTCGGAAATCGGGACGGAGAGGAGGCGGGAGCTTGACGCCTGAGGACAGCAGACGGCCGGGCGGTCCGTGGAACGAGCGGGACGACCTGGCCATTGAGGAATCGCTCTGGCGCAGCGCGAAGGGCTACGATGTGGAGGAGACGGTCGAGGAGGACAGCGAGAAGACCGGACGCAAGACCCGCGTGAAGACGCATCACATTCCGGGCGACGTGCGCGCACAGATCTTCTGGCTCAAAAACCGCAGACCGGACGCGTGGAAGGACAAACCGGGAGCGGCCGGTCCGCAGGAAACGGGGGTGACGATCATCGACGACATCCCTGAGTGAGGTGATTGCCCCGCCGTTTTACGGACTGCACCGGGGCATCCGCGAGGGCCGCGTGCGCACGGCGGTGCTGTGCGGCGGGCGCGGCAGCACGAAGAGCAGCTTTGCCTCCATCGAGGTGATCCTGTATCTGCTGGGGCATCCGCAGGCACACGCGGTGGTGCTGCGCAGGGTGAAGGCGACGCTGCGCACAAGCGTCTACGCGCAGGTGCGCTGGGCGATCGCCGCGCTGTCGCTGGAGCGGTATTTCGACTGCAGCGTCAGCCCGATGCGGATCGTCTACCGGCCGACGGGGCAGACGATTCTCTTTTTCGGCCTGGATGATCCGGGCAAGCTCAAGTCGCTGAAGGTGCCGTTCGGACACGTCGGCGTGCTGTGGTTCGAGGAGCTTGACCAGTTCGCCGGGCCGGAGGAGATCCGCAACGCGGAGCAGAGCGTGCTGCGCGGCGGGCGGCAGACGCTAGTGCTCAAGAGTTTCAACCCGCCGGCCTCGCCGAGAAGCTGGGCCAACCGCTACGCGCGGGAGGAGAAGGACGGGCAGACGGTACACCGGTCTACCTATCTGGATGTGCCGCGCGGCTGGCTGGGCGAACGCTTCTTCGAGGAGGCGGAGCACCTCAAGAGGACGAACGAGCTGGCCTACCGGCACGAATACCTGGGAGAGGCGGTGGGCAGCGGAAGCGCGGTGTTCGAGAACGTGCGTGCACAGCGGCTTGACGACGCGCAGGTTGCGGGCTTTGCGCGGGTCTTCCGGGGGCTGGACTGGGGCTATTACCCCGATCCGTTCGCCTACAACGAGTGCTGCTACGACGCGGCGCGGCGGACCCTGTATCTGTTCGGGGAGATCACGGCGCGGCGGCTGGGCAACCTGCAGACGGCGGAGCTCGTCCGCGCACGCGGGCGCACGGAGGTGATCACCGCGGACAGCGCCGAGCCCAAGAGCGTGAGCGACTACAGGAGCTTCGGGCTGCCCTGCGTGGCGGCGAAAAAGGGGCCGGGCAGCGTGGAGCACGGGATGAAGTGGCTGCAAAGCCTTGCGGCGATCGTGATCGACCCGGTCCGCTGCCCGGACACGCTGCGGGAGTTTCTCGAGTACGAGTACGAGCGCGACCGGAGCGGCGAGCTCACGGGCAGGTATCCGGACATCGGGAACCATCACATCGACGCCGTGCGCTACGCGATGGAGGGCGTGAGCACGCGGAGGACGGCGAAGGTGAGCAGCCGGTGAGCCGTTGGACATCGGAATACGCTTCGTTGATGGGCCGGGGCCGGCGCTTTAGCGGGCCGCGGCAGACTATGCAGACAGGAAGGGAGAACCCATGATCGTACGCGACAAGGATACCCCCGTCACGGGGGAGATCGTTTCCGGCGCGATCGCCGAGTTCATGCGCGACGTGAGGCCGCGCCTGGAGCGGCTGGGACGCGCCTATGAGGGCAGGGGAGAGATCACCCGGCGCACGCGCTCGCCGGGCCTGCCCAACAACCGGCTCGTCCATGCGTTTCCGCGCTACATCGTGACCATGGCGTCGGGCTATCTGGTGGGCCGGCCCGTCACCTACGACGACCGCACGCAGAGCGATGCGGTCGCGGCGCTGCGCGAGGCCTACGCGGCCTGCGACATGGACAGCGTGGACGCTGAGCTGGCCGCGGACGCCTCGATCTACGGCCGCGGGGTGTGCATCTGCTATGCGGATGAGGGCGGCAGGCCGAAGGCCGCGACGCTCAGCCCGAAGACGGCGTTCGTCGTCTATGACGACACGGTGGAGCACCGGCCGCTCTTCGGCGTGCACTGGATGGACCGCTATGACAGCGCGGGCAAGCGATGCGGCGTGTGCGTGCACGCCTATACGGCCGGGACGGAGCTGACGCTCTCGGGCAGGAGCCTGGCGGCGCTGACGCAGGAGGGCGGGGAACAGCCGCATTACTTCGGCGGCGTGCCGGTGGTGGAGTTCTGGAACAACGCGCAGGAGACGGGCGACTTTGAGCTCGTGCTCTCGCTGATCGACGCCTACGACACGCTGGAGAGCGACCGGGTGAACGACAAACAGCAGTTCACGGACGCCGTGCTGCTACTGACCGGCTGCACGCTGGAAAACGACGACCCGGCGGACAGACGCAGTCCGGCGCAGAAGCTGCTGGAGGAGAAGACGCTCAGCCTGCCGGACACGGACGCGAGTGCGCAATGGCTGGTCAAGCAGAGCGACGAGGCGGGTGCTGAGGTGCTGCGGCAGGCGCTGCGCGGGGACATCCACAAGATGAGCATGGTGCCTGACCTGACGGATGAGAGCTTCGCGGCGAACGCCTCCGGCGTGGCGATGCGCTACAAGCTGCTGGGGCTCGAGCAGCTGACGGCGATCAAGGAGCGCTGGTTCCGCGAGGGCCTGCGCAGCCGCATGCGGCTGTTCGCGCACTTCCTCGGCGTGCTGGCGCGCACGAGCCTTGATCCGGAGACGGTGGAGATGACCTTCACCCGGAGCCTGCCGGTCAACGAGACGGAGACGGCGCAGATGGTGGCGCAGCTTTCCGGCATTGCCCCGCAGCGCGCGCTGCTGGCCCAGCTGCCGTTCATCGACGACGTCGATGCGGCGATGGAGGAGCTGGCCGCGCAGCGGGCAGGGCAGCAGGACGGCGAAGTCCGGAAAGAAAAGGAAAACCCCGACGCTTGACGCGGCGGGGAAACCGGTGTACAATGGAATCAAGAGGGATACGACCTCAAACGGCTGATACCCGCTTCTGCGGAATCGCAGCCTACAAGATCAAGCCGCCGTATAGACTGACACTCTACACGGCGGCATCGCTTTTACTGCCCTTTTTCGAGCAGATAAACGGCGAAAAGCAGGGAGAGCAGCGAAAACAGCCATGCAGCGATGGCAAAGAAATCGTTGTTCTTCACGCAAACCACCTTCTTTCGTATCGCAGAAAGCGGGTGGCGCTACCGTGCAAGTCCTCTTGACTACGCATCCATTGTATCACACCGCTTTGCCTGAGGCAAGGCGGTTTTTCTATGCCCTGAAACGCAAAACCGTCCACCAAGGAGGCGTGACAATGGGAAGGAGCATGGGGCGTGACCCGCGCGCGCCGCCCGCCCTCCGGCGGGAGAGCACATGCGCAAGGAAAGGAAGGAGCGAATGAAGGAACTGAGGTTTGGCGCCCTTCGGGGCATGAACAGCCTGTGGCAGCAGACGGAGCCTGCGCCGCAGGAGGAGCAGCAGGAGAGCACGGTGTATTCGCAGGAGGATGTCGAGCGCCTGCTCGCGCAGAAGGAGGCCGAATGGCAGAGCCGTCAGGAGGCGGCCGTGCAGGCCGCCCGCAGCGAGGCCGAGCGCCTGCTGAGCATGACGGATGAGGAGCGCGCGCAGGAGCAGCAGCGCGAGGCGGAGCTTGCCAGGCGCGAGGAGGAGGTCGCCCGGCGCGAGCTGCGCGCGCAGGCGGTGCAGGAGCTCGCGGCGCGCCAGCTGCCCGCCGAGCTTGGCGACCTGCTCGATTATACGGACGCGGAGCGCTGCGCGGCTTCTCTGGAGACGGTCGAGCGGCTCTTCCGCCAGGCCGTGCAGCAGGGCGTGGAGCGGCGCATCGCCGGCAGCGCGCCCCGCTCTGGCAGCGGCAACCAGGGAAAGAGCGCCTCGCTGCGGGACGCGATTTCCGAACACTACAGTCTGTGAGGAGGAATGAAGAATGGCAGTAACCCTGGCCAATGTGCGCGCGGGCATGCAGGATGCGCTCAGCGCGCAGGTGATCGATGAATTCTGCAAGTCGAGCTACCTGCTGGACAACATGGTCTTCGACGACGCGGTGACCCCGATGGGCGGCGGCGCGTCGATGACCTACGCCTATACCCGCGTGACGACCTGGCCCACCGCCGGGACCCGCGCGGTGAACACCGAATACACGGCGCAGGAGGCCGAGAAGAAGCGCTATATCGTCGATCTCAAGGTGATGGGCGGCTCCTTCGAAATCGACCGCGTGCTCGCAGGCATGGGCGGCGTGATCGACGAGGTGCAGTTCCAGATCGGCCAGAAGGTCAAGGCGACGCAGGCGTGCTTCTCCGATCTGGTCATCAACGGCGACAGCTCCGTGGACGCCAACGGCTTTGACGGCCTCTCGAAGGCGCTGACCGGCTCCGCAACGGAGTTCGCCGGCAATATCAACCTGTCCAGCAGCGCGAACGTCACGGGCAACTATCTGGCGTTCCTCGACCTGCTCGATGAGATGATCGGCGAGATGGACGGCGCGCCGACCTGCCTGATGGGCAACACGCGCATGATGGCGAAGATCCGCGCCTGTGCCCGCCGCGCGACGATGTACCAGACCGGCCTGGACGGCTGGGGCCGCCAGATCGAATACTACGGCGCAGTGCCGCTGATCGACCTGGGCACGAAGGCGGGCACCAACAGCCCGATCGTCGCCACGAGTGAGGCGGGCGAGACGAGCCTGTACGCCGTGCGCATGGGCCTCGACGGCTTCCATGGCGTGTCGGTCTCCGGCCAGAGCCCGATCCGCACCTGGCTGCCGGACTTCTCGACGGCCGGTGCGGTGAAGAAGGGCGAGGTCGAGATGGTTGCGGCGGTGGCGCTCAAGTCGAGCAAGGCGGCCGCGGTGATGCGCGGCCTCAAGGTCATGTAAGGAGGCGGAGCAGATGGCGGTCAGGCTGGGCATGCTTGGCGGGCTCCGTCAGCCCGCGTGTGACGGCGGCGCGGTCCGCGTGGGCGGGCGCGTGATGGACGGCTGTGAACTGTGGTATCCCTGCGTGACGGCGGCGGCGTACAACGTGCCGGTCACGAGGGCGGGCTGGGAGGCCGGCAGCGTGACGCCGCTGCGGGCGGTGACGATGGACGGCGAGGAGCTTGCCGTCGCCTCGAACGACCCGGTGCTCACGGTCTACGGCCTCGACCTCGACTACACGGCGGGCAGCCAGGCGATCACGCTGGTCTATGCCGGGCACGCGGTGGACGTCGTGGTGACGGTGTCGTGATGACGGCGAAGGAGAGGCTGGCCGCGCGCCTTGAAGGCGTGGCGGACGCGCAGCTCGACCTGCTGCTCGGCGATGCGGAGGGCATGCTGCTGGCCTGTACGGGCCGCAGCGTGCTGCCGGACGCGCTCGTGACGGCGCAGGTGCAGCTGGCGGCGATTCTGTATAACCGTCAGGGCACGGAGGGCGAGACGGCGCACAGCGAGGGCGGCGTCTCCCGCGCGATGGACGGCCTGCCGGAGGAGATCCGGCGGCAGATCGCGCCGTACCGGGTGGTGAGAATCGGATGTTCTCAGAGCAGCGAACTGTAAGCGCGAAGCGAGGAAGGGGTCTGGGGACCCGGGAAACTCGCATAGTCGTGCCGTGAACGGCACTCCTTGCGATTTCCGACGCTCCGCCTGCCTGTTTCCGCCACTGGCGGCGGCAGGCTCCGGTCCCAGACTAGGGGTTTGGGGGGACCGAAGCCGAGCGCGCCCTGTGGGCGGAGAAGCGAGGCGGAGCGTCGGGAACTGCAAGGAGCACCGGCAACGGTGCGACTATGCA
>CAMENN010000069.1 GCA_945928315.1 uncultured Clostridia bacterium
ATCACGTTGCTCTGGAAGGCGACGGCCTTTCCCAGTATGCGCAGGCTGCGCGTCTCATTCTCACCGCCGAGGATGATCGGCGCATAGCGCGCATTCGCCGCGCGCAGCTCGACCCTGCCGTCGGCCAGGTGATAGACCCGCTTGAGCGTCGCCTCGTCGTCGATGAGCACCGCCGCAATCGTGCCGTCGTCCACATAGTCCTGCTGGCGGATGAACACCACGTCCCCGTCGTAGATCCGCGCGTCGATCATCGAATCGCCCTCGCAGCGCAGCGCAAAATCGCAGTCCACTTGCGCGCCTACGACGGTATACGACGTGAAGTCCGCATCCGCAAAGATCGGCTCTCCGCAGGCGATGTTGCCCAGCAGCGGCACCGGCTTGACCTGGATCGGCAGGATCGACGGGTGCTTCGGCAGCGCCTGCGCCGCGTCCGTATAGAAAGCGGAGACCGGAACGCCCAGCGCCTTTGCCAGCTTGGCGAGCGTCGCGGCGTCCGCCTTGTCGTTGTCCCGCTTGATCATGCTGTAAATCGTGTTCTTGCTCACGCCCGCCTCGCGCGCCAGCGTTCCGGGCCGCGTGCCCTTCTGCTCGATGAGCTCGGCGAGCCGTTTTCCCATACCCATGCGCACAACCCCTTTCCAGATGCGTTCATTATAGAAAAAAAGAACGCAAAAGTCAATAAAAAAGTGTGCAAATGCAGTATTATTCCTTGACAAGAACGCATATGCGTGCTATGATTCGGGCTATAAGGAATGCAAATGCACGCTTCATGCGTGCCGAAGGAAAAGGGGGAGAGCGATGAATACATGTGAAACCTGCCGCTACAGCGGCCATCAGCAGAAGCGGTGCATGGCGCCGGAGGGTCTGCCGCGTTATGCCGGAATGGACGGATGCCCGATGTACGCGATGAGCGCGCGTGCGTTCATGGAGCGGGTGATCAACGCGAACCGGCGCATCAAGAACATGCAGCAGCAGGCGCAGCGCTACCGGGACATGGCCATGCGCTCGACGAGCACGATGCAGGCCGTGCGCGCCGGAGGCACGGACGCGCGCAGCAAGGTGGAGGACGGCACCTGCGCATTCATGGATATCAGCCGGGATATTGAGGAGCAGGCGCGCCAGCTGAGGGAGATCATCCGGCAGACGAGCGAGATCATCGAGCGGCTGAGCGATCCGGTGGAGCGCGAGGTGCTGGAGCTGCGCTATCTGAGCGGGCTGCGATGGGAGGACATTGGGCGGCGGATGATCTATGATGAGCGGCAGGTGCGGCGGATTCATGTGAAGGCGCTGGAGCATGTGCAGCGGGAGATGGACTGCGCGGAGTTTGCGATCTGCCGTCCGGGATGGAACCCCGGCGGGATGGCGCCCATGGGGCAAGCACCGACGTATTTCAGCTGAACTGCCTGAAACCGCGCGAAGCGAAAAAGGGGTCTGAGGACAATGTCCCAGACCTCTTCTCCGCTTCGCACAGTTTTAAGCCATTCTGTCTGAAGAAGATCAATACCCCAGCAGCGCAGGCAGCCAGGTCGTCAGCTGCGGAATCAGGCTGATGGCAATCAGCACGATCACGTTGCAGGTGACGTACGGCAGCGCGCCCTTGAAGATGTCGATGATCGGCATGCGGTTGATCTTGTTGCACGCGTTCAGGCACATGCCTACCGGCGGCGTGACCAGACCGATCGCCAGACCCGTGATCATCATCGCACCGAACTGCAGCGCCGTGAAGCCGTAGTGCTGCATCACCGGCAGCATGATCGGCGTCAGCAGCAGGATCGCCGGGCTGACGTCGATGAACGTGCCGATGATCAGAATCAGCGCGTCGAACATCAGCGCGATGCCCCACGCCGGGACGTTCATGCCCATGAAGAAGTTCGCCACCAGGTCCGGCACCTTCTGAATCGTCAGAATCCAGGTGAAGATCGACGTGAAGCCGATGATCAGCATGACCGAGGAGGAGGAAATCAGCGTCTTCTTCAGCGCGTTCCAGATGGCCTTCCAGGTCAGCTCGCGATAGATGAAGAAGCCGACCAGAATGCTGTAGAGCACGGCGACGCCCGCGCTCTCGGACGCGGTGCAGATGCCGAAGGACACGCAGATGATGATGAACAGCGGCATCAGCAGCGCGGGAATGCCGGAGAGCATCGCCCGGGCGAAGCGCTTGCCCGAGAACGGCACGCGCTCCGGATGCCAGCCCTTGCGGCTGGAGATGATGTAGACCAGAATCAGCTGCGTGAGGCCGATGAGCAGGCCCGGCACCGCGCCGGCCATGAACAGCGCGCCGACCGACGCGCCGGAGACCATCGCGTAGACGACCATCGGCGTGGACGGCGGGATGATCATGCCCATCGTCGAGGAGGCGACCGTGATGCCCGCGGAGGCGTCGGGCGGATAGCCCTTGTCCTGCATCGCCGGGATCAGGATGCTGCCCAGCGCGGAGGTGTCCGCCACGGAGGAGCCGGAAATGCCGCCGAAGATCATGGAGGCGACGATGTTCACCTCGCCCAGACCGCCGCGGATGGGCCGCAGCAGCTCCATGCAGAAGTCGATGATGCGCCTGGTGATGCCGCCGGTATTCATCAGCTCGCCCGCGAGCATGAACAGCGGCATGGCGATCATCAGCTCGCTGAACACGCCGTTCCAGACGCGCTGGGGCATCATGCTCAGGAACATCGGGGTGTCGATGGACAGATAGGTGATGCAGGATGCGCCGATCGCGAAGGCGAGCGGGACGCCGATGGCCGCAAAGATGATCAGGCCGACCAGAAGAAATACGAGTGCCATGTGTCCGTTTCAACTCCTTTCGTCAATCGCTCAGAGGCTTGTCCTTGGGCTCGAAGGCGGAGAGCGGCGCGCGGACCGCCTCCACGAGCTTGATGACGATGCACAGCGCGCAAATTGCGCCGCACACCGGCATGATGCCGTACATGTACATCATCGGGATCTCCATGCCCTGGCTGATCTGCTTGCCCATCTTCATGGTGTAGGCCCAGGAATACCTGACAAACAGGCAGTCCACCACCAGCATGACCACGTTGTTGAACACGCAGACCCAGCGCTTGATGGCGGGGGGAATCCTGTCATAGAGGATGTTGATGCTCACATGCTCGTCCATCAGGACGTTGAGGCCCATGGCCCAGAATGTCGTGAAGCAGAAGAGCGTGACGTTGAACTCGGACAGAGACTTCCAGCTCAGCGAGAAGCAGTAGCGCATGATGACCGTGAAGATCACCAGAAACGCCAGCAGGCCCATCGCCGCCGCGCCGATGCCCATATAGATGCGGCGGACCCATTCGCCGATCCTGCAGGTTTTCTTCATGAAGCAGAGCTCCTTTCGGGGAAAATCAAAAGCGGGTCAGGGCCAAAGCCCTGACCCGCTGCAAGGAGAGTTGAAGGGAAAATCAGTTGCCGCGCACAGCCTGCACGATGGCGAGCATCTCGTCGAGCTCCTCCTGCGTGCAGATGCCCTCGGTCACGACCTGCTCGTACACCGGCTGGCAGGCCTCCTGGAAGGCGGCGAGCTCCTCGGCGGTCGGCACGTAGACCTCGGCGCCGCTGTCGATGATCTTCTGCTTGGCGGCGTCGCTGTTCTGGTCGATCAGCTGATCGTTGTAGTCGCCCATCGCGGTCGCGCACTCGGAGATGATGGTGCGGAACTCCTCGGGCAGGCTGTTCCACCACTCGGCGTTGACGTAGAACGGGTCCGGATGGAACTGGTAGTTGACCTCGGTGAAGTACTTCTGCACCTCATAGAACTTCATGCCCTCGACGTTGACCCACGGATTCTCCTGGCCGTCAGCGATGGCGGTCTTGAGGCCCATGTACAGGTCGGCGTACGGGATGGAGGTGGTGGTGGCGCCCAGGGCCTTGAAGGTCAGGTCGATGGTCTTCATGCCGTTGGTGCGCATCTTGAGGCCGACCAGATCCGCCGGGGTCTTGATCGTATGCTTGCTGTTGGAGAACTGACGGAAGCCGCCCGCATCGCACAGGTTGATGATGACGGTGCCGGTGCTTTCCTCCGCCTCAGCGCAGACCTTCTTGGCGAGGTCGCTGTGCAGCAGCGCGGTGACCTCCTCGCGGTTGTTGGCCAGGAACGGCAGGGTGAACATCAGCAGGCGCGGGCTGAAGTCGAACTGGCCGCCGCGCATGCCCTGGGTGACGCCCTGAACGACCTGCTCGAGCATTTCCTTCTCGGTGCCCAGCTGGCCATTGCCGAAGACCTGCACGGTCACATGGCCGTTGGTCTTCTCAGCGACGTCCGCTGCGAACTGCTCCATGGAGACGTAGCGCGGGTTGCCTTCCGGCTGCGCATGGCCCACCATCATGACATAGCTGCCCAGATCCTTGTAGGGGTCCTCATCGGCCAGTGCACTCACGCAGCACAGCGCGAGAATGACGGCCAGGGCAAGAGCAAAGAGCTTCTTCATTTGGATTACCTCCTGCTGATGTTTGATGCAGCGCCCGAGCGGCGCATGCTTGTATACATATACTAACACAGAGCAAAACGGATTACAATACAGATGCGGAAGATTTTTGCATTTTTTTGTTGGAATCTTCCTTTTTCCCATGAAATAGGGAAAAGGGTTTGGAAAAGCAGGCCAAAGCTCCCCCCGGTCAGTTGCGGCACATCGCCGGGGGAAGAATGGGAAACTCTTGTATACATATAGGGATTGAACGGACCGGAGCGTAAACGAATTTGATGGGCGGCGCATATTGACACCCCGCCTGCGGATGGTTATAATAAAACAAATATGAAACAGAGCGGGGAGCAAAAAGATGGCACAGAGCGCATCACTCGACAACGAGCAGATCTATCAGACCGTGGCCCGGGAGATCCTGCACTTCCGGCACAAGCCGGGGGACATGATCAGCGAGAACACGCTGTGCCAGCGCTTCGGCGTATCCAGAACGCCTGCGCGCAGCGTGCTTCAGCGCCTGCAGGAGAACGGTCTGGTGCAAATTGAGCCGCGCAAGGGGAGCATCGTCACGCGGCTGAGCTACGACATCGTGAACCAGGTGATCTATGAGCGCGTGGCGGTGGAGAGCATGGTGCTGCGGGACTTCATCCTGACCTGCACGCCCGCGGACGTGGAGCGCGTGCGCTATGCGCTGCAGCAGCTGCAGGCGCTCAGCCGCGTCTATTATGAGGACCGGGTGCGCTTTGACTCCGCGCAGTTCCTGCAGACGGATTACGCGATGCACGAGATCTGGTTTCAGACGACGAACAAGCGCTTCCTGTGGGAGCGCCTGAGCGGGGTGCAGTCGAGCTATACGCGCTTTTGCACGCTGGACATCCTGGAGGGGGACAATGTGCCGGACGTGCTGGAGGAGCACACGCAGATGGTCGAGCTGATCGACAGGCGCTGCACCGACGGCATCGAGCTGCTGATGCGCCGCCATCTGTACGGCGGGATGCGCAGGCTGTCCGGGCTGATGTTCACCAAGTACGCGGGCTACTTTGAACCGCTCGACCAGCGCGACGGCGCGGGCATCTGAACAGAAAAATTATTTTGACAAATATCAAAACAGATATTGACACCCCCCTTGTTCCTGTGCTATGATTTGATTCGATGATCATCAAATCATATTTGGAACGGAGGGGGATTGTTCATGTCCACCTATCTGGAGGAGCTGGAGGCGGCCGCAGCGAAGCTCGCGGGGGAGGCCGCTTCGCTCAAGGCATCCGGGCGCGATGACGAGGCCACGCTCGCCTGCATCCGCATCAACATTCACGACATCTGCCGCACGCTGTATCAGGTCTGCGCGCGCAATGCGCAGGGCGAGGCCTTCCGCACGATGTATCTGCAGAAGCTCGATCACCTGGAGCAGGAGTGGAGCGCGGCAAAGGCCCGTGCGCAGGAGCACGATGACGGCTGCCGCGCCGCCATCGAGGAGATCAAGCTGGAAACGCTGGCGGCGGACCGCCGGGCGTTTATGGAAAGGACGTGACGCGCATGCAGGAGGAGGAGGCTGTCCGCTTGTTCAAGTGCCTGGCGGACAAATCCCGGCTGCAGATCCTCAAATCGCTGATGCGGGAGGACATGTATGTCGAGCGTCTGGCGGAGCGGCTCTCGCTGACTCCGGCGACCATTTCCTTCCATATGAAGAAGCTGGAGGAGGCCGGGGCCGTCACGCGCTACCGGGATCAGTATTACACGATGTATGCGCTGCGGCGCGACGTGTTCTCCGCGCGGATTCTCGACATCATCGGGGAGCCGTCCGGGGAGGCGGACGCGCAGGCGCAGCGGGATGCGGCGTACCGGCAGAAGATTTTGCAGAATTTCTTCGAGTACGGCCGCCTGACAGCGATTCCCGCGCAGCGCAAGAAGCGGCGCATCTGCCTGGAGGAGATTGCCCGCGCGTTTGAGGTGGGCAAGCCGTACGCTGAGAGCGAGGTCAACGAGATCATCGGGCGCTACCATGAGGACTACTGCACGCTGCGCAGAGAGATGATCTGCGAGGGCATCATGGAGCGCAGCGACGGGACCTATGTGAGGAAAACATAAACCGCAAAGCGGGGTCAAGGGACACTGTCCCTTGACCCCGCTTCGCGGTTATGGCTCGTTTCTATTTGAAGACCGCATTATTTTTCCGTGATGATCTTCTTCAGGTCCGCGATGGCGCTCTTCATCTGCGTGCTGCTCTCCAGCAGCTGCGTCACCTTGTCGCAGGAGTTGATGATCGTCGAGTGGTCGCGGCTGAACGCGTCGCCGATGCGCGGCAGGCTCATGTTCGTCATCTCGCGCGTCAGATAGACCGCCACGTGCCGCGCCGTCGCAATCTCCTTCTTGCGGGAGTTGCCCCGCAGCAGCGCCGGGCTCAGACCGTAGTAGTCCGCCACGCAGTCGATGATCAGGTCCGGCGTGATGCGCTTCGGGTCGCGCACGACCGTGATGTCGTGCAGCGCGCGGGAGATGACCTCCTCGTCGATCGGGCAGTTGTTCAGCCGCGCATAGGCGTTCACGCGCGTCAGACTTCCTTCCAGCTCACGGATGTTGCTCTCGATGCGCTGCGCGATCAGCTCCAGCATGTCGTCGCTGATCTCGATGCCCTCGTTCTCCGCCTTCTTGCGCAGGATTGCGATGCGCGTGTCGAAGTCCGGCTTCTGGATGTCGGCGACAAGGCCCCACTCAAAGCGGGAGCGCAGCCGCTCCTCCAGGCGGGCGATCTCCCGCGGCGGCTTATCGGACGAGATGATGATCTGCTTGCCCGCGTTGTGCAGCGCGTTGAACGTGTGGAAGAACTCCTCCTGCGTGGAATCGCGCCCCGCGATGAACTGGATGTCGTCGAGCATCAGCACGTCCACGTTGCGGAAGCGCTCGCGGAACTCGACGTTCTTGTTATTCTTGATGGCGGAAATCAGCTCGTTGGTGAACATCTCGCTGGGCAGATAGAGCAGGCGCAGGCTCGGAAAGTGATCCTGAATGAAGTGGCCGATGGCGTGCATGAGGTGCGTCTTGCCCAGACCCACGCCGCCGTAGAGGAACAGCGGGTTGTAGGCCGCGCCCGGCGCCTCCGCGACGGCCAGCGAGGCCGCGTGCGCAAACCGGTTCGACGAGCCGACGACGAACGTGTCGAACGTCGATTTGGGGTTGAACGTGTTGATGCCCGGCATCTGCGTGAGGCTTTCCTTCTTTTGCCGGGCCTGCCATTCCACGCGCTGCGTGACGCTCATCAGCTCGATCTTCATCTCGCGCCCGGCCGCCTGGCTCACTGCGCCGGTGATCATCGTCAGATAGCGCGCGCGGACGTTGTTCTCCATGTAGTCGCTGATGACCTCCAGGGCGAGCGTGTCGTCCTGCACATAGACCGGCTTGAGCGGCTGCTCAATCCATGTCGAGAAGGAGACGGCGGAGACCTCCTCGCGCAGCAGCGCCTTGGCCTTTTCCCACAGTTCTACATGATCCATTGAAACCCCTCCGCATGTCGTTTGTAGCTGTGCCGGCGCGTTCGGCCGGCAGATATGCACAGCTCATCCACATATACCTGTGGACAACCTGTGGAATTCCACATGACTTTCCACAGAATGTGGACAAACGGGAAAACCTGTGGATAACTTTTTCGGTACAGCGCCCCTATGATAACAGAAAAAGTCGGGGTTTTCAAGGACTTTTCGGGGCGGATTTTTTCGGAAAAAATGCAGGTTATCCACAGACTGACTGCTTTTCGGGACAAGGTTATCCACAATATCCTGTGGTCTGTGGGAAAGCCCGGCACAAGTTTTCCCGGGGACATGCGGGTTTTCCTTCATTTTCGCGTCAAAAAGTGTGGAATTGTGCACAGCGTTTTTCCGGGAAAAATTTTGTCGGGCGGGGAATGCACAGGGAAAAGGGAGAATTGCGGAGAAACGGGCCATCAGCGCGAAGCGAGGAAGGGAGTCTGGGGGACCGGAGCCTGCCGCGCCCAGTGGGCGAAACAGGCAGGCGGAGCGTCGGAAATCGCAAGGAGCGATGCCTGCATCGCGACTATGCGAGTTTCCCGGACTCATGTCCCTCAGGCGGGGTTTTATGGGCGAGGCCCCTAACGTTCCCATATCGCGAAGCGATGAAAGGAAAAAGCAGTCAGGGAGCGAAGCGAACCCTGACGGTCGGTGATCGAACAGCCCGGTTTTTTAGGAGTAGTATGCAAACAGGAAAACCCCCGTTTCCGGAAGGACGGGGGTTTGGAATGAGGATGCGAAAAGAGGGGCTGTGCGCAAGCCGGCTTCAAGCGGCCGGGTTACGGCCGGAATTGTCGCCTGCGTCTCCTCTCCGGCCTGCGTTTTTTGGGCTGCGCATGGGGACGTTGGGGGATTTCATCCCCCAAACCCCTAGCCTGGGACCGGAGCCTGCCGCCGCCAGTGACGGAAACAGGCAGGCGGAGCGTCGGAAATCGCAAGGAGTGCCGCTTGCGGCACGACTATGCGAGTTTCCCGGGTCCCCAGACCCCTTCTTCGCTTCGCGCGGTTTTAAGCGGTTATACCTTTAGACGCCCAGCAGCCGTACGCGCTTCATGCCGTTGATGGCCTCGGCCTTCTCCACCAGCGCCGCGCGGGCGTCCTGCGGCACCTCGTCGATGTCCACGACGGAGACCGCCATCGTGCCGCGGGAGCGGTTCACCAGGTCGGAGATATTGAGGCCGAAGCTCGCTACCGCGGAGGTGATGGAGCCCAGCACGTTCGGCACGTTCTCGTGGATGCACAGAAGGCGCGGCTTGCTTGCCGGGGCGACGTCCACCGCGGGCAGGTTGACGCTGTTGCGGATGATGCCGTGCTCCAGAAAGTCGCGGGTCTGCGCGGCGGCCATGACGGCGCAGTTCTCCTCGCTCTCCGGCGTGGAGGCGCCCAGGTGCGGGATGCAGATGACGCCCTCGACGCCCAGCAGCGCATCGCTCGGGAAGTCGGTGACGTACGCCGCGACGCGGCCATCGCCCAGCGCGGAGAGGAGCGCGTCCTCATCGACCAGGCCGCCGCGCGCGAAGTTCATGATGCGCACGCCCTTGCGGCACAGCGACAGCGCGCGCACGCCGATCATGCCGCGGGTCTTGTCGCTCAGCGGCACATGGATGGTGATGAAGTCGCACGCGGAGATGAGCGCGTCCAGCGACGTCTCGCGGCGGATGTCGCGCGAGAGCGTCCAGGCGTGCTCGACGGAGATCATCGGGTCATAGCCGATGACGGTCATGCCCAGCGAGATGGCGGCGTTGGCGACCAGCACGCCGATGGCGCCCAGGCCGATGACGCCGAGCGTCTTGCCGCGCAGCTCCGGGCCGACGAACGCCTTTTTGCCCTTCTCGACGGCCTTTTCGACGGCGTCGCCCTGGCCCTTGAGCGTGCGCGCCCACTCGATGCCGCCCACGACGTTGCGGCAGGAGAGCAGCATGCCGCACAGCACCATCTCGGCGACGGCGTTGGCGTTGGCGCCCGGGGTGTTGAACACGCAGATGCCCGCCTCGGAGCAGGCGTCCACGGGGATGTTGTTGGTGCCCGCGCCCGCGCGCGCGATGGACAGCACGCTCTGCGGGATCGGCGTCTCATGCATGGAGGCCGAGCGCACGAGGATGGCGTCCGGTGCGGCCGCGTCGTCGCTGACGCGGTAGTGATCGCCCAGCTGGGTGTAGATCGCCGGGGAGATCGCGTTGAGGGTTTTGATGGTGTAGGTCATGGCGGTGTCCTCACTTGTTCCTGGCTTCAAAGTCCTTCATGAACGCGACGAGCGCCTGCACGCCCTCAATGGGCATGGCGTTGTAGATGCTCGCGCGCATGCCGCCGACGATGCGGTGGCCCTTCAGATTGACGAGGCCCTGCGCCGCGGCGGCCTTCACGAACGCGGCGTCCTTCTCGGCGTCGCCGGTGACGAAGGTCACGTTCATGCGGCTGCGGTCCTTCGCGCGGGCGGTGCCCTTGAAGAGGCGGCTCTCGTCGAGGAAGTCGTAGAGCAGCTTCGCCTTCTCGATGTTGACCTTTTCAAGCGCCGCGACGCCGCCCTGCGCCTTGATCCACTGGAAGGTCAGCCCGGCGACGTAGATGCCGAAGCAGTTGGGCGTGTTGAGCATGCTGTCCGCGTCGGCCATCTTCTTGAAGCTCATGACCTTCGGGGTGATGGGCAGCTCATGGCCGAGCAGGTCCTCGCGAATGACGAGGATGACGACGCCCGCGGGGGCGACGTTCTTCTGCGCGCCGGCGTAGATGACGCCGAACTTGCTGACGTCATAGACCTCCGAGAGGATGTTGGAGGACATGTCGGCGACCAGCGGCACGCCGTTCGTCTCCGGGATGTGGTCCCAGCGGGTGCCGTAGATGGTGTTGTTGGTGGTGATGTGGACGTATTTGGCGTCCGGGGAGAGGGTGTAATCCGGGATATAGCTGTAGCCGTCCTCGCGGGAGGATCCGGCGACCACGACCTCGCCATACTTCTGCGCCTCGACGAGCGCATTGTGGGCGAAGTTGCCGGAATCGACGTAGTCGGCCTTGCCGCCGTCCATCAGGTTGAGGGGCACGGCGGAGAACATCGCGGTCGCGCCGCCCTGCAGGAACATGACCTTGTAGCCCTCCGGGATGCCCATGACCTCGCGCAGGTCGGCCACGGTCTTCTCGAAGATGTCCAGATACATCCGGGATCGATGACTCATTTCCATGACGGACATGCCGGTACTGCCATAGCACAGCAAATCCTTTTGCACCTTCTCAAGCACGGGCAAGGGGAGCATGGACGGGCCCGGCGCAAAGTTGTACACGCGATCCATAGACAATCTGCCTCCTGTTTCCATCCCACTGGCGCCCCAAAATGCAGCCTTGCACTCGAAAAGCGTCTTTTCGGGATGTTGATTCTTTTATCATACCACCCAATTGCGGGATGCGCAATCCAAAGTTCAAAATTCGGGAGGAAAATGTGAAAGAATTGACACAATGGCGCATCGAGGCTGCTGCGCATCCTCTCCGCGGTAGGGTGACGGAAAAACATCATTTCTCGCGCGCCCTTCGGGCACACTCCAAATGATATAGGAAGCAACATGATGTTGCTCCTCGCGGCGTACATGCCGCCGCTGAGGATTTGCCATGAAGGGGCTGCGGCCCCTTCAAACTTCCCTGGAGCTGCTCCTGCGCAAGTTTCAGCAACGAAAAAGGAGCCTGAGGATGCGATCCCCAGACTCCTTTCTTGATTTTTCCTTATTCTTCCACCCTGAACGCGTAGATCGTCGTGGTGTCGTAGCGCTCGCCCGGGCGCAGAACGGTCGTGCCGGTGAACTGCGGGTTGTTCGGAGAATCCGGGAAGTGCTGCGTCTCCAGGCACAATCCGCTGTACAGGTCGTACGCCGCGCCGCCCTTGCCGCCGGTCAGGTGCGTCTGGCTGGCGGTATACAGCTGCACGCCCGGCTGGTCGGTGATGACCTCCATCACGCGGCCGCTCTCCTCGTCCCACAGGCACGCTGCAAGGCCCATCGCCTCGCCCTTGCGCAGCACGAAGTTGTGGTCGTAGCCGTTCGCGTAGACCATCTGCGGGCAGTCCGCCATCTGGTCGAGGCCATCGCCCAGCAGCAGGCCGTCGCGCATGTCAAACGGCGTGCCCGCCACCGGCATGTAGCTTCCGGTCGGGATCAGCCCGCCGTCGAGCACCGGCGTGATCACGTCGCTGTCGATGAGCAGCACCTGGTCGCGGATGGTGCCGTGGTCCTGTCCGGCGAGGTTGAAATAGGTATGGTTGGTCATGTTGCACAGCGTCGGGCGGTCCGTCGTCGCCTGATAGCGGATGATCAGGTCGCAGGCGTCGTTCCAGGTGAAGGTGACCGTCACATCGAGCGTGCCGGGGAAGCTCATCTCGCCGTCCGGGCTGACGTAGTGCAGGCGCAGGCTGTCCTCACCCTCGCCCTCGACGGCCTCGGCCTCCCACATGCGCTGGTTGAAGCCGACCGGGCCGCCGTGCAGGTGGTTTTCGCCGTTGTTGCAGCCGAGCTGATAGCGCACGCCGTCGATCTCAAACTGACCCTTGGCGATTCGGTTGCCGTAGCGGCCGATGGTGTCGCCCATGCAGCCGTGGCCGATGAGATAGCCGTCGATCGTGTCAAAGCCGAGGGCGACGTCGGCAAGCTTGCCGTCCCGGTCCGGCACGAGGATGGACTGGACGATTCCGCCGTAATCAAGGATGCTCACGGACGCGCCGGATCGGTTGGTCATCGTGTAGCGGGAGACGGGCTGCCCGGCCTTGTTCTGGCCAAAGGGCGCTTTTATGATGGACATGGGAACGTCCTCCTCACAAAATATCGTTACCTTTATTGTATCCGCGCACACGGGGATGTCAAGAGGCGATTCTCGCGGTGCGGGGAAAAGAAAATGAGAAAAAAATATCAGACTTATGACTGAACCGGGCGTCCGGACGCTTGATTTTTGGCGGATTATGCGTTATACTCACCCTAGAGGCGGATGCGCATCCCGCGCAGCCGCATGAAACAGAAACACAGTGCCATCATTGAAGGGAGATTTTTGCAATGAACAGACTTCAGGGTAAGGTTGCCATCGTCACCGGCTCCACCAGCGGCATCGGCATCGGCATCGCCAAGCTGTATGCGGCCGAGGGCGCGAAGGTCGTCATCTGCGGCCGCCGCGCGGAGAAGGGCCAGGCCGTCGTGGACGAGATCGTCAAGGCGGGCGGCGAGGCCTCCTACCACTACATGGACATCACCGACACCGCGAGCATCGAGAGCCTGATGAAGGACACCGTCGAGAAGTACGGCAAGCTCGACATCCTGGTCAACAACGCCGCCAACGTCGCCCTCAAGGATGGCCGCGTGGATGAGCTGACCGTCGAGATGTGGGACGCGATCTTCCAGTCCGACATGCGCGGCACCTTCTACACCACCAAGTGCGCGCTGCCCTACCTCGCCCAGAACGGCGGCGGCTCCATCGTGAACATCGGCTCCATGGCCTCCTGCGCCGGCGACCTCGGCTCCACCGCCTATGCCTGCGCCAAGGCCGGCGTCGACATGCTGACCCAGTCCGTCGCGCTGCAGTACGGCAAGCAGAACATCCGCTGCAACTGCGTGCGTCCGGGCCTGATCGTCACCCCGCAGAACGAGGCGCATGTGCCGCAGGCGCTCAAGGACATCTTCCTGTCCAACATCTGCGTCAACCGCTACGGCTGCCCGGAGGACATCGGCCACCTGTGCGTGTACCTCGGATCCGACGAGAGCGCCTATGTCACCGGCCAGATCATGACCGTGGACGGCGGCCTGAACTCTCACACCACCACCGTGGCGCAGTTCCGCCAGATGGCTTCCCGCACCTGGTAAAAAGATTCGCTGCAAGGACGCGAAGCGGCCTTGCAGCGTTTTTTAGCATCATTTCTCGCGCGCCCTTCGGGCACACTCCAAATGATAAATGATAAATGATAAAGGAAGCGAAATGCTTTCGCTCCTCGCGGCGTACATGCCGCCGCTGCGGATTGCATTTGAAGGGGCTGCGGCCCCTTCAGGCTATCCCGGGGCCTCAATAAGTGGCTTGTGCGATCATGGACGGCAGCTTCGGTTGCCGTCCTTTTTGATTTCATGGAGAACTGCGCAAAGCAGCCCGCTGCAGGCACGATCCGCTTTTTGCCTCAAAAAAACCCCACGCGTTTGGCTTGACAGACGCGCAGGGATGGCGTACAATGTAGGCAGGTAGGGAGCAACCTACAGGGTGGTTTCTCCGTCGGCTAAAAACCTGAGAAAAACCCAATAAACCGCCAGCAGGTGCTAGCTGCAGGCGGTTTTTTCTTTATCGTCTGTTCTGTGTTCCGGCGATATACGCCGCAAAAACCAAACCGGCGATTGCAAGGAGCATATTGATAAGATCAACATTACTCATTTGCACACCACCTCCGCTTCTGTACGCCGTTGCGGAGGAACCACCCGTAGACCTACCTGCCTACACGCTGTGATTATACCATATCACCCCACGCAGCGCAAGGACAGACGTGCTTCTCCTGCCGGTCCTCCACTTGACGGCTGCGCGTTTTTGTGCTATGCTGACATAGTTGGAGGGCAATTCCTTCCGATTTGAAGCGATATGACTGACGGAAGTGGGCGAACCACGGGGAGTATCGCGGCGCATTCG
>CAMENN010000070.1 GCA_945928315.1 uncultured Clostridia bacterium
GAGAATGGGCATGAAGAAGAAGCCGTTCTACCGCGTCGTCGTCGCCGACGAGCGCGCCAGCCGCGACGGCCGCTTTGTCGATGAGATCGGCTACTACAACCCGGTCGCCAACCCCGTCGAGCTGAAGATCGACGCCGAGAAGGCGCAGCAGTGGATCAAGAACGGCGCTCAGCCGACCGACACTGTCCGCGCGCTCCTCAAGAAGAGCGGCGCCATCGCCTGAGTCATCCCCTTCGCCGGGGCACACGGAAAGTCGAGGGCCGAGCAATGGAAGAACTGGTTCGCTATATCGCCTGCACGCTCGTGGATCATCCCGACCAGGTGCAGGTCAAGACCGTCGATGGTCCGGAGTCCGTGATCATCGAGCTGAGCGTTGGCCCGGAGGATATGGGCAAGGTGATCGGCAAACAGGGCCGAATCGCCAAAGCCATCCGCTCCGTGGTCAAAGCGGCGACAGCCCGCAATGAGAAGCCCGTTTTCGTGGAGATCCTGTGAGGAGCGCCGCGAAAGCGCATAACAGGTGCCGCGCAGCGATGCGCGGCTTCTGTATATATCCCGCGAATGTGACAGAAAGGTGACATCCATGCAGGCCAAATATTTGCAGATCGGCGAGATCGTGAAGCCCCAGGGCATCCGCGGCGAGGTCAAGCTGCGCGCGATGACCAGCGACATGAGCCGCTACGCGCGGCTGGAAACCGTATATCTGATGGAGAACGGCGCGTATGTGCCGCGCAGGGTGATCCGCGGGCGCAGCTACGACGGCTTTGCGTTTTTGCAGCTGGAGGGCGTCAGCGACCGCAATCAGGCGGAGGCGCTGCGCGGGCGCGCGGTGTATGTGGACCGGGCGCACGCGGTGGAGCTTTCGGAGGACGAAAACTTCATCTGCGAGCTGGAAGGGCTGACGGCGGTCGATACGCAGGGGACGCGGATCGGCACACTGCGCGAGGTGCTTACGCCGAACAGCGTGTGTGACGTGTACGTGTTTGACACCGACCGCGGCGAGATGATGATTCCGGCGCTGCGGCGCGTGGTGCGCGAGGTGGACGTGGAGAAGGGGATCATCGTGCTCGATGAGGGCGTGCTGCCCGAGGTCGCCGTCTATGAGGATGAGCCCGCCGAGCGCGACGAATAAAAGAAAAGCCGCTTGAAGCCGCGCGAAGCGAGGAAGGGTCAAGGGGCTAAGCCCCTTGCGGGGTTTGGGGCAGGGCCCCAAGCAGGGTATGGGGCGGCAGCCCCATCGTTCCCCAACCGCGCAGCGGCCCCAAAGCCGCAGGCCGGAGAGGAGCCGAAGGCGACAATTCCGGCCGCGCCAACGCCGCTTGAAGCCGCGCGAAGCGAAGCGGGGTCAAGCGGCACTGCCCCTTGCAGGGTTCAGGGGTGGAATCCCTGAGCAGGGTATGGGGCGGCAGCCCCGTCGTTCCCCAATTCCCCACGCCATTTTCCCTGCTTCGGGAAGAAAACCGGCCTCAGATCCGTCTTATCTGACGGAGATGCTCTCCAAAGAAGAGGAGGAACCATGAAAAAACGGCTGATGATCGCGCTGATGCTGGCGCTGTGCTGCCTCGCCGCCTGCGCGGCGGGCCAGACGCTGCCCGGCGTGGAGGTCTTCTCCCCGGGCCTCGTCCGCCTGTGCGAAAAGACCGGGGACGGCGAACAGGTGCAGATGCAGGCGACCATGACCGCTGCGAACATCGCCTATGCGCGCGACCTCTCCGTGCTCAGCTCCATGCTCTCCGGCACCACGTTCGAGTATGCCGGCTGGGGCGGCTTCGCGCAGGGCGGCGACCGGCTCTCCATCGTCAAAAACGATGAGACGCTCCTTGCCCTTGGACTCGACCGGAGCGGGACGGATGCGGCGCTCACCCTGAATGGACAGGCGTTCGCCGTCGATCTCTCCGGCGCGCAATACGCCTTGGGCACCGCTGATGCCCTCGCGGGCACGTCGATCCTCGAGCGCGTGCCGCTCGCATCCGTCTGCGCGTGGATCGAGGGGCTGTCCGTCGGGGACAGGCTCCCGTGCGGCTTTGCCGTCACGCAGGCGTTCGCCGTCGAGCGCACGATGTCCGACGACGGCACGCGCCTGACCCGCATCGACATCTCCGGCAGCATCGCGCGCGAGGGCGAGGAGCCGTGGGTGATCGCGGGCTATCTGCGCCAGCCCGCGGGCCGCAGCCCCAAGGACACCTTTGAGCTGACCGCCGTGCAAAGCGAGGACAACACCCTCGAGCTCTCCTACAGCTCCCTGCGCCAGAGCGAGATCACCCGCAAGGACAAGGCCGGCACGGCCAGCGTGGATACGACGCTCAAGGCTGCCGGAAAGCTGGACGGCAGCAAGGTGACCAGCCGCCTCACTGTCTACCTGCGCAACGCGTGGACCGCCGACGGCGAAAGCCTGAACGAGAAGATCACCGTCAGCGCCACCCTCGGGCATACGGACAGCCGGCCCGGGCTGCGCATGCAGCGGCTGAACGACATCAGCGCCAAGCTGCACTTCGTCCTCGGCCTGACCACGCAGGAGGCCGGGGATGCGGTCATCGGCGTGAGCGACGACGCGACGCTCTCCATCGTGCTCGACGGGAACACGTTCCTCGACTGCGCGGCGGACATGACGCTCTCCGTCGGCGGACAGCCCGCGCAGGAGAGCACCGAACCGGCGGGGACAATCGCGCCGCAGGAGGCACTCGAGGCGGCGGTGCAGGACGCCGTCGTCGCCCTCGCCCGCGGGCTGTACCCCACGCTGAGCGAGAGCGCAAAAAACAAGGCAGAATCGGGGCTGTGAGCCCCTGAAGAACACCGGACCATGCAGGAGGAATACCCATGAAGCTGAAACAACGATTGATCGCCCTGCTGACGGGCGCGGCGCTGCTGCTCACGCCCGCGGCCGCCTTTGCGGAGGGGGAGAGCTACACGGTCCCCTCCGGCGAGGTGACGACCACCGCCGTCAGCGACGCGTATATCGGCGGCGAACAGATCAACGTGACCGCGGCCTTTGAGCTGGGCACGCTGCTCGACGGCGAAACGTTCGCCGCGCTGCTGGACACCGACGCCGCGACGGCTGACGAGAAGCTCGCCGCGCTCACCCGCCTGATCGACAAGTGCACGCTCGAGCTGTCCTTCTATGACGACTTCGGCACCGCGCGCGTCCATGGCGACCTGAAGCTGGACGGCACGTCCGTCCTCACCGCCACCGCGCTGATCGCCGAGGACGGCTCCGCGCAGATCATGACCAGCCTGACCGGCTCGCTCGTGCTGGCGCTGCCCGCAGGCACGTTCACCTCCGTGAGCATCGACCTGATGGGCCTGCTCTACGGCGATTTCGGCGGCGACACCGATGATTCTGTGCCCTTCACCGAGCTCCCGGCGAAGGAGCGCCTGCGCATCACGACCACCGACACGCTGGTGATGGTCGCGCAGCACCTGCTGGGCTGGGTCTCCGGCACGCAGATGGAGACGGGCGAGCTGTACACCTTCGACGACACCTACATCGACGCGACCGATACCCGCGACGCCGTCGCCCAGCGGATGATCGGCAAGATCAGCACCTACAGCTTCATGCGCCTGCTCAACAACATCGCGACCACGCTGCGCGACGATCAGGGCCTCTTCCAGCAGGCCATTGCCGACGTGCTGGCCGAGAACGGCGTGACCCGCTACCAGGTGCGCCAGGTGGTGGACAGCCTGCTGGTCAACGAGTACATCGACCCCGCGGAGGACTGGGTGCAGCCCTCCAGCGCCATCGCCGACGACGGCGCACTGTGCGAGCTCGACGACATCGCATACTTCTTCAAGAAGCTGCACAAGAGCACGACGCGCATGATGGTCGACCACACCGATGAGACGATGTCCATGATCGTCAGCTACGACGATTATGGCAGCATGGTGGGCTTTGATGCGACGGTGCCCAAGATCAACGCCCAGTGGCCGTTCGAGGGCGACTTCACCTATTCCATCCGGACGGACGACAACTGGCAGCGCATCCACACCAGCCACGGCGAGCTGCAGGTCTACAACAACCAGCGCGTGGTCGGCGACCTGAGCCTGCAGTTTGGCGAGGATGTGGACGGCCTGAACGCCAACCACGCCGTCGGCCAGATCGACATTGTGGATCAGGACACCGGCTCCTCCACGGGCTTTGGCCTGGTGTCCAGCCTCGACTTCACGGCCTCCGGCGCGGAGGATGCGCGCACCGAGGGCTTTGAGGGCCGCGCGGCGCTGCAGCTGCGCACGGACGGCGAGGGCGTCGACGTGCTCAGCGGCTGCGTGACGGGCGAGACGAAGACGCAGGCCGACGGCTTTGACATCGAGGCGGACGCGTCGGTGAGCGTGGCCGGCGCGGCGGACCTGACGGCGCACCTGACCATCGCCAACGCGGCGTACGAGGAGATTGCCTTCTCCGGCGGCGAGGCGATCGACCTGAGCAATCCGACCGAGGCGCAGACGCAGCGCGTGAAGGACGAAATCGTAAAGCAGGCAACGGCCCTGACGATCTCCCTGGCGACGAAGCTCGACGTGATCGGCGATCTGATGACGCTGCTCAAGTAAACCGGCATGATGCCGGCTGCATTACCGACCAAGTGATGGAAGTCCCGTTGCTTTGTGGTCGAGGCCGCAGCTTTGCAGAGGGACTTTCAGAGTAAACCAAAGCGGGCTGTCGGGCCGGGCGGGGAACGTCCGGCGCGGCAGCCCTTTGTTCGGTGTGCATGAGGCACTTTTTCCACGGAGGACAGTATGGAACAAAGGATGACACAGGACGCGCCCACCATGCCGGACGACCGCGAGGTGCTGGAGACGGCTATGGAGGCGGGGCACATCCTGCTGGAAAACGGTGCGGAGATCTTCCGCGTCGAGGAGACGATGGAGCGCATCGCCGCGCACTTCGGCGTGGAGCGCAGGGAATTCTTCGTGCTCAGCAACGGCATCTTCACCACGGGCGACTGTCTGCCCGGCCAGAAGGGCGGACAGTATGCGCGCGTGCTGCACATCCCCGTGCGCGGCGCGCAGCTCGACCGCGTGGTGGCGGTCAACCAGCTCTCCCGCGAGATCGAGGCGGGGCGCTATACGCTGGCGCAGGTGCGCGAGCGGCTTGAGGCCATCCGGCAGATGCCGGGCGAGCCGCCGCTGATGCAGGTGCTGGCTTCGGGCGTGGGCAGCGCGTGCTTCTGCGGGCTGTTTGGCGGCAGCGCGATGGACTGCGCGGCGGCGTTTGTCGCGGGCCTTCTGCTCTACATCTTCGTGCTGGGCGTCAGCGCGAAGCACATGACCAAAATCGTGGGCAACATCCTGGGCGGTGCGCTGGTGACGCTGGTGTGCATCATCTGCTACAGCCTCGGCTTCGGCGAGGACATCAACCACATGATCATCGGCTCGATCATCCCGCTTGTGCCGGGCGTGCCCTTCACCAACGGCATTCGGGACATCGCCGACGGCGACTACATCTCCGGCGCGGTGCGCCTGCTCGACGCCATGCTGGTGTTCCTGTGCGTGGCCATCGGCGTGGGCGTGATGTTCACGGTCTACCGGCGGCTGATGGGGGGTGTTCTGCTGTGATCACGCAGACCCTTCTTGCGGCGGTGGGCACGGCGGCGTTCGCGCTGCTGTTCGGCGTGCCGCGCCGGTACTTCCCGTTCTGTGCGGTTATCGGCGGCGCGGGCTGGCTGCTCTACGCGGCGCTGGTGCAGTATGCGGGCGCGACGCCCACGGAGGCGACGTTCTTCGCGACGGTGCTGGTCATCCTGCTCTCGCGCGCCTGCGCGGTGCTGGAGCGCTGCCCGGTGACGGTGTTCCTGATCTGCGGCATCTTCCCGCTGGTGCCCGGCGCGGGCATCTACTGGACGTCCTATTACCTGGTGACGGCGCAGATGCGCCTGGCGATGAGCAGCGGCTTTGCCGCGATGAAGGCGGCCATCGCCATCGTGTTGGGCATCGTGTTCGTGTTCGAGATTCCCAACGGCTTCTTCCGCGTACTGGCGGGGAAAAGGCCGTGAATACAGAGACTGCCTGACAGGCGGATGAGGGTCCGGAGAGCGCTCCGGACCTTCATTTTCTTTTTCCGCAAACTTAACACGGGCGCGGCTGCGGATTTTACGCATGCCCGGTAGAATGAGCGTGTCCCGCAAGGGGCGGAGAAAAGCGAACATACCGACCGATTCCGACATGAAAAGGAGCGAATTGTCATGAATAAACTTGTGAAAGCTGCGCTGGCCGCCGTGCTGGCCGTCACCTGCATCGCCGCGACCGCGTGCGCCGAGTTCAACGCGGACAAGGGCATTGACGTCATCTCCCGCGAGGACGGCTCCGGCACCCGCGGCGCGTTCATCGAGCTGACCGGCGTGGAGCAGAAGATCGACGGTAAGAAGGTGGACATGACCACCGAGGACGCCCAGATCACCAACAGCACCGCCGTCATGCTCTCCACCGTCGCCGGCGACGCGTACGCCATCGGCTACGTCTCCCTCGGCTCCCTGGGTGACAGCGTCAAGGCCGTGAAGGTCGCGGGTGTGGAGGCCACCGCCGCCAACGTCGCCGACGGCAGCTACGTGCTCGCCCGCCCGTTCAACATCGCCTACAAGGAGGACACCCTCTCCGAGCTGGGCCGCGACTTCATCGCCTATGTGATGAGCGCCGACGGCCAGGCGATCATCAACGCCAACGGCTACGTCGGCAGCGCGGATGCGCCCGCCTACGAGGGCGCCGCGCCCGAGGGCAAGCTGGTCGTCGCCGGCTCCTCCTCCGTCTCCCCGGTGATGGAGAAGCTGATCGAGGCGTACCTCGCCGTGAACGCGAACGCGAAGATCGAGCTGCAGACCTCTGATTCCACCACCGGCATGACCTCCGCCATCGACGGCACCTGCGACATCGGCATGGCGTCCCGCGAGCTCAAGGAGGAAGAGGCCGCCGTGCTGACCGGCACCGCCATCGCCATGGACGGCATCGCGGTCATCGTCAGCAAGGAGAACCCGGTGGACGCGCTCGAGAAGGAGCAGATCACCGCGATCTACACCGGCGAGGCGACTGTCTGGAACGAGATCGTCAAGTAAATCCCCTCTGAACCGTGAAGGAGGCTGCGCCCGGCTTGCAGCCTCCTTTTCCTCGATCTGTCTGATACAGGAGTCTGATTCATGGAAAAAAACACATCGCAGGCGCTTCGCACGCTGCTGGCTGCCATCCGGGAAAAGGGCATGGCCCTCGTGTTCCTGCTCGCCGCGCTGGTCTCCATCCTGTGCGTGGGGCTGATCTGCGTCTTCCTCTTCGCCAACGGGATTCCGGCCATACGGGAGATCGGCGTGCCCGAATTCCTGCTGGGCCGGACGTGGAAGCCCGGCAACGACATCTACGGCATCTTCCCGATGATCGTCGGCAGCGTCTATGTCACCGGCGGCGCGCTGCTGCTGGGCGTGCCCATCGCGCTGCTGACGGCGGTCTATCTCGCGTACTTCTGCCCGGACGGGCTCTACCGCTTGCTGAAGCCCGCGGTCGAGCTGCTCGCCGGCATCCCCTCGGTGGTCTACGGCTTCTTCGGCATCGTGGTGCTGGTGCCCTTCGTGCGCACGATCAGCGAGCCGCTGGACGGCAAGGGCAACTCCATCGCCACGGCCTCGATCCTGCTGGCGATCATGATCCTGCCGACGATCATCGGCGTGGTCGAGCCCGCGCTGCGGGCCGTGCCGCGCAGCTACTACGAGGGCGCGCTCGCCCTCGGCGCCACGCATGAGCGCAGCGTCTATACGGCAGTCGTGCCCGCGGCCGGCAGCGGCATCCTGGCGGGCATCGTGCTGGGCGTGGGCCGCGCCATGGGCGAGACGATGGCTGTCATCATGGTCGCGGGCAATCAGGCGCGCATGCCCAAGGGCATCTTCCAGGGCATCCGCACACTGACCGGCAACATCGTCATCGAGATGGGCTACGCGGCGGGCCTGCACAGGGAGGCGCTCATCGCCACGGGCGTGGTGCTGTTCGCCTTCATCCTGATCATCAATCTGGCCTTCTCGGCGCTCAAGAGGAGGGATGCGGCATGAGGTCATGGAAGCGGTGGCACCGCGACGCGCGAAGGCATCCGCTTTCGGCGCTCGTCTCGCTCATCACACATCTGGCGGCGCTTTGCACGGTGCTGATTCTCGGCTTTCTCGTCGCCTACATCCTGATCAACGGCATCCCGAACCTGAAGCCGGCCCTGTTCTCGCTGACCTATACCTCCGAGAACCAGTCGATGCTCCCGGCGATTCTCAACACCTGCACGATGACGCTGCTCTCGCTGCTGCTGGCGGTGCCGGTGGGCGTGGGCGCCTCCATCTACCTGACGGAGTACGCGCCCCGCGGGAGCCGCCTGGTCGCGCTCGTGCGGCTGACGACCGAGACACTCTCCGGCATCCCGTCGATCGTCTACGGCCTGTTCGGCATGCTGCTGTTTGGCAACGCGCTGCACCTGGGCTATTCGATGCTCTCCGGCGCGCTGACGCTGGCGATCATGATCCTCCCGTTGATCATGCGCACCACGGAGGAGGCGCTTTGCAGCGTGCCGGACATGTACCGCGAGGGCAGCTTTGGCCTGGGCGCGGGACGGCTGCGCACGACACTGTGCGTCGTGCTGCCCGCCGCGGTGCCGGGCATCCTCTCCGGCGTGATCCTGGGCGTGGGCCGCATCGTCGGCGAGACGGCGGCGCTCATGTACACCTCCGGCACGGTCGAGAAGATCGCGGGGCTGATGGATTCGGGTATCACGCTCTCCGTGCACATGTACCGGCAGGCCTCCGAGGGCCTGTATACCGAGCAGGCCTACGCCACAGCCGTCGTGCTGCTGGCGCTGGTGCTGATGATCAACCTCCTGGCGAGCCGCCTCGCTGGGAAAATCACGAAAGGCAGGCAGGCATGAGCAATACATTTACCGTGAAGGACATGAACCTGTGGTATGGGGACTTCCACGCGCTCAAGGATGTGAGCCTTGACATCCCCGGGGGGCAGATCACCGCGCTCATCGGCCCCTCCGGCTGCGGAAAATCGACGTTTCTGCGCAGCCTCAACCGCATGAACGACCTGGTGCAGGGCTGCCGCATCACCGGCGACATCCGGCTGTGCGGCGAGGACATCTACGGCGGCATGGACGTGAACCTGCTGCGCAAGCGCGTGGGCATGGTCTTCCAGAAGCCGAACCCGTTCCCGATGAGCGTCTACGACAACATCGCCTACGGCCCGCGCACGCACGGCATCAGAAAGCGCGCGCAGCTCGACGAGATCGTCGAGCGCTCGCTGCGCGACGCCGCGATCTGGGACGAGGTCAAGGACAGGCTGAACAGGAGCGCGCTGGGCCTCTCCGGCGGCCAGCAGCAGCGCCTGTGCATCGCCCGGGCGCTGGCCGCGCAGCCGGAGGTCATCCTGATGGACGAACCGACCAGTGCGCTCGACCCGATCTCCACCGGGCGCATTGAGGATCTGGCGCTCGACCTCAAGAACGACTACACGATCGTGATGGTCACGCACAACATGCAGCAGGCCGCGCGCATCTCCGACAGGACGGTGTTTTTCCTGCTCGGGGAGGTCATCGAGAGCGGGGAGACGGAGCAGATCTTTTCGCTGCCGAAGGATTCGCGCACCGAGGCCTACGTCACAGGACGGTTTGGCTGAGCACAGGGAGGGAATGCTATGACGCGCAAGTATTACGACGAGCAGCTGGACGCGCTGCACGCGGAGCTGATCAACATGGGGCAGATGATCAGTGGGGCCATCGGCAAGGCGGTCGCCGCGCTGCTGAGCCGGGACACGGCAAGCGCCCGCGAGGTCATCGCCTACGACGAGGAGGTCGACCGGCAGGAGCGGGCGGTGGAGACGATGTGCTACAAGCTGCTCCTGTCCCAGCAGCCCGTGGCCGGGGACCTTCGCCGGGTGTCCTCCGCGCTCAAGATCATCACGGACATGGAGCGCATCGGCGACCACGCGGCGGACATCTCCGAGCTGACGCTGATGCTCGACGCGCTGCCGCGCATGAGCAACGCGCACCTGCGGGAGATGGCCGCGCAGACGACGGAGATGCTGCTGCACAGCCTGGAGGCGTATGTGGAGCAGGACATGGACAAGGCGCACGCGGTCATCGCACAGGATGACGCGGTGGACGCGCTGTTTGTCGCGGTCAAGCGCGACCTGGTCGAGGCCATCCGCGTCGATCCGCAGGCGGGCGAGGCCGCCGCGGACCTGCTCATGGCCGCCAAATACTTCGAGCGCATCGGCGACCACGCGACGAACATCGCCGAGTGGGCGATCTTTGCGCACACCGGACATCACGCGCAGGCCTGACCGGATTTAACAGGGACTTTACACAGGCTTCTTTGCGGCTTAACAACCGCTTGCTAAGATGCTTGCCGGACGCTATAATAGAAAAGGGTAAAGGAAGAAAACTCGCATGGATTTATTTGACCTGCTTGATATGGTCTGCGGGCTGGCCCTGTTCCTCTACGGCATGCATGTGATGGGCGAGGGGCTCTCCCGCGCCTCGGGCGGCAAGCTGGAGAACATCCTGGAACAGCTGACCAACAGCCGCATCCGGGCCGTGCTGCTGGGCGCGGCGGTGACGGCGGTGATCCAGTCCTCCTCCGCGACGACGGTCATGGTGGTCGGCTTCGTCAACTCCGGCATCATGAAGCTCTCCCAGGCCGTGGGCGTGATCATGGGCGCAAACATCGGCACCACGATCACCAGCTGGATTCTCTCGCTGACCGGCATTCAGAGCGGCAACCTGCTCGTGCAGCTGTGCAAGCCCTCGTCGTTTACGCCCGTGCTGGCGATCGTCGGCGTGAGCTTCATCCTCTTCACCAGGAACGACAAGAAGCACAACATCGGCACTGTGCTCGTTGGCTTCACCGTGCTGATGACCGGCATGGAGATGATGAGCGCCGCGGTCAAGCCGCTGGCGGACGTGCCGGAGTTCACGAACATCCTGCTGATGTTCCGCAGCCCCGTGCTGGGCATGCTCGCAGGCCTCGTGCTCACGGCGGTGATCCAGTCCTCGTCGGCCTCGGTCGGCATCCTGCAGGCGCTGTGCGTCACCGGCGCGGTCAGCTACGGCGCCGCGCTGCCCATCATCATGGGCCAGAACATCGGCACCTGCGTCACCGCGATGCTCTCCTCCGTCGGCGCGAGCAAGAACGCCAAGCGCGCGGCGATCATCCACCTGTATTTCAACCTCATCGGCACGGTGCTGTTCATGGTCGTGTTCTATGCGATCAACGCCGTGCACCCGTTCGCCTTCCTCGATCTGCCGGCCAACGCCGCCGGCATCGCCGTGATCCACTCGGCGTTCAACATCGCCGCGACGTGCGTGCTGCTGCCGTTTGGCAACGCGCTGGTGAAGCTGGCGACGCTCACCATCCGCGACGACGCGCAGGTCGAGCGCATCGACGACTTCCAGCTGCTCGACGAGCGCTTCCTCTCCCAGCCGGCCTTCGCCGTGGAGCAGTGCCGCACGGTGGCCGCGCGCATGGCGGAGCTCACGCGTGAGGCGATCTTCTCGGCGATCGACCTGCTGGACGGCGGGGAATACACGGACGAGAAGGCCGAGCGCATCGAGGCGCTGGAGACGAAGATCGACCACTACGAGGACAATCTGGGCACCTACATGGTGAAGCTCTCCCGCGCGAAGCTCTCCAGGGAGGACGGCCATACTGTCTCGCTGCTGCTGCATTCCATCAGCGATTTCGAGCGCATCTCCGACCACGCGGTGAACCTGCTGGATTCCGCGCGCGAGATGCACGAAAAGCAGCTGAGCTTTTCGCCCATGGCGGCCGCGGAGCTGCATGTGTTCGCCGACGCCGTGCGCGACATCGTCACCCGCGCGGTGCAGTCCTTCCTGGAGGGGAGCACGGCGCTGGCCAAGACCGTGGAGCCGCTGGAGGAATGCATCGACGCCATCAACGTGAGCGTGAAGTCCCGCCACATCGAGCGCCTGACCAGCGGCCAGTGCACCATCGAGCTGGGCTTCATCCTCTCGGACATCTCCACCAACTTCGAGCGCGTGGCCGACCACTGCTCCAACATCGCCATCTATCAGATTCAGGTGCGCAACGACGAGTACGACGCGCACGAATACCTGCTGAGCATGAAGCGCGGCGAGCACGACGAGTTCGACCGCGAGGAGCACAAGTTCGAGCGCATTTACCGCCTGCCGGACTGAGCAAGGGGGACAGGGCATGATTTACATCGTCGAGGACGACCGGAACATTCAGGAGATCGAGCTGTTTGCGCTCAAGAACAGCGGCTATCAGGCTGTCGGCTTTGAAACGGCAAAGGAGTTCTACAAAGCGCTTTCGACACGTCTTCCGGAATTGATTCTGCTGGACATCATGCTGCCGGACGAGGACGGCATGAGCATCCTCAAGCGGCTGCGCTCGCGCGCGGACACGCAGAAGATCCCGGTCATCCTGGTGACGGCGAAGGCCACGGAGATCGACAAGGTCAAGGGCCTGGACGGCGGCGCGGACGACTACATCGCCAAGCCGTTTGGCGTGATGGAGATGATCGCGCGGGTGAAGGCACTGCTGCGCCGCTCCTCCGGGCTGGAGGAGAGCATCCTCACCTGCGGGGATGTGACGCTGGACAGCGAGAAGCGCATGGTCTACGCGGCGGGCCGGCCGGTGGAGCTGACCTACAAGGAGTTCGAGCTGCTCAAGCTGCTGATGAAGAACCGCGGCATTGTGATCTCGCGCGACGTGATCATGGAGCGCGTGTGGGATTCGAGCTTCGAGGGCGAGAGCCGCACCATCGACGTGCATGTGCGCACGCTGCGCCAGAAGCTGGGTGAGAGCGGCGCACTGATCAAGACCATCCGCAACGTCGGCTACATGGCGGACGCGGACAGAGCATAACGGACGAGGACTGCCGGACGATCATTCAATCATTCCAGAATCAACAGGGTGTGCGATCAAAGGTTTCCAAAGGGCGATTGGAAAGCCCTTTGGCGGGGTGTTGGGGCAGAGCCCCAAGCTCAGAAGACCGAAAGAGAAAGCATCTTTCTGGAGTGTTCGAAGTCGTTCTGACAGCCCTTTTTTCCTTATATTAAGAAAGTACCCGGAGGTGCGCGATGAAAAAGAAGATCATGCTCGATTTCATGCTGGTCATCACGGTCTGCGTGGTCGCGCTGACGCTGCTGTTTGCGGCGGTGACGTACAACCTGTTTGACCAGCGCGTCAGCGAAATGCTCGAGCTGAACGCGCGCACGCTGGCCTCGCTCCTGGAGAGCGGCGCGCAGCGGGACGCGGTGCTCGCGCCGGTTACGGGCGAGCTGCGCGTGACGGTCGTCGCACCGGACGGCGCCGTCGAATACGACAGCGAGGCCGACGCCTCGGAGATGGACAATCACGCGCAGCGCGAGGAGATTCTCGGCGCGATGGAGAACGGACAGGGCAGGGCCCGGCGCAGCTCCGAGACGCTCGGGATGAGCACATACTATTTCGCGGTGCGGATGGACAGCTGCGAGGTGCTGCGCGTGGCGAAGGAGGCGGGCAACGTCTGGAGCCTGTACCTGAACGCCGTGCCGTTCGTGCTGCTGGTGCTGGTAGGGATGCTCGCGCTGAGCTTCGTGCTGGCGAACCTGCTGACCCGCCGGATTCTGCAGCCGATCGAGCAGATGACCGCGCACCTGGACAGCGTCAGCGGCATCGCGCGCTATCCGGAGCTGGAGCCGTTCATGGACATGATCCAGTCCCAGCATGAGGAAATCCTCAAGAGCGCGAACATGCGCGTGGAGTTCACGGCGAACGTCTCCCATGAGCTCAAGACGCCGCTGACGTCCATTTCCGGCTATGCGGAGCTGATCGAGAGCGGCATGGCGACGGGCGAGCAGGTCGGCCACTTTGCGGGGGAAATCCGCAAGAGCGCGAACCGCCTGCTGACGCTGATCAACGACATCATCCGCCTGTCCCAAATGGACTCCCCGGCGCAGGAGCTGCGCCTGGAGCCGGTCGATCTGGCTGCGGTGGCGGAGACGACGGTGGAGCAGCTGAGCATGAGCGCGGCGAAGATGAACGTGACGCTCACGCTGGACACGCGGCCCGCCTGGGTCAGCGCGGACCGGCAGATGATGGAGGAGCTGCTCTACAACCTCTGCGACAACGCGATCCGCTACAATGTGCGTGGGGGCAGCGTGCGCGTGGAGGCACGTCCGGTGAAGGAGCAGGTGATCGTCTGCGTGCAGGACACGGGCATTGGCATCTCGAAGGAGAACCAGGAGCACGTGTTTGAGCGGTTCTATCGCGTAGACAAGAGCCGGTCGAAGGCGACGGGCGGAACGGGTCTGGGTCTGGCGATCGTCAAGCACATTGCGGCGAAGCACGGCGCGCAGATCGCCATCGATAGTGAACTGGGGCGCGGTACGTCGATTTCGGTGACGTTCGAGCGCCTGAACCGGAGCTGATCCGGGCTAATCGGAAAAAGACGCAAAAAAGTGTGAAAAAGGGGTTGACAAACGTCGGGCGACGCGATATAATAACTAAGCTGTCAGCGCGAGAGCAACTCGAGGCTGGCGCGATGATCCTTGAAAACGATACAGAATAAAGAAGACAAACGCGAGACTGTGATTT
>CAMENN010000071.1 GCA_945928315.1 uncultured Clostridia bacterium
AGCGTCGCGATGGCGAGGTAGTCGCCGCGCAGGCGCAGGCAGGGCAGGCCGATGAGGAACGCGACGCCCGCGGCCAGCAATCCGCCGATGATCAGCGCGGCGCCGAAGGGTAGGGTCAGCGTGTTGAGCGGCGCGATGAGCGGCTCGAGCATGAAGATGGTATCCTTCTTGGCGACGGGGATCGTCAGAAGGGCCACGCAGTATGCGCCGATGGCCATGAAGCCTGCGTGGCCGAGGGAAAAGATGCCGGTGAAGCCCTGCACGAGGTTCATCGAGAGGGCGAGCACGATGTTGATGGCGCACAGGCGCGTGATGCGGATGATATACGCGCTCGCATTGCCGTCGATATAGGCCAGCACCCCGCAGAGCATCAGGAGGAGCAGGCAGGTCAGGATGACCGAGCTTTTCTTCATTTTGGTCATGCGATTACACCTTCTCCGTTGTTTTTTCGCCCAGCAGGCCGGTCGGCTTGACGAGCAGCACGAGGATGAGCACGATGAACGCGAAGGCGTCGCGGTAGCCGGAGAGCGCCGGGAACAGCGCGACGATCACGATCTCGATGAAGCCGATGAGCAGGCCGCCGAGCACTGCGCCGGCCGTGTTGCCGATGCCTCCGAGCACCGCGGCAATGAAGCACTTGATGCCTGGCATGGAGCCGATGGTCGGGCTGATGCGGGTGTACTTCATGCCCCACATGATCGCGCCGACGCCCGCCAGAGCCGAGCCAATGAAGAACGTGATGGCGATGGTGCGGTTGAGGTCGATGCCCATCAGGCTCGCGGCGTCATAGTCGCGGGAGACGGCGCGCATGGCCATGCCGGTGCGCGTGCGCTTGATGAGGAAGAGCAGCGCCAGCAGCAGCACCGCTGTGACGATGGGCACGATCAGCGAGAGCCGCTGCAGATAGATCTCGCCGATGGTCAGCACGTCCGTGAACAGCGGAATCTGCGGAAAGTTGAGCGGACGGCCGCCGAAGATGACCGTCGCCAGATTCTGCAGGAAGTAGGACACGCCGATGGCGGAGACGAGAATCGAGATGCGCGGCGCGTTGCGCAGCGGACGATAGGCCAGCCGTTCGGCGAGCGTGCCCAGCAGCGCCGTCACCAGGATGGTGAGGGCGAAGGTGACGTACCACGGCAGCGTGAAGAGCGAGATGCCGTAGAAGACGATGTACATGGCGATCATGAAGATCTCGCCGTGGGCGAAGTTGATCAGCCGCAGCACGCCGTAGACCATCGTGTAGCCGATGGCGATCAGCGCGTAGAGGCTGCCGAGGCTGAGCGCATCGGTGAGCGTCTGCAGCAGACGGGTGAGGTCAAGCATGGTGTCACTCCCAATCCGGAATGTTGAGCCAACAGGGAGAGGGGCTGCTGCGTTTTCCGCGGGGAACCTCCGGCGCAGCAGCCCTCCTGATGAAACATATGAAGCTTTGGGGCGAATTACGGCTCGATCATGTCCTTGAAGGTGGTGGAGCCGTCGGCCTGGATCTCCTTGAAGACGACCGGGCGGATGGCGTCGTGCGTCTCGTTGAGGGTGATGGTGCCTGCCGCGCCGACGAAGTCCTTCGTGGCAAACAGCGCGTCGCGGATGGCCTCGGCGTCGGTACTGCCGGCGACCTCGATCGCGTTGCGCATGGTCAGGTAGGCGTCGTAGGCCATGATGACCGGGGCGGCCGGCTCCTTGCCGTACTTGGCGCGGTAGGCATCCAGGAACTCGCTGGTCTTCTCGGTGGCCGGCTGCGCGGCGTCATAGAAGGTGGTGAACACGGCGCCCTCGGCGGCCGCGCCCGCGATGGTGAACAGCTCCGGCGCGTCGAGCGTGTCGCCGCCGAAGAACGCGCCCTCATAGCCCAGTGCACGCGCCTGCTTCATGATCTGCGCGGCCTTGTCGGCATAGGAGACGGAGGTGAAGATGACGTCCGGCTTCTTGTCGAGCACAGCGCCCAGCAGCGCGGAGAAGTCCTCGTCCTTGTTCATGAAGTCGCACAGCTCCACAACCTCGAAGCCCTCGTGGGTAGCCAGCTCGTCCTGGAAGTACTTGACGAGGCCGACAGCGTACTCGGAGTCCTTTTCGCGCATGATGGCGATCTTCTTGTATTCATTCTTCACAGCGTAGCGCGCGAGCATCGTGCCCTGGAACGGGTCAATGAAGCAGATGCGGGCGTACCACTCGCAGTCGAGCGTCACGGTCGGGTTGGTAGCCGTGCCGGTCAGCGCGGGGATCTCCGCTTCAGCGAAGACCTCGCCGCCCGCCATCGTCAGGCCGGAGGCGTAGGAGCCGAGCACTGCGACCACGCCCTTGTCCACCAGGGACTGCGCGGCCAGCGACGCCTCGGCGCGGTCGGACTTGTTGTCGCCGTAGACCAGCTCGATCTTCTTGCCGAGCACCTCGGGGTACAGCTCGTTGGCCAGATCGACGCCTTCCTTTTCCATCGCGCCGCCGGCAGCGGTCGCGCCGGTCATCGGCTCAAAGACGCCGATCTTGATGGTCTCCTCCGCCAGAGCGAGGACGGGGCAAAGCAGGCACGCGGCCAGCAGCAACGCCACAAACTTTTTCATCATTCATTCCCTCCTGAAGAAGTGATCGTGAAGCGGTACTTCACTATACTGCAGTATTATAACGGCATGAAATGGAAAACGCAAGACAAAAATGAATTTTCTTCAAAATTCAATCATCAAATTTCAAAATTCTCCGGATAATACGGCTTGAAAGTGAATAATTTACAAAGTGTATCTTCAAATGTGGGCGGCAAGGAGGAAAAAGGCGCCCAGCAGGGCAGGGAGGACCAAACGGCGCTCCAAAGCGCCCAGATAGCGGAAAAGGATATTTTCCTGTCAATCGGATGGCATAATCCGCGAAAACGGGTCATCCCGAAGCAGACAAAGGAGGAAGACGATGAAATCTGGTATTTCCCGCAGGGCTTTCATGAAGGGCGCGGCGGCCGGAACGCTGGGTCTTGCGGCTGCGTCGCTGTTTGGCGGCGTGCCTGCGGCCGGGGCGGAGGCGGGCGTCATCCCGGCGGAGAAGCCCGGGGAGCTCACAGAGGAAATCCTCGCGCCGTTGCTCGTCACCAATGGCTGTGACCCGAACTGGGCGCGCGACGTGCTCATGGGCATCATGGCGCCGTACTGGGTCTGCCTGGCCAAAAATGAGACGGCGATGGAGAGCGCGCTGGCGCAGGTCTGCCAGTTCCGCGATGAGATCATCCCGAAGCTGCGCGCCACCGACGGCCACGGCCTGCGCCTTTGCCACGAGATGAAGCACAAGGCGCTCATCGCGGAGGCGAAGCTGCGCGCCAGCCTGGAGCGCAGGGAATACCGCGGCTATCACTACCGCACCGATTACCACTACCGCGACGACGAGAACTTCCTGTGCTGCATCACCGTTGCACAGGGCGAGAACGGCGGCATGAAGGTGGGGACAACAAGGACGAGTGGAAGGGCGATACCTCCGCGAGCTGCGAGGAGCGGTACGCGACCTGACGCATCCCCGGCGAGAACGGGGCGAAGGGCCTGCCGGAGATCGCGCTGACCACCTCCTGGGGACACTGAGAAGGAGGAGACGAACCATGGCTGTGAGAAGAGCTGATCTGAACAAGTGCATCGGCTGCCGGAACTGCGTGAACATCTGTCCGATGGACGTGTTCCGCTTTGACGAAGCGAGCCGGAAGTCCGTGATGGCCTATCCGGAGAACTGCGGCCAGTGCTGGCTGAACTGCCCGGGCCGCTCGCTGAGCTTTGACAACGAGATTCACGCGTATGCCGTGACGGCGAGCCGGTAAGGCTGGCGCGGCAAGTCTGCTTCGTAACGCTGCATCGGAAGCGGCCTGCAGCCTTCCGGGAAGCCCGCAAGGGGCAGTCTCCTTGATGCCGCTTCGGAAGGCAATTCAGAATAAAACCAGCATAACAGCGCCCGGAGCCATCGCTCCGGGCGCTGCTTTGTATGAATACGACGCTCACAGCCACTCCCTGCCGCCGGCAAACGGACCGGCAGGCCGTGCACAGGCCGGGGCGGGCGTGACGTTGAGGCTGCCCAGCACTTCGGCGACGTCGCCGCGCAGGACGAGCGTCGCGCGCGCGTCGGCAGGCGTCTCCTCCCGGTTGATGATCACCAGCGGCCTCGTGCCGCCCGGAAAGTACGCCAGGAACGACGCAGCGGGCTCCACCGTCAGGCTCGTCCCCGCGACGATCAGCGCGTCGCACCGGGCGATCTCCCGGCACGCGCCTGCACAGACGTGGGGATCGAGCCCCTCGCCGTAGAGCACCACGCCGGGCTTCACGATGCCGCCGCAGTCCTCGCAGCGCGGCACGCCCTGCGTGCCAAGCAGCCAGGCCAGATCGTAGCGCCTGCCGCAGTCCATGCAGACGTTCTCGTGCACGCTGCCGTGCAGCTCATAGACGAGGCGGCTGCCCGCCGCGCGGTGCAGGCCGTCGATATTCTGCGTGATGAGCGCGGAGAGCCGCCCCGCGCGCTCCAGCTCGGCCAGCTTTTCGTGCGCGGCGTTGGGCTGCGCGTCCGGGTGGAGCATGAAGGCGCGGTAGAAATCGAAGAACACGTCGGGGTGCAGGTAGAAAAACGACGCGCTGAGCATCATCTCCGGCGTGAGCGCCCCGAAGCGCTGCGCATAGAGCCCGTCCTTTCCGCGGAAATCCGGGATGCCCGATGCGGTCGATACGCCCGCGCCGCCAAAGAACGCGATGCGTTTGCATCGGTCCACAATCTCCTGAAGCGTCTGCATGAGCGCGCCTCCCTTCTGCGTTTATTATCGCATAAACACGCGCTGCGCGCAAGGCTGACCGGCTGCACTTTTTTCTTGACAAGGCAGCGAAAAATGCACATAATAGGGAGGTTTCAAGGAAAGAGGGCTTGGATATGGAGAAGAAGAACAACGATTTCCTGGGCACGGAGCCCGTGGGCAGGCTGCTTTTGCGCCTGGCGATTCCCACGGTCGTAGCCCAGCTGATCAACATGCTCTACAACATCGTGGACCGCATCTACATCGGCCACATCCCGGGGGAGGGCAACCTCGCCCTGACCGGCGTGGGCATCTGCATGCCGATCATCCTGATCGTCTCCGCGTTCGCCGCGCTGGTGGGCATGGGCGGCGGGCCGCGCGCCTCGATCTTCATGGGGAAGGGCGACAACGATTCGGCCGAGCAGACGCTGGGCGGGTGCCTCACCCTGCAGACGGTCATCGCGCTGATCATCACCGCCGTGCTGCTCGCGTTCAATCGCCCGATGCTCATGGCGTTCGGCGGCAGCGGGAACACCATCGGCTACGCCGTTGATTACATGAACATCTACGCGCTGGGCACGCTCTTCGTGCAGCTGACGCTGGGCATGAACACCTACATCACCGCGCAGGGCTTCGCGAAGGAGGGCATGCTGACCGTGCTCATCGGCGCGGCGCTCAACATCGTGCTCGACCCGGTCTTCATCTTCGTGCTCGGCATGGGCGTGCGCGGCGCGGCGCTGGCGACGATCCTCTCGCAGGGTGTCTCCTGCGTGTGGGTGCTGCGCTTTTTGAGCGGCCCGCATACGCTCATCCGCATCCGCCGGGAGAACCTGCGCATCCGGCCGAAGGTCGTGCTGCCGTGCGTGGCGCTGGGTCTCTCGCCGTTCATCATGCAGGCGAGCGAGAGCGTCATCTCCGTCTGCTTCAATTCCTCGCTGCTGCGCTATGGCGGCGACGTCGCCGTCGGCGCGATGACCATCCTCACCAGCGTCATGCAGTTCGCGATGCTGCCGCTGCAGGGCCTCGCGCAGGGCGCCCAGCCCATCACCAGCTACAACTACGGCGCGCACAACGCCGGGCGCGTCAGGCAGACGTTCCGTCTCCTGCTCACGGTCAGCGTGATCTACTCCACGGCGCTCTGGGTGCTCATCCAGCTGTTTCCGCGCGCGTTCGCGGGCATCTTCACGCCCGATCCCGTGCTGCTCGACTTCACGGAGCATGCGCTGCGCATCTACTGCGCGGTGCTCTGCCTCTTCGGCATCCAGATCGCCTGCCAGATGACGTTCGTGGCCATCGGCAGCGCGGCCTCGTCGATCCTCGTGGCGGTCATGCGCAAATTCGTGCTGCTGCTGCCGCTGATTTTCATCATGCCGCACCTCGTCGTGGACCCGACCACGGGCGTGTACATGGCCGAGCCGGTCGCCGACACATTGGCGGTGGCGTTCTCAGCCGCCCTGTTTGCCTTCCGGTTCAGCAGGGCGATGAAGCAGATCGAACAGGCATGAAGACAGCCGCGCTTGGCGCGGCTTTTTTTCTGTCCAAGGCTTGCCAGACAGTTTCTGCCGGGTGTCTGAAAAGGGAGAAATTTGGTCAAAACTGACAGTTGTAGAGGATATTGTGAGCGTTTATAATGAAATAAAAAGCGCGCCGGCTTCGGCGCGGCTTTACCCGGGAGGAAGACCATGAAGAAACAAAGGAAGGCCAAAAGGAGCCGTCAGGCTCCGCCGCACGAAAAGACGGAGCTGGAGCTCGTCAGCGAACAGGCGAAGCAGGCGGCAAAGGCACATCAGGCGCAGCTGCAGAGCCTGTATACCGAGATGGGCGAGTGCAGCGATCCCGGTCAGCTGGAGGCCGACCTGCAGCGCCGGGTCACCGAGGAGCTGGCGTCGCTGCACTGCGCGAGCCTCAACCTCAAGAACGCGCAGTCGCGCACGGGCGAGATGGAGGATGAGCTCGCCGCGCGCCTGCACGACGTGAAGGGCGACCTCATCCGCAAGTGGTACAGGCTCAACCCGCCCTCCAACACCTCCATCGACGTGGCGGAGCAGCAGCAAAAGCACTTCGCGCAGGGCGTCAATATCTACAAGATCCTGCTCATCCTGATCATCGGCAGCTTCGCGGGCGTGATGGTCGAGCTGCTCTGGTGCCTGATCACCAATGGCTATCTGGAGAGCCGCTCCGGCCTGGTGTACGGCCCGTTCAACATGCTCTACGGGGTGGGCGCGGCGGTGCTCTCGCTCACGCTGTACCGCTTCCGCAACCGCGGCCGCTGGCTCTCGTTCCTGGGCGGTTTTGTGGTCGGCAGCGTGGTGGAGTACCTGTGCTCCTGGGGACAGGAGGCGCTGCTGGGCTCCCGCTCCTGGGATTACAGCGGCATGCCGTTCAACATCAACGGCCGCATCTGCCTGCTGTACTCCATCTTCTGGGGCATCCTGGGCGTGCTGTGGATCAAGGACCTGTACCCGCGCATGTCCAAGTGGATTCTCAAGATCCCGAACCATGCGGGCAAGATCGTCACCTGGGTGCTGACGGTGTTCATGGCGGTGAACTGCCTGGTGTCTGCGGTGGCGGTGTGGCGCTGGGCGGAGCGCGTGAGCGGCGTCCCGGCGGAAAACGGCTTCGAGGAGCTGCTCGATGCGCGCTTCCCCGATGAGCGCATGGAGCGGATCTACGCGAACATGAGCTTCGACTGACGAGGAAGAAAGGAAGGAAACGCATGAAGCTGAAGAAGGAAAGCCTCGGCGGGCTGACGGCTGCGCTCATCGAACTGGTGATCGGCGTGCTGCTGCTGATCAACCCGACCGGCTTTACGACGGGCATCATCGTGGGCCTGGGCGTGCTGCTGGCACTCTGGGGCGCAATGAGCACGGCGCAGTATTTCATGGCGAAGCCGGAGGAGGCCGCGCGCGAGCAGGGGCTGGCCAAGGGGCTGGTGCTGCTGATGGCCGGTCTGGCCTGCGTGCTGTGCTCGGACTGGCTGGTGTCGGCGTTCCCGCTGCTGACGGTGCTCTACGGCATCCTGCTGCTGCTCCTGAGCGCGCTCAAGATTCAGGGCGCGGTGGACATGCTGCGCCTCGCAAAGGAGAATTGGGTGTTCGCGGCGGTCAGCGCACTGGTGTGCGTCGTGGCGGCGCTGTTCACGCTGCTCAATCCGTTCGGCGCGCGGCGGCTGGTCTGGGTGCTGGTGAGCATCGCGCTGATCGCCGAGGCCGTGCTCGACGCGTTCGCCGTCTTCTTCAGGAAAAAGGCAAAGAGCGCGGAGCCAAAGCCCGAAAAGTAAAGGAACAAAAAGCAAGCCGTCGCCCATCCCGGCTCTCCGCGCGGAGAGGGGGATGGGCGGCGGTTTTGTCTAGGGGATGCGCTCAAACTGCACGCTCTCGCGCAGCACGGGCCTGACGCCGAAAGCCCGCTCGATCGCGCCGGAGGGGATGAGCCCATCCGCGGGACCGTCATAGAGCGGCTGGCCCCCGTGCAGCAGGAGCACGTCATCCGCGAGCGAGAGCGCCTGCGCCAAGTCGTGCATGACCACAACGACGCATCGTCCCTCGTCCCGCAGCGCGCGCAGGATGGCGCACAGCTCGAGCTGATGGCCGATGTCCAGATAGGTCGTCGGCTCGTCGAGCAGCAGGTGCGGCGCGTCCTGCGCGATGAGCATCGCCAGATAGGCCTTCTGCCGCTGGCCGCCGGAGAGCGTGCGCAGGTCGCGCCCGGCGACGCTGCAAAGGCCCGTCACCGCCAGCGCATGGGCGACGGCGTCCTTGTCCCGGGCGCTGAGCCGCCGGGTCATGCCCAGGTGCGGAAAGCGCCCATGGGCGACGAGCGCGCGCACGGTGATCATCGGCACGGGGCGGCTCTGCGGCAGATAGGCGAGCATGCGGGCGAACGCCTTCGCGTCATAGCCCGCGGCGTCCTGCCCGCCAACGCGCAGCGTGCCGGATGCGGGCGTGAGCTGGCGCGCGCACAGGCGCAGCAGCGTCGATTTGCCGGAGCCGTTCGGGCCGAGCACGGCGCGGATGCGGCCGTCGCCAAAGCGCGCGGACAGCCCGGCAATCAGCGGAGCGCCGGACGCGTAGCCAAAGGTCATGCGGTTCAGCTCGATCATATGCGCGCCCCCTTTCGGCTGCGCAACAGCAGGAACAGGAAGAACGGCCCGCCCACGAGCGAGAGCAGGATGCCCACTGGCACCTCGTACGGCGCAAAGAGCGTGCGCGCGGCGGTATCGCACAGCAGCGTGAACAGCGCGCCGCCAAGCATCGAGAGCGGCAGCAGCTGCCTGTGCTCCCCGCCGACGGCGCGGCGGACGGCGTGCGGCACGATCAGCCCGACAAAGCCCAGCAGTCCGGCGAAGCTGACCGCTGCGCCCGCGAGCACGCTGGCGACGGCCAGCAGCAGCACGCGCGTTCTGCGGACGCGTAGGCCGAGGCTCGCAGCGACCTCGTCGCCCAGAGCGAGCACGTCGAGGTCGCCCGCCAGCAGCAGGGCGGCGGCCAGCGCGGGCAGGATGTAGACCGCCGCCGTTCGAAGGCGCGCGGCGCTCACGTCCGCAAAGCCGCCGATCATGAACGCGCTCATACCGAGCGTTGCGTCGGGATCGAGCGTGGTGATCAGGTCGCTCCCGGCGGAGAAGATGGAGCTGATGGCCACGCCCGCCAGCACGACCGTGATGCGCGAGGCGCCCATGCGGTCGGCCAGCAGCAGGATGACCAGCGCGGCGAGCAGCGCGCCGGCGAACGCCGCGGCGGGCAGCAGTTTGGCCGCGGACGGCAGCAGGCAGGCGCACAGCAGCGTGCAAAAGCCCGCGCCCGCGTTCACGCCGATGACATTCGGTCCGGCGAGCGGATTGCCCAGCACGCCCTGAATCAGCACGCCGGAGGCAGCCAGCGCGGCCCCGGTGAGCATCGCCGCGAGCACGCGCGGCAGGCGAATATAGCGCACGATGCGCGCGGCGGGGGAGGAGACGCCGCGCAACAGATCGGCTAGGCCGGTCAGCAGGGACGTGCCGCTTGCGCCGACGCACAGCGAAAAAAGCGCCGCCGCAATCAGCAGCAGCGCGAGCACGGCGGCGAGCAGCCGGATGCGGCCGGGCTCATTCGCCGAAGAGGAGGTTTGAGAGATACGCATAGCTTTCCCCCCAGCGGGCATTGGGCTTGTAGTGGAACAGTTCCTTGGGCAGCACATAGACGCGGTCCGCGCTCACGGCGTGCAGCGCTTGCCAGGCGGGGCTTTGCCCCCAGGAGGCGTCCAGTGCAGCGAGCGCGGCGTCCTCGTCGCTGCCCATGATGCTGATGAAGATGCAGTCCGGGTCGGCGGCGACGATGCTCTCCAGCGTCAGCTCCTCGAGCATCGAGGGCACGCGCTCGGCGAGGTTGTCGCAGCCCAGGTCCTCGAGCATCACCCCGGCGAGGTTGTCCGCGCCCTTGGCCTTGACGCCCGTGGAGTATGCGCGCAGCAGCAGCACGGTGGGCGCCTCATGCGCCTTCGCCCCGGCGATGATCGCGTCGATCTGCGCCAGCATCGGAGGAATCTGCGCGTCGTAGAGGTCGCGCCGCCCGGTCAGCTGCGTGAAGACGTCCATCATCTGCGCGTATTCCTGCACGGTGTCCACGCGGAAGGCGGCGCAGGGAACGCCTGCGGCCTCCAGCGTCTGTGCGGCGGAAACCTGCGCGGCGATGTCCCCGGAGAGGATGACCAGGTCCGGATCGAGCGCGAGGATCAGCTCCAGGTTCGGCGATTTGGTCGTGCCGATGATCTGCGCGTCGCAGGTCATGCCGCGCTCGCTGACGGCATCGTCGGTGACGCCGCAAAGCGTGCCGCCTGCGAGCGTCCACGCCTCGGCATAGGAGCCATACAGGCAGACGACGCGCTGCGGAGCCTGAACAGCAATCTCAGCGCCGCGGCTGTCACAAAGGCCCAGCGCGGCGGCGGGCAGCAGGACGAGCAGGAGGAAGAGCAGTACCGGTGCACGGCGGCGTGCGGAGTCTCTTGCGTTTCGTGCGGTCATGCGGGCACGCTCCTTTTTGATGGCTGCGGCTCCGGAAAAGGGGACCGCATATACCCCTATTGTATCACACAAGCGCGCGGATTACCACGCATGAGGCAGAAAAAGAGCGGGGCGGCAAGCGCCGTCCCGCAGGGATTACAGGGCCTTGACCTCGATGCCCGCATCGGTGAGCGCGGCGCGGATTCTTTGCACGAACGCGAGCGCCTTTTCGCCGTCGCCGTGGACGCAGACGGAATCGGCGGTCAGCGGCACGTCGACACCGTCCACGGAGCGGACGACGCCTTCCTTCGCCATGCGGATGACGCGGGCGATGGCCTCGTCCTCGTCGGTGATCATGGCGCCGGGCCTGCTGCGCGGCACCAGCGTGCCGTCGGCCTGATAGCCGCGGTCGGCGAAGACCTCGTTTTTGACGGGCAGGCCGGTTTCGTGCGCGGCGCGGACCATGGCGCTGCCGGACAGGGCGAGCAGCGTGAGCTTCGGGTTGACCTCGAGGATGCCCTCGCAGACGGCGCGGGCGAGCGCTTCATCCTTGGCGGCCATGTTGTACATCGCGCCGTGGGGCTTGACGTGGCAAAGCGGCACGCCCGCAGCGGTGCAGAACGCGCTGAGCGCGCCGACCTGATACTGGATATACGCCTTGACCTCGGCGGGCGTCGCGGCGATATTGCGCCGGCCGAAGCCCATAAGGTCCGGGTAGCCCGGATGTGCGCCGATGTGCACGTCGTTTTTCTTGCAGGCGGCGACGGTCTTCTGCATGACGAGCGGATCGCCGGCGTGATAGCCGCAGGCGACGTTGGCGGAGGTGATATACGGGATGACGGCGCTGTCCATCCCGATGGTGTATGCGCCAAAGCTTTCGCCCAGGTCGCAGTTGAGGTCGATGGATGGCATGGTGGTGTGCTCCTTTACACATGAAATCAGGGCTTTGCGTATGGAAAGCGTGGCGCGGGGGGAAGGCGGCGGTTTCAAGCGGCGCTGGCGCGGCTGTCATGGTCGCCTTCGGCTCCGCGCCAGCCTGCGGTTTTGGGATTCGCATGGGGACGTTGGGGGATTTCATCCCGCAAACCCCTAGACTGGGGATGTTATCCCCAGACCCCTTCCTCGCTTCGCGCGGTTTGAAGCGGCTTACAGCTTCAAAACGGCATTCTTCACGTCGGTGATGAACATATGCCCCGGCGCGTGCGTGATGACGAACGGCGGCTTCGAGTGCATGACGACATTTTGCGGCGTCACACCGCACGGCCAGAACACCGGCACCTCGCCCTCGCGGATGGTCACCGCATCGCCGTAGTCCGGATGCGCGAGGTCATGAATGCCGATGGCTTCCGGGCAGCCGATCTGCACCGGCATGCCGTGCACCCGCGGCATCTGCGCGGTGATGGCGACGGCGGCGGGCACCAGCGCGTGGGGGATCGGCCGCATGCTCACCACCATGTTGCCCGAGAACACGCCCGCGGGCGTGCAGGGGATGCTGGTGTTGTACATGGGGACGTTTACGCCCTCTTCGATCTGACGCACGGGCACGCCCGCCTCCAGCAGCGCCGTCTCAAACGAGAAGCTGCATCCGATGAGGAAGCTCACCAGCTCGCGGCCCGGCTCGTCGAAGAAGCGGGAGACGTCGGCATATTCGCCGGTGAGCACGCCGTGCTCGTAGACGCGGTATTTCGGGATGTCGCGCGCGATGTCGCTGCCCGCGCCGAACTGCGGAAAGGTGCGGCTGCCCGCGTCAGCGACCTCCAGCAGCGGACAGGACTTCGGGTTGCGCTGGCAGAACAGCAGGAAGTCCCAGGCCAGCTCCTTGGGCAGCACGACGAGGTTGCCCTGCGCGTAGCCCGCGCACATGCCAGTCGTCGGGAAGTCGATTTTGCCCTCGCGAATCAGCGCGCGCACGGCGGCGGGGGACATGCTGGCGTAATCAGTCATGGTCGATCAGCTCCTTGATATAGCGCAGCTGCTGCGCGGTTTCCCGGCTGAGCCTGACGGCCTGCTGCGCGGTGATGGGACGGAATGCGGCCAGCTCGCCGGGCCGCAGCTGTGCGGCGGCGGACAGGTCCGGCGCGATGACCGTGGCGATCTTCGCATAGCCGCCGGTGGTCTGGTGGTCGGCGAGCATCAGGATGGGCTGGCCGTTGGCGGAAATCTGCACGGAGCCCTCGACGATGCCGTCGGAGAGGATGTCGCTGCCGTTTTTCGAGGCGACGGCGGGGCCGCTGAGCTTGACGCCCATGCGATTGGAATCGGGGGTGACGGCATACAGCCCGGAGAAGAACGTGCGCAGGCTCTCAGAGGGGAAGGCATCGTCCTGCGGGCCGGGCACCGCGCGCAGCAGCGGGATGACCTGCCCGCCCAGATAGGCGTGGGCCGTGCGCGGGCGCATCAGCCAGGGCTTGTCCAGAAGAACCTTTGCTGCGTGCGCCGCCCGGCTAAAGGCATAGCCCGGCGCGGGTTTCCCGATGGGCAGATGGTCACCCTTGCGCAGCGCGCGGCCCTCGAGGCCGCCGATGCGGCACTTCTGATCGGTGGAGCGGCTGCCGAGCACGGGCGCGACGTCCACGCCGCCCTGCACGCACAGATAGCCGCGCAGACCGGCGGTGAACATGCCGGTTTCCAGCGTCGCGCCGGCCGGCACGCGCATGGGCGCGTTGAGCGGGATGCTTTGGCCGTCCAGCTTTGCGTCGCAGGCGGCGCCGGTGAGCGCGATGACAGTGTCCTGATCAAATTGAACGGTCGCGCCGGCGAGCGTCATTTCGATCGCGGCGGCGGTCTCCGGATTGCCGCAGAGCAGGTTGCCCAGCGCCAGGGCGTACTTGTCGCACGCGCCGCACTCGGGATAGCCCTGCGCGGCGTGGCCTGTACGGCCCATATCCTGCACGGCGCTCAGCGGGCCGGGGAAGAGGATGTTCATGCATGGCCCTCTCTTTCCCGCGCGGCGATCTGCTCGAACTCGCGCGCGTCGATGGGCACGAAGCGGATGCTGTCGCCCGCGGCATAGGGCAGATCGCGGCCGGGCGCGAACAGGCAAAGCGGCGTGCGGCCGATGAGCTGCCAGCCGCCGGGGGATTCCATCGGGTAGATGCCGGTCTGCTGGCCGCCGATACCGACGGACCCGGCGGGAATCCGCGTGCGGGGCGTCTCACGGCGCGGGGTGAACAGGCGCTCGTCCAGCCCACCCAGATACGGAAAGCCCGGCAGAAAGCCGAGCATATAGATGCGGTAGGTGCGCCCGCTGTGCAGGCGGATGACCTCCTCCTCGGAGAGCCCCGCATGCCGGGCGACGGCTGGCAGGTCCTCGCCGTATGCGCCGCCGTAGCAGACGGGCACGTCCACCGTGCGGCCGGCGTGCGCGTTCCCCGCGGCGATGTCCCCGGCAAGGCGGCGCAGCTCGGCGCTCACGCCGTCGTAGTCGGCGCGCAGCGGGTCATAGCGCACCAGCAGCGAGGCGAACGCGGGCACGGTCTCGGTGATCCCGGCGATGTGCGCGCGGTGCACGGCCCGCTCCAGCGCGGCGACCCGCGCGCCCGTTGTCTCGCTGATCTGGCTGCCGAGCACGGCGAGCGCGCCGCAGGCGCCGACCGGGCGAATGTCGATCTCCATGGGGGCTCCTTTCTCAGCCGCGCACAGCCGTGCCGGACTCAAAATAGCCCTTGGAGAGCACGGAGGTGAACCAGTGGTCGGAACGGTGGGAATAGCGCAGCGCATAGCGCGTGCACTGGCGCATCAGGCTGACGATGCCGGCGTTCATCTTCGTGTCGAAGCCGTCGATGCCGGGCAGCAGCGAGCCGGTCATGTCGATCATGCCGCTGCG